>CALLPT010000033.1 GCA_938015575.1 uncultured Acidimicrobiales bacterium
CGGTTGAAGACCTGACCGATCTCGCCCATGCCGATGTGGGTTGCGTCTCGATAGGCCCGCACCGAATCGTGGTCGACGGCTGATCGCTCTGCAGTTAGCCAGCGATGCATCGCTGCTCGCAGCAACCGAATCATGGCTTCGCGTCCTGGGGAGCGATGCATCGGGCGATTCGGCCTACGAGTTGTGATCTCCGCTGCGTAGTCATGGAATCCATGATAGTCGGGAATCCAAGGTAGTCAGGGTGATTTCGGACACACGTTTCAACCGTGTCGGCCGATCAGCGAGCCAATCGCAGCGTGAAGAGCGTTGCGTCGAGCGGGGCAGGCTCTCCGCCGAGGCTGCGGGCTTGCACCTCGGCAAAGCCTGCGTGGGCAGCCAAAGCGACCGCGTCGTCGACCGTAAGCCAGTGCACGTTCCACCACCGCTCGACTGCCTCGGTCACGTCGCCCGCGATGACCCGCTCGTACCGAAGGAGCGATGCGTGATTCCGCGTGGCTTCATCTCGCTCGATCTCGACCATCGTGCATCGCAGCATGGTTCCTGGGTCGTCGTTCACCTCGGCCTCGATTACTCGTCCCACATCAGCGTCGGCTGGCGGGATCCAGAACGGGACCATGGCTCGGCCACCCTCGCCCAGGTGGCGTGCCGTGCAGGCGAGTGCGGCGCCGATCGAGTCGTCGTCGGGCAACAGCGTGATCGACGCGCCCGCCACGTAGACCGAGCGGTAGGTGCGGCCAAGGTCAAAGTCGGCCATATCGCCCAGATGCAGGTTCACGTTGCCGAGCCGGCGCCTCGTCGCAGCAACTTGGCAGCGGTCGAGCATGTCCGCGGAACTGTCCAGGCCGTCGACTTCGAGGCCAGCCTCGATCAGGTCGAGCATCGGCTTGCCGTCGCCGCACGCAAGTTCGAGTGCGGGCCCGTTGCCGCGACGGGCGAAGCGCTCGTAGGGCGCCGGATCGGGTGGCGCCGAAGCCAGCAACGCGTAGGCCTCGGCGACGAGTCCGGTGTAGAACTGCGAGTCGTCGGCCACGGAGCGAAACTAGCCAGCCAGCAGCGCCTCTTCGAACGGAAAGCTCGACAGTGGCTCAAGACCGGTCTCGGTCACCAGGCAGTGCTGTTCGAGCTTCACGCCCTCGCCGCCATCGTTGTGGCCGATGTAGCTCTCGACGCAGATCGTCATGTTCGGCACGAACACACCGTCGTAACCGGCGGCGTCGTAGTCGCGCTGGTGGTACAGATACGGGTACTCACCCGTCATACCCACGCCGTGCGCCGACAGGTAGTACCGCCCGTTCTCGTACTCGGCTGGGATGTTCCAGGCTCGTTCGGAGTACTCCTTGAACGACACGCCGGGGGCGATGATCCCCATGTTGTGGTGGACTTGTTCGTGGGCGACCCGGTAGAGCTCACGCTGCTGGGCGGTCGGTGCGTCAGGGCCGGCGTGGAACGTGCGAGAGAAGTCGGCGTAGTACCCGAAGCACCCCACCACGTCGGTGTCGAGGGCGATGAGTTCGTTCGCCTCGACAACCCGGTGGCTTGCCTCTTGGAACCACGGGTTCGTGCGTTCGCCCGAGCTGAGCAGTCGCGTCTCCACGTAGTCGCCGCCTTGGGCAATGACTGCCTGGTGCAACACGCTCCACAGCTGCTGCTCGGTCAGGCCGGGGCGGATGGCGTCTCGAAGTGCCCCCACGCCCCGCTCGGTGGCCTGGATCGAGGACCGGATGCACTTGAGCTCTTCGTCGGATTTCACCGCGCGCGCTCGCTCCACTGGCTGTTGCGCGTCGACGATGGTGAATCCCTGGCCCGCCAGCGCGATCGCAGCGCCGGCGTTCATGCGCTCGACGCCGACGGTTGCCGTCGGACCGCAGTGCTGGCGGATCAGCTCAGCGATCGACGCAGCCCAGGCTCGCTCGGTGTCGGCGATTGCGTCGCCCGCAGCGACGTAGCTCGCGGTCATCGCTGGACGGATTTCGTCGATGGTCGTCAGATCGGCGGCGAGATGTTCGCAACCCGTGAACTCGAACAGCACGACCGGACCGTCGAGCGGAAGAAACAGGTAGCGAGACGGCCCGTTGCGGGCCGTGAAGATCTGCATGTTCCGCGAATCCGTTGCGTAACGGATGTTCACCGGATCGAACAGCAGGCAGACGTCGACGCCGTGCCGGTCCATCTCGGCGCGCACGCGATTGAGCCGGTCGTGGCGCACGAACTCCATGTCGATCAGGTCATCGTCCGGGTCGCGGTCGAACGTCGCAGCGACCCGATCGCCGTGCCACTCAAGATCCATCGCAGGCTCCCTCCTCGCTGGCGCAGACACGCCGCCCCGAGTTGGCCAGCAAGCTAGCGGCGCTCAGCCGCCCAAGAGATCTTCGAGCAATTGATTCAATTCATCCTCGGTCAACTCGCCGTCATCGAGGAATTCGAAGATGCTGCCGTCGCCGAACGGTGAGTCTTCGCCGAAGAAGTCGTCGAGGTTGGGCTGGCCGTTCTCGTCGAGAAAGCCCTGGCCGAATGGGGAGTCCTCGCCGAAGAACTCGCCCATGAAGTCGTCGAGATCGAGCTCGCCATCGCCGAACAGTTCGTCGAGCGAGGCGCCACCTTCGCCGAACAGGTCCTCGCCGAACAGGTCGCCCAGGCCGCCGAGCCCGCCGCCAAACAGGTCGGTGGCTTCGATGTCTTCATCGCCTCTGGCTTCGCTGAACCACCGCTCCCAGAGCGCATCGATCGCTGGCCCATTGTCGCCGGCTGCCTCGACCAGGTGGTCGCGCAAGACGTCGGTGCCGACGAGACTGAAGGCGTTGGCCTCAACGAATCCAGCGAGAGCATCGACGAGCTCGTCCCATCCCATGATCTCGGCCGCTTCGAAGTAGAAGCCCGGGGCCTTGCCGTAGACGACGGCGCCGTATTGCAGCGCCGAGTCGAACTCGTCAGACGCCTGATCGGCCGGCGCATCGTCGACGCCGAGCGCACGAGCTTGCGCAAACTGATCCGTTGTCTGGGCGTCGCAGATGTCGCGCCAGTTGTCGGGGTGGATGCGTTCCATCGCGACACAGGCGGCGAATTGTGCAAGGGGTTCGTCGACTGCGGGGCTGGCAATGGAGTCGTTGCCGACAACGGCGTGGAACCATTCGTGGCCGAGCTCGTGGGCGATGGTCCACTCGAGCGTGCTGTCAAGGGCCTCGCCGCCGAGACCGCCGAGGACATCGTCGAACAGATCATTGTTAAAGAGGTCGCCGAGCCCGCCGAGACCGCCCAATCCGGGGATTCCGCCCGCGAACAGGGACCGTTCGATCCAGACCATGCCTGGCCATTCCATCCCGCCGACACCGCCACCCAGCGGTGCCGAGACGACATCGATCTCGGTCCAGGGGTAGGGGCCGAACGCGTTGTGCAGGGCTTGCTGGGATACAAGCGAGTAGTCGAGCGCGGTCTGGAGTGCCTCGCGGTCGCCGCTCGGTCCCCAGACTCGAACCTCGACGCCTTCGACGGTGCCCTTGAGCATTTCGATGTCGTTGCTGATCAGCATCGCAAAGTCTCGGATGCCGGTCGCGCTCTCCGACACGGTGGCGCCGTCTGCGGCGAAGCGGGCGCCGCTGGTGATCACCGTGTAGTCGTCGGGTACTGCGACGCGAGCGCAGATCACGGCCGCCGCGAATGCGCCGATGTCGCCGAACCCCGACGGATCGGGGTCGGTGCGGGTGCCATTGGGCATCCAGACCGGGAACCAATGGCCAAGTTGCATACCGGTCTCGGTCCGCCCGAGCAGCCCGACCTGGTCTGGTTGGAGGGTGTCGCCGGTGAGTGCACCGAGGAGGCTTTCGTTCGCGGCCATCTGATCGATGGTGAAGTCGAAATCGATTGCGACTTCGCGATCGCCCGGTCCCGATGGGTTCTCGACGGTCAGCAACGAGCGGTCGAGTTCGTGGTCGACGCGGCCGCCGTCGACGGTGACATTCGAAATCGCCAGCCCGCTGTTGAACGCTTCCATACCGGCGAATACCCGGAACCGCATGCGGTCGTCATCGGCCGGGATCGCGGCGCGGAGAGATCCATCGACGTTGCCGGTCGCCGGGTCGATAGCCGCCTCGAGCTCATACACGGGCACTACAGCCCCGGTTGCCGAAAGGCGCGTGGCGAGCAGTGCGGCGCCGTCGTCGGTCAGCCCACTGGGGCATTCGGTCGTTGTCCCGTCGCTGCCGGGCAGTGTTGCCATCGGTGCCGTTGCGGTGGCTGATGATGCGCCCGCATCGGGCAGCCGGGTGATTTGTGAAACATCTACGGCACATCCGCTGGCCAACAAGGCGCAGGCAGCGAGGAGTAGCGCGGCAGTAGAGATCCGAGGACGTGTGGGCATGCGGGCTTCCTGCTGGCGAGATTCGGGGCCGATAGGGGCCAACGGCTCGATCGCTGGAGTATTCCGCACGCATGGGTCGACCCGATCGCGGGATTTTCTCGGCGGCCGGGAATGCCTGGCACCTTTCATGGGTTGTTAGGGTGCCCTAACAAACAAGATAAACCCCAGGAGACTCATGTATTCATCCATTCAATACGCCGAAGTGCAATCCGTCGAGCCGCTCAGTCCAACACTGCTGCGAGTCCATCTCACCGGTGGAACGCTGCACGCGTTCGAGCCCAACGGCGCAACCGACGCGTATATCAACGCGCGATTCCTGCCCGCAGGATCACCGGTCACCGTGCCGTTCACCCCAGAAGACGTCGAACAGGCCGGTCCAGAGCATCGACCACGCCCGCGGCGGTTCACGATCCGGCGCTGGGACCCAGGGACGCAGACGTTGTCCATCGACTTCGTCGTCCACGGTGACGTGGGGTACGCCGGGGCGTGGGCTCAGCGGGCCAAGCCCGGCGACCGGCTGCAGTTCGATGGGCCCGGCGGCTCGTATCGTCCATCGCCGACTGCCGACTGGCATCTGCTCGCCGGTGACGAAAGCGCGCTCGGCGCCATCGGTGCGAGCCTCGAAGCGCTTCAGCCCGAGGCGCGAGCACTCGCGTTCGTCGTCGTCGACGGTGAAGCCAACGAGATCGAACTGCCAAGCGACGCCGACGTCGACGTGCGTTGGCTGCACCGAGCGACCGCCGACGATCCCGAAAGCCTGCTGGTCGATGCAATCGCCGGCGCGGCCTTTCCGGCGGGGCGCTTCGACGTGTTCGTGCACGGCGAAGCCGCCGAGGTCCGGGCCGTGCGACGGCACCTGGCGAGCGAGCGCGGTGTCGACCTGTCGACCGCGTCGATTTCGCCGTACTGGCGTCGCACATTCACCGACGAGGACTGGCGTCGCGTCAAGCGTCAGTGGATGGCGGAGCAGCTTCTTGATGCCTGAACCAGCCATCCGAGTCACCAAACCAAACAACCCAAACAGCCCAAACAGCCAACAGGAGCAACCATGCCACTGATCAAAACCACCACCACCGAAAACACGACAAACCAAGCGGACCCTCGCCCACGATTCGGGATCGGCCACATGATGATGCACGCCGCCGACGTGTCCGCGCTGACCGCGTTCTACGGTCGGATCGGCATGCGCGTCGTCGTGCAGTCGGACCAGTTCGCCATCC
>CALLPT010000034.1 GCA_938015575.1 uncultured Acidimicrobiales bacterium
GTCGGCCAGGTCTATCCCCGTTCCCTCGATTTCGACGTCGTGAGCGCCCTGGTGCAGTTGGCGTCTGCACCCAGCTCGCTCGCAACGACGATTCGTCTGATGGCGGGCGAGAATCTGGTCACCGAAGGGTTCGCCGCGGGCCAGGTGGGCTCCTCGGCGATGCCCCACAAGATGAACGCGCGTTCCTGTGAGCGAGTGAACGGGTTTGTCGCCATTCTTCGTGGCCACCTTGCCATGGTCGGAGCGTTGGTGGGCAACCAATGGAACGAGGGCGACGTCAGTTGTTCGGTTGTGCGCCGCGTTGCGCTTCCCGACGCATTCCTGGCGATCGATGGTCTGTTCGAAACGTTCCTGACCGTGCTCGATGGTTTCGGCGCCTTTGGGGCCGTCGCCGACCGCGAGTTGGCGGAGTATTTGCCCTTTGTTGCCACGACCCGAATGCTTATGGCCGCCGTCAAGGCGGGAGCAGGGCGAGAGCATGCTCACGAGCTCATCAAGGAACATGCGGTCGCGTCGGCCCTTGAGATCCGCGAGGCCGACGGGACCCGAACCGGACTTGCCGAGCGCCTGGGGGCCGATAACCGCTTCCCGCTCGGCGCCGAAGAGATTGCTGCGTTGATGGCTGAACCCCTCGCGCTGGCGGGGCTCGCCCCGCAACAAACGACGGCGGTGATTGCGCACGTCGACGCGATTGCCACCCGTTATCCACAGGCTGCGGCCTACAATCCCGCCGCGATTTTCTAGTTATCAACAATTCCCCAGGTATCCGCGTTGGCTTAGGACCGCATCTCTACTGTGGCCCGCATGTCACCGAAGACCGCTCGGGCGAAGCCCCGTCAGACCACGATGGTGTGCGCCGATTGCGACGTCACCTGGCGCGGGCAGATGAGTGACGCGTGCTGGTCCTGCGGGGATTCTGGCAAGGTGCAAGAGGCGACGCCGCGCCGCGTGCGGTGGACACCGGCGACGGCTGAGTCGGATCGGCTCGTCAGCTAGCAATCGAGGCGCCGCCTCGGTGGCAACGACCACTGGACATCTCGTCCAGCAAGGCTGTGGATGCCACGAATTGTGGCTATCGTCAGGGCAGTTCGATCTGGGGGCTGGTTCTCATGGTCGGCGGCTGCTGGGGGGTGGCTGCCGACCATGATTCATTTTTCGATCGCCGAACGCAGCGTTTCGGAGCGAAGCGATCCGGTGAGGACCGCCGGGTCTTCACCGAACGCAGCGTTTCGGAGCGAAGCGAACGAAACGCGTACTACTCGTAGTCGTAGAAGCCGGCGCCGGTCTTTCGTCCGAGGCGCCCGCCCGACACCATCCGCTTGAGCAGCGGCGGTGGCGCGTAGGTCGGCTCCTTGAACTCTTCGTAAAGCACGTCGGCGACCGACTTGATGGTGTCGAGCCCGATCAGGTCGCACAGCGTCAGCGGACCCATTGGGTGCGCGCAGCCGAACATCATCCCGTTGTCGATGTCTTCGCGACTGGCCTGACCCGTGTCGTAGAGCGCGATCGCCTGCAGGAGATACGGGACCAATAGGCGATTCACGATGAAGCCGGCTCGGTCCTGAGCGATGATCGTCGACTTGCCCAACGTGTCCTCGGCAAACGACTTGGCAGTTGCGAGCACTTGGTCATCGGTGGCGATCGAAACCACGATCTCGCACAACTTCTGCACCGTCGCCGGGTTGAAGAAGTGCAGGCCGAGTACCTGAGCTGGCCGCTTCGTCGCGGTGGCGAGATTGATCAGTGGGATCGACGAGGTGTTCGAGGCGAGGATCGCGTGCTCAGGCGTGATCTCGTCGAGGCGGCCGAACAGGTCGAGCTTGATCGCTTCGTTCTCGATGATTGCCTCGATCACCAGATCACGGTCGGCGAGCGACTCGATATCGGTCGTGTAGGACAAGAGCCCCGCCGCGGTGTCACGGTCGTCGCTGCTCAGACGCTCTCGGGCGACGGCCTTGTCCATCGAGCCGAGAATCCGACCCTGGGCCGCTTCGGCCGCGCCAGCGTCGGCTTCCATCACGATGGTGTCGATACCGGCCTTGGCGCAAACTTCGGCAATGCCGGATCCCATCGTCCCGCCGCCGATGACGGCGACCTTGCTGATCTCCACGTTCGTCCTCCCAGATCCTTCGAACGCTTCAAGGCTAGGACCCGATCCGCCGCTCGGCGCCATTGGCATGGTGTGTGTGCCGACGCTGATCTGCCTCTAGGGTCCAGCCGAGCGTTGCGTGTGACGACGCCGATTCCGTGAGATCACGGAATGACCGCAGGAGAGGACCCCTCATGACCGAATGCCCCGCCGCCGACGGCTCGAGCCCACAGCAGCGTGAGTTCGATGCGCCGCCTCCGATGTGCATCGACCCCGAGAAGACCTACATCGCGACGATGAAGACGTCGATGGGTGACCTCACGATCGCCCTGTACCCCGACATTGCGCCCAAGACGGTCAACAACTTCGTGACGCTGGCCCGCTACCACTACTACGACGGCCTGATCTTCCACCGCGTGATCAATGGCTTCGTGCTTCAGGGCGGCTGCCCGCAGGGAAGCGGCATGGGCGGGCCCGGCTACCGATTCGAAGACGAACTGCCTCAGCCTGGTCAGTACGAGATTGGTTCGCTGGCGATGGCCAACGCAGGTCCAAACACCAACGGCAGCCAATTCTTCATCATCAGCGGCCCCGATGGCGCCCGTTTGCCCCCGAGCTACAGCCTGTTCGGCAAGGTCGTCGGTGGCCTCGAACTCGTTCCGCAGATGCAGGCCGTGCCAACGGGTCCTGGCGACCGGCCCGTAACCGACATGGTGATCGAAAGCGTGACGATCGCCGAGAGCTGATCGCTCAGCACTCCGATTCCTGGCTCGGCGGCGGGATGTTCAGCTCTTGGCCAACCACGAGCTGGTTCTCGTCGTCGAGCAGGTTCGCGCCAATGAGCTCTTCGATGGTCACGCCGTAGAACGCGGCCAGTGCCGAGGCACTGTCGCCGGGCTCGACGGTGTGCATCAGGATCTCGCCCGGTTGACGTTCCGCGCACGTTGGGGCGCTGAACGCTTCGAGCTCCTCGGCGGTGAACCCAGATCCAAATGGCGGAATGACCAGTAGCTGGCCGATCTGCAGAGCGTTCGGATTGACATCGGGGTTGGCTTCGAGCAACGCATCGAGGGTCACGGTCCAGGTCTCCGCGATTGCGCCCAGGTTGTCGCCGGCCTCGACGACGTAGTCGATCGAGTCGCCCGCTTCGCGGGCGGCTTCGCGGTCCTCGTCGATCGTATTCACCGTGGTTGCGCCGGGAATACGGATGCGGTCGCCCGCAAACAGGACGTTGGGATTCAGGTCGGGGTTGGCCCGCAGGATGACATCTTGGGTCACATTGAACTTGGTCGCGATCGACGGCAGAAGATCGCCCTCTTCGATCGTGTAGATGAAGGGTTCTTCGGTCTGGGCCAAGGCGGCGGCCGCATTGTCCGTGACGACACGCTCGGGAGTCGGGGTCGGGATGACGGTGGTCGGCGTAACGTCTTCGGTCGAGATTTCGGGTTCTTCTGATCCGAAGCAGCCGGCCAAATAGAGGACCCAGGCAAGGGTGAGCACCATGAGGATCGGCACGGCTCGGTTCTGGCGGATCACCACAACTCCTGACGCCCCCACGCCTGTGGGATGCCGATCAAGCGTAGTGGCGGCCGGAGGGGCCACGGGGTCAGTGGCGCGGCGATGCCCGGTTAGGGAGAGACAGCGAAGAAGCGCGCTAGAGGAAGAACGCGAGGACTGGCATGAGCATGGCGAGCACGAGCAACGCCGCCATGATCTGAATCACGAGTTGGCGTCGGTCGCGGCGTTGGCGTCGCGGCGCAGGCGCCGGTTCGCTCGGCCGTGCTACTCGACCGGGGGTATTGGGGGATTTGCGGACCACACTCCGATCGTAGCTAGCGCCAGCGGCTCGCTGACGAACGGTCGAGCTCTCCGGCCCAGATGCCGGTGCATTCCTCGAGCGCATGCTCCACGTCGTCGAGTGCGTCGCTCGCGGGATGCCATGCGCCGCTATGGGCCAACGCTCGGGCGATGATGAGCACGGCGTGAGCGCACCCGTCGGGCACGGGCAGACGACGCGCCCGGCACCAGGACATGATGTCGGTCATCATCAGCCGCCACACATCGTCGGCGGTGAAGCGGCGCAAGGGCCCACCAAGACGTTGCTGGCGTGCCGCCAGGACGACGCGAACCGCGTCGGGATCGACGTCGCACGAATGGCGCAATGACCATTCGAGCGCGGTTCGCTGAATCGAGCGCGCTTCGGCCCCGAGTTGGGCAGCATTGCGGTAACGATGATCCCGGGCCGGCGCGTCGGTGCACGAGATCAGTTGCAGAGCAGGAGATGGTGGGTCGAGGACGAGATTCGCCATGCGCAAATCCTGACAGGGGGGTGTGACAGCCTCGTCCGACCGTCACCGGTGTCAGACGCCGTTGCGCACCGTTACGCACGACCGTCACAGTGTCAGACACCGTTACGTGTGCGGTCGGGGCTAGCCGGGGAGTTCGTAGACGTCGGGGGTGGCATCGCCAGCGAGCGTGCCGTGATGGCATAACGGCGAGTCGTCGAGGGTGACGCTGCGACGGCTTAGAGCCAGCCCGACCTGGCCCGGACAGGGACGGTCGGCGTACTCGTTGTCGCCGAACTTGATCGTCACCACACCGGCGCTCAGCCGTGCCAGGTCATTGTCGATCAAGACATCGTCGAACGGTTGGCCCGAGCCGAGGCGTCCCGGATTCAACCCGAGGCTGATCGAGGCGACCCCGTACGCGTCGACCGTGTCCATCGCCTCGAACAAGGCCCGGAGGACATCGGCGTCGGCATTGTCACCATCGATCGCAATGATCCGGTCTTGGCGAATCGTGAGCCGGATGGGTGAGCTGATGTGTTGACCGCGGGAGAGATTGCCGTCGCCGGGCATGACAACAAGGTCGCCCTCGATCGTGGTCGCTCCGGGCGTCACCGTCACCCAACCCGACGGGAACTCGGCGGTAGCACCCGGACCGGCGGCTCGCCCGCCGTCGGTCGTGACCCGCATGGCGTCGAGCGAAACGACGAGATCGGTGCCGTTGTCGTCATGGATCGCAAGGTCGCGACCAGCAGCCACGAGTCCACCGACACGGTCCACTCGCGTCGCCAAGCTGGCGTGAGGTGGCCGCACATGGGCTTCGGCCGCTGCCGGAAGCAGGCGGAGGAGTCGGGCATTGGTTCCATCGACGAGGCTGCGAGCGCCGGTCGTGACTTGGGTAGGTGGGCCGAGTGCGTCGATCACGATGTCGACGCCCTCGATCAGACCGGGCAGCAACGACCCTTGCCGCAACCGATCCACCTCGTCGGCTCCGGAGCGCACGGGATGAATCTCGAGCGCCTCGGCGTGCGAACGCGCAAGTGCGGCTCGCACGAGCGCGGCGACCTCGGTGTTGTCGCCGACGAGTGCGACGACGCGACTTGTTGGGCCGATGCCGTTGAGCTCGAACGCGTGGCTCAGCGCATCGAGCGCGTCCCAAGTGACCATGACCCAAGCATGGCACCGTTGCAGCGCCCGGCGGGTACGTGTGAGGCGTGTTGCTTGTGTTGAGAAAATCCGATGTGCATCCCCGAACCGGAATCGGCCAGGAAGTACCGTTTTTCCGCATGGAAGAGTGCGCGCGAATGAATTGCGACAAAGCGGCGGTGGCACTGCTCACTTTCGCTCCGCAACAGGCCAAGGCGTGGTTGTTCGACCTTGAACACCCGGACCCAGCCGGCGGCATCATGTTGTGCCGCAAGCACGCAAATGCGACCGTCGTACCGATGTCGTGGCAGCTCGTTGACGGACGCGATCCCGCATGGCCAGGACCGGTCGATGTCGACGCACCCGCCGCACAGGCGTCGCCCGGCCAAGCTCCTCACGAGCACACTTCTCTGCAAGCACGGCCCGAGGCTCCCGCTGCACCGGTTGAGCCTCCGGTCCCGGCGATGGCTGCGGCATCTGCGGCATCGTTGCCCAGCGATTCGACGATCCACGACGCCGAGTTCGCCGCCCTGCGCGAAGCACTACCGGTGCCGACCCAGCCCTACGCAGAGCCCAGGATCGCAACCTTGCGGGCAGCCGGCGTGCTCACCGACACGATGCCGTCGGTCGACGTCGAGCCACGGTCCGATGCGGACATGTCGCTGTTCCAACTTCCTCTGAGCGACGCACCTGCGGTCACGCCGCACCCCGACTATCGATAGTTCACGCCGCGGCGGCGACTGAGCAGCCGGGCGGGACCACGATGTTTCCCTGGCGGGATCAGTGGACACGCGGTCTGGCGGCCGCGCTTGCGGTGATCGGGTTCGCGGTTGCGTGCTCACCCGCGCCGGTCGACGAGGTCGTCTTGCCGTTCGTGCCCGAGTTGCCGTCGCCGGTGGTGACGACCACGCCGCTTCCGACACCAACACTCGGCCCCGCGATCGAGGCTGTCGCCCCCGTTGCCTCGCCGGCTGCCCCCCGGCCGCTCTGGTACGACCCGGACTCGGTCGGTGAACCCTGGGGCAGCGCCGTGCGCGGCGTGTTGACGTTTCGCGGTTCGCCCACCCGGTCCTATTACGGCCAAGGTCCGGTGCCCGATGCGCCGCAGGTCGCGTGGAGCTATCCGGCGCAGAAGATGTGCTCGCTGTCGACCGATCTCGAGGGCGAACGAGAATGGTGCGGCACCGGCTGGACCGGCCAGCCGGCAGTGTGGGAACGCGGCGGCGAGCTCTGGGTTGCGTTCGGCGCCTATGACCGTGCCGTCCATGTGCTCGATGCGGTGACGGGAGCCCCGCGCATGGCGCCATTCGTGACCGGCGACCTGATCAAGGGCACGCTCACCGTTGATCCTGATGGGCACCCGCTCATCTACGTCGGTTCTCGCGACAACCGGCTCCGCGTGCTGTCGTTCGACCGCGGCGAGCTGGTGGAGTTGTGGGCGCTCGATGCGCAAGCGTTCTTGCCGCGGGTGTGGAACGACGACTGGGACGGCTCACCGCTGGTGCTCGACGACTTCCTGTTCGTGGGTGGAGAGAACTCGAACTTCCATGTGGTGCGCCTGAACCGTTCCTATGGGCCAGACGGGTTCGCGGCCGTCGCGCCCGAACTCGTTTCGGTCGTGCCGGGTTGGGATGACGAACTACGCAGCGCCGTGGGCGACAACGTGTCGATCGAGAGCTCGGTGACGATCGTGGGTGACATCGCGTATGCCGCGAACTCGGGCGGTCTCATCAACGGCTGGGATCTCGGACCGGTGCGCGATGGCGGCGACCCGGCGAGGGTGTTCCGGTTCTGGAATGGGGACGACACCGACGCGACGGTCGTCGCCGACGACGAGGGGTTCCTGTACGCCGCCAGCGAGTACGAACGCGGCAACGCCCGCAGCATGGCGGTTGGACAGGTCATGAAGCTCGACCCGCGACGCCCTGATGATCCAGTCGTCTGGTCGGTGCCAGCGCGCAACGGCCTCGACACCGGGGTTTGGGCGACACCGGCAGTGCATCGAGATGTCGTGATCGTGCCGACGGCCGACGGGCGCGTACTCGGCCTCGATCGCGCCACCGGTGAGACGAGATGGACGCTCCGGCTGCCGGGCCCGGTCTGGAGTTCCCCGGTCGTGGTCGACGACGTACTCGTTCAGGGCGACTGCGCCGGTGTGTTGCATGGATTCGATGTGCGTGACACCTCGATCGAACCGCCCACGTTGTGGTCGACACCGGTAGGCGGGTGTATCGAGAGCACGCCCGTGGTCTGGAAGAACCGCATCTGGGTCGGGACACGCGGCGGGTTCTTCCACATGATCACCAACCCGTCATGAGTCCGATGTGTCCGGGGTCGGCGTCGGGCGGGCCGCGGGCACATCGGGAAACAGGGTGATCAGCTGGTCCTGGAGTGAGGCCTTCGCCTCGATGAACTCGTCGAGACCCGTGTCGAACGCGTCGTCGCCGAGCGTGCGCTCATACGAGATCAGGTCGATCTCGTACACCAGGTCACCCTGGAGGTCCACCGATGCGACCAGGTGCAGGTCATCGTTGGTGAAGCACACCTCGAACCCGGTCCGAGCGGCCGCCGTGTCACCGACGACGACGAAACACTCGACGGCGACCTGGCCCACGACTTCGGTTCGTCGTGACCATGCATCGGGCTCGTTGTCGGCGACGAGCGAAACTTCTCGCCAGCCTGCAAGGTCGTACAGCTGCGACGGCCCCCACGAGCGCAGCAGTTGTAGCGGGTAGGCAAGCACCGGCGGGGTGTTGTTGGGGCGCTCGGTGGCCGCACAGTAGGGGTCGGAGCGAAAGATCGCGGCGCAGAAGACCACCGACTCTCGAGTCTGGGTTGCGACATGGGCGGGTGACTGGACCAGATAACGACCGGTCGCGTCGTCGACGATCTCGCGGTACAGGAAGTCGAAACCGGGACCATCGACACCGACGGCTTCGGCATTGATCAACCACTCGGCCAGGTATTGGCGCGCCGGTGGGTCGAGCGGCGCGGCTTCGGGCGTGGCGTCGGCGTCGCTGTCGGCATCGCCGCCCGAGCAGGCGGCGAGAGCGACGGCGACAGCGAGTCCGATCACGAAGAGGCGAAGCACGAAGCGAACGTGGTGGCGACCACTGGGGTTCGACGTCGATGTGATCGCCCGAGACACCGTCTGAGCGTATGCGCCGTCTGCGCCGGGCAAGGCGCATCGTTCGGCGACCGGCAGTGCGACCATCGGGATGACATGTCCGAATCAGGGCAGAAGCGACGTGACGACGATTGAATCGCGTCCCCAACGCTCGATATTCATGGGCTAGATCGCCCACTTTCGTTCAAGTGCCGCCGTCTGGCGCCGACGGAGCACCATCATCTGCACGGTGTCGGGGCGACACCACGACGTGCAAGATGCCGGAGCAACCCATGACCACCCCATCACTACTTCAGCGCTGCTTGTTGCCGCTGCAGGCACGCGCTCGGAGCGCCGCTGCCTCGGCCGAGCAGGCTCGTGGCGCGCTGATGGCTGAGTACGGCATCCTCATCTTCTTCGTCGGCATTGCGGGATTCGGGATTCTCGTGCTTTTCGGTGAGGAAGTTTGGGAACTGTTCTTCACCACCGAGTCTGAGTTCGATACCAGTCGCCAGATTCCGCCAGCCCCGGACTGAACCGTCCGGTTGATCGCTGACCTGATGCATCCGCTCCCCAGACGCTTCTGATGGACAAGACTCGTCCCATGGAGGAGTCGGCTACAGACGACGGCATCGAAGACCTCGCGTGGCCGATTCCGATGATGGTCGCCTGGCCGCTCGGCGCCGTGGTGTGCGCGGTTCTTGCGTGGCGGTTTGGCGCCGACCTGGTGTTGGCGTCGGTGCTGCCGTTCGGTGCGCTCTTGAGCGTGCTGACCATCATCGACCTGCGCGAGCTGCGGGTACCCAACGCGATCCTGAAGCCTTCCTATGTGATCGCCGTCCCCCTGATGGTGGTGTCGGCGCTTTCGGATTGGTCGCAGACTTCGCTCGTTCGAGCCCTGATTGGTGGCGCCGTGCTCGGCGTCGTCTACTTCTTGATCTTGTTCGCCTATCCACCCGGCATGGGTTGGGGCGACGTGAAGTTGGCGCCGCTGATTGGCGCCCAGCTCGCGTTCTTCGGCTGGGTGCCGTTTGTGCGGAGCCTGCTCATCTCCCATCTCGTCAGCGGCCTGGTGGCGATCGTGATCGTCGGCGCTGGCCTGGTGAGTCGAGGCCGACTGCGGTGGAAGACGGCGTTCCCATTTGCGCCGTTCATGGCGGTCGGCGCGATCGCCGCCCTCATCCTCGAGGGCGGCACTGGCTGACGACGCCAACTACGCCGCATCACGCTGAGGTCACTGGGGGGCGCGGCGGTTAGCCTCTCCGGAAGCAAACCTGCTTCGAGGAGTCAACGTGAGCAAGCCCCCCGCAAGAGTGGTCGTCACCGGTGCTGCCGGTCAGATCGGTTACCAGCTGTGCTTCCGCATCGCCAGCGGCCAGCTGCTGGGCCCGGATCAGCCCGTCATCCTCCAGATGCTTGAGATCACCCCGGCGCTCGACGCGCTCCACGGTGTCGCCATGGAGCTCGATGACTGTGCGTTCCCGCTGCTTGCGGGCATGGTGCAGACCGATGACGCCAACGTCGCGTTTGGCGATGCCACTCACGCATTGCTGGTCGGTGCGATGCCTCGCCGCGACGGCATGGAGCGGGCTGACCTGCTCGAAGCAAATGGCGGCATCTTCGGCCCGCAAGGCAAGGCCATCAATGACAACGCCAGCAAGGACATCAAGGTCCTGGTGGTTGGCAACCCGGCGAACACCAACGCCCTCATCGCCATGCACGCCGCACCCGATGTCGACAACAAGCAATTCACCGCGATGACCCGCCTGGACCACAACCGGGCCATGACCCAGGTCGCGCAAAAGACCGGCACGTCGGTCAACGACATCAAGAAGATGACGATCTGGGGCAACCACTCGGCGACCCAGTATCCCGATCTCTTCCATTGCGAAGTCGACGGTCAGATTGCGGCCAGCATGATCGACGATCAGGCGTGGCTAGAAGACGACTTCATCCCGACCGTGCAGAAGCGCGGTGCGGCGATCATCAAGGCCCGTGGCCTGTCCTCGGCAGCTTCGGCGGCCAACGCAGCGATTGATCACATGCACGACTGGGAGCTCGGCACGCCTGACGGCGACTGGGTCTCGATGGCGATTCCGAGCGACGGCAGCTACGGCGTGCCCGAGGGCATCATCTCGTCGTTCCCGGTGACCTGCTCCGGCGGCGAGATCAGCATCGTGCAGGGTCTCGACATCGACGACTTCTCCCGTGGGCGTATCGACGCGACCGCCGCTGAGCTGGTCGCCGAGCGCGACACCGTCTCCGACCTTGGCCTGATCTGATGCGGCTCCCATCGACCTCGACCGTCTGGGCGGCCGAGGCGATGGTCTGCTCGGTCGACCATTTGGCGTCGACTGCGGGCCTGCGCGCGCTCGAACGTGGCGGCAGCGCCGTCGATGCGGCGATCGCTGCAAACGCGGTCCTTGCCATCACGTCGCAGCACATGTGCGGTCTCGGCGGCGACTTGTGGGCGTTGCTGCACGTCGACGGCGAAGTCACGTGCCTCAACGCATCGGGCCGCGCTGGCAGCGGCGCCGATCCGGCCCGTCTGCGTTCAGCGGGTCACACCACCATGCCGCACCGCGGCGAGGTTGCGTCGGCGCCAGTACCTGGTGTTGTTGATGGGTGGCTGGCCTTGCACGAGCGTCATGGCCGCCTTGATTTCGCGTCGCTACTCGACGACGCCATCGACTTGGCTGAGAACGGGTTCGCCGCGTCGTCGCAGCTCGCCGCCGCTTCGGCCAATGTCGCCGATGTTGTGGGCAACACGCAGCTCAACTCGATCTCGACCGGCGATCTGGTGCGGCGGCCGCGTGTCGCTCGCAACTTGCGCGCCCTCGCGATCCAGGGACGCGACGGCTGGTACGGCGGCGAGTTCGGCGAAGCGCTGCTCGCCACCGGCGCTGGTGAGTACACCGCTGATGACCTGGCCCAGAACCAGGCCGATTGGGTTCCGGCCGTTCGCCTCGACGCGTGGGGCCATGGCCTGTGGACCGCACCGCCGAACTCGCAGGGGTATCTGAGTTTGGCGGGGGCCGGCATCGCGGCCGGTCTCGACCTGCCAGACGATCCTGAGGATCCGCTGTTCGCGCACTACTTGATCGAGGCGTCAAGGGCCGCAGGCTTCGATCGACCCGATGTCTTGCACGAGCATGCCGATCCGGCAGCCTTGCTTGATCCAGCGATGCTGGCTGAGCGCCGCGCCCGCATCCAGCCCGACCGGGTCGTCGACTGGGGCGACAGCTACGCCGGAGGCGGCACGATGTACATGTGCGTGGTCGATCGCGATGGCATGGGTGTTTCCCTCATCCAGTCCAACGCGGC
>CALLPT010000035.1 GCA_938015575.1 uncultured Acidimicrobiales bacterium
GTAGGCGACCCGGGGTGGCTTCCCACCTCTGCTCCGGCTCACTCGATCGGACTTAGGCGCGCGTCACTCCGTCCGCTACTGCGGCGGCGGAGACAGCGGGCGCGACGGCTTCGAGGACGCGCTTGTCGAACACCGACGGGATCACATACTCAGGCGTGAGGTCATCGCCGACAACAGCGGCGATGTTCTCCGCAGCGGCGAGCTTCATCGATTCGGTGATGTCGGTGGCGTTGACGTCAAGCGCGCCACGGAACAGACCCGGGAAGGCCAACACGTTGTTGATCTGGTTCGGGTAATCCGAGCGGCCGGTGGCCATGACCGCGGCGACGCCGTCAGCAGCTTCGGGCGTGATCTCAGGGTTCGGGTTCGCCATTGCAAACACGATCGGCTTGGCCGCCATCGTGCGCAGGTCAGCGGCATCGAGCAGGTCGGGGGCGCTCACGCCCATGAACACGTCGCTGCCGGCAAGCACGTCCTTGAGGGTGCCGGCCTTGCGATCGACATTGGTGTTCTCCGCGAACCACTGCTTCGCCGAGTTCAGACGGTCGCGGCCGGTATAGATCGCGCCGGTCGAGTCGACGCCGATCACTTCACCGACGCCTGCGCTGAGCAGGATCTTGCCGATCGCGACACCGGCTGCACCGATGCCGGAGATGACGACCGAGATGTCTTCGATCTTCTTGTCGACGAGACGCAGCGAGTTCCACAGTGCAGCGAGTGCGACGACGGCGGTGCCGTGTTGGTCGTCGTGGAAGACGGGGATGTCCAGCGATTCCTTGAGCCGTTCCTCGATCTCGAAGCAGGCGGGCGCGGCAATGTCTTCGAGGTTGATGCCACCGAAGGTCGGAGCGATCCGCTCGACGGTTTCAATGATCTCTTCGGTGTCGGTCGTGTTCAGGCACAGCGGAAACGCATCGACGCCGGCGAACTCCTTGAACAGCAGCGCCTTGCCTTCCATGACCGGCATGGCGGCCTCGGGCCCGATGTTGCCCAGGCCGAGCACCGCCGTGCCATCGCTCACGATCGCGACCGTGTTCTTGCGGATCGTGTAGTCGAAGGACTTCTCGGGGTTGTGGTGGATTGCCATGCAGACTCGAGCGACGCCTGGCGTGTACGCCATCGAGAGGTCGTCGCGATCAGCGACCGAGCACAGCGGGTCGGTCTCGATCTTGCCGCCCTCGTGCATGCGGAAGGTGCGGTCGAACCATTCGAGCAGGTCGACGGTCTCGAGTGCTTCGACCGCGGCGACGATGCGTACCTGATGGGCTTCGTCGCGACAGTTCACGCAGATGGAGCGTTCGATCGATGCACCCTTGGCTTCGAAGCCTTCGACGACCGCGATATTGCCGCCGGCGTCGCCAATGACCGACGCCAGTGCGCCGAGCACGCCCGGCACGTTCTTGAGTCGGACACGCAGTTGGATTTGGAACGCCGCCGAGGGCGCACTTGGAACAGCCACGGCGGGAGGTTACCCACGAACCGTCATCGACCGTCACAGCTGTCAGACACCGGTACGCCGTTGGGGCGGGTCAGTCGAGCAGCACGAGGACGCCGGCATCGCGGCCGTCGTCGAAGACATACTCGAAGCGCAGCGGGAAGCCTCCGGTCACCGACTCATCGGTGTGGATACGAAGCGTCAACGCGTCGGTCCAGTCCAGGATGAAGACGGGACCCGAAGCGAACGCCGACAGGTCAATGGTCCGCACCGAGCTGATCAACCCATCGGCCCGCAACGTACCGATGAAGAAGCGGCCCTCGTTGATCCCGGGACACGCATCGGAGAAGGCGACCATCGACAGTTCGGGGTTCAGAGCAAAGGCTCGCACCGCACCGACATCGACGGCGTCTACGAATGGCGAGTCCCATCCGCCGACCTCGGTGTGACGAGACAGCGTCGCACCGTCGCAGGTCGTCGCGCCGGTCGCCTGGGTGGCGTTCCACCAGGTCGTTGCGCCGTCGGGGGCTGCGCCCACGATCCAGCTGTCGCGTCCGGTCCCGGGGCCGACGTCGCTGCGCACGGCCGACCCGCTGACGATGCGACTTTGCAGGTCGACTTCGACGAAGAACGGCTCGCCGTTGTCGTCGACGGAGCTGAGTTGGACGGCCGACCCGGACCAGCTCACCAGCGCAGCCGTATCGGATCCGCGACCGATCCATGCCATGCGGGGTCCGAACATCTGCCCAGGTACCCCGCTTTGCGAAGCGACGTAGAGCGCCAGGCGACCATCGCACTCGGCGACCCAGGCCAGGTGCTGATCGGTGAACGCGAAGTTCGAGGCGTTGCCGGGGAAGCGAATCTCGGGGTCACTGGCAGCGAAGTCGAACCCGTCGCTGGTCACATAGCGCAGTGTCGAATGGTCGGGTCGGGTGCAGTCGGCTTCGATGTCGGCCAACGAGAACCAGCTCACCTGCTGCTGTTCCCAGGTGGCGAGAAACCGGGTGCCATCAGCGAACGGGTTTGCCGGCGGGAACATGAGGCTGTCGCGGTTGCCCGCAGCCGCCACATAGGTCGGGACGTCGAGGTCGTCGAGATCGATCGGCTGCGTCGCTGGTTCGCCCGCATCACCGGATTCGCCGCCGGTTGCGGGTGTCGTTGTTTCGTCGGCCACCGCCGTCGGAACCGGAATCGACGCCGCTTCGCCCTCGACGGCTTCGCCGGTCCTGTTTCCTTCAGCATCGGCTTCCTCGGCATTGTTTCCTTCAGCATCGGAGCCCGGCGCATCGGCAAAGGAAGAGTCCGCGTCAGCGGTATCGCCGCCCGAGACCAGCTCGGTGCCCGGCTCGGCTCCCCCGCGCACGAACAACAGTCCGAGGCCGAATACCGCCAGCACTGCTGCGGCGGCCACCAGTGGCCAGAGGCTCCGAGACGATGACGCGGAGGCCGCGTCGATCTGGGGCGCCGGCTGGGCCGGCATGGTCGAGGTCACGGTCGTCGCACCCGAGTCGGTCCTGGCGACGTCGAGTTCTTCCCAGAAGCCGGGGCGATGGTCGGGCGCTTGTTCGCGACGCAGCACGGGACGGTCGTTCATCGGCTGTCCTCTCCTGGGCTCAGATCGGGGGATTCAAGTCGTTCTCGCAGCGAAGCCCGAGCTCGATGTAGTCGGCTGGCGACGGTGCCGGGGCTGATGTCAAGCAAGGTGGCGACATCGTCGTAGGTGCGCCCCTCTCCATCGACCAATGTCACGACCGCGAGCTGGTCCGGAGGGAGTTCGGTGAGCGCATGCTGCAGGGCAAGCGAGTCGGTCACCCCGCTGGCGTGATCTCGAATAGCGGCCGCCGGCACGTCACCCTGGGGGGCAAGGTGCAGGGGGCCGTTCGAACGCCGACGCTGCGAGCGAACCCAATCGATCGCGCTGCGATGCACGATCGTGTAGAGCCAGGTACTGAACGCGGCGTTGCGGGCGTAGCCACCGATCCCGCGCCAGGCCTTGAGATAGGCCTCTTGTAACACGTCGTCCATCGCGCCGCCGGATCCGACGACACGCCAAACCACACCACGCATTTTGTCGTCGTGACGCCGAAGCAGCACGCCGAACGCATCGGCGTCACCGCCGACCGCAGCCCGCACCAGGGCATCGTCGTCGAGACCCAACGGGTGGGACTCACCGCGCGAGCCACTAGCGGTTCGTGGGCGCCGGCGAGACGCGTCATCGAGCAACGGCAGCTCCTGGGTAGGCAGAACGATGGTGTTCACGTCCTTAGGACGTTACGAACAGCTCGATTCTTCCCTCGATGGCCAAGAAACTCTGTGATGCCGGTGAAACCCGCGACGTACCAACAAGACGATGAGGCAGAAGCGGGTCAGATCCGCTCGAGCTCAGTTGCTGCTGGCAGGAATCTGCGCCCGGCGACCGTCGGCGCCGACCGAGTACGTGCTGGTCGCCTCGGGGGCATCTTGACCATTGCTCTTGAGCCAGGCCTCGATCTCTTCGGCCGGGCGAGGCTTGGCGAACAAGTAGCCCTGGAAGTAGGGGACGCCCATGCGATGCAGGACTTCGGCCTGTTCCCAGGTTTCGACGCCTTCGGCGATGACATTGATGTTGAGTGCCAGCGCCATTTCGGTGATGGCCTGCACCACCGACGCGGTCGCCTGGTCCTCGGGCAACAGGCTCACGAACGCACGATCGATCTTGAGCGTCGTTGGGCGGAACTGTGTCAGGTAGCTCAGTGAGCTGTAGCCGGTGCCGAAATCGTCGATCGCGACTCGCACGCCCATGTCTTTGAGTGCCTCGATGGCTTGGAGTGCGCCGTCGGCGTCATCGAGAAGGGCATTTTCGACGACTTCGACAACCAACAGGTTCGGCGGCAGACCGGTCGAAGCGACGATCTCGCGGATCTGCTGGACGAATTGTGGGAAGTTCTTGGGGACCTTGTTCGCCGACACATACAGCTCGTTGGCCATCGGGTACTTGGCGGCCCAACGCGCCATCTGGCGGCAGGTGAGTTTGAGCGCCACGGTGTCGAGCCGACTCTGCAGCCCAGCTTCTTCGGCCACGCCCAGGAACTGGCCCGGGGTGAGCAGACCGCGGGTCGGGTGCGGCCAACGGATCAGGGCTTCGAAGCCAGCGGTGGCATAGGTCGCGCTGTCAACGATCGGCTGGAAGTACATGGCGATCTCTTCGGTGTCGATCGCATGGCGGAGTTCGCTCTCGAGCGTCATCTGCTCGACGAGCAGTTTGCGCATGCCTTCGTCGAAGACCTCGACGCGGTTGCGGCCACGTTCCTTGGCCCGGTACATGGCAGCGTCGGCGTCGCGGAGCAGCTCGTCGGCGGTCATCTCACCGGCATCACAGACGGCGATTCCGATGCTCAGCGTCGGATGGATCGTCGCCCCATCGTCGGTGTAAGGCGTCGCCAGCGAGGCACGAATGCGTTCGGCGACAGCCATGGCTTCGCTGACACCGCTCAGGTTGTCGCACAAGACGACGAACTCGTCGCCACCGAAGCGGCTGACGGTGTCGTTGACACGGACCGCGGTCTCCATGCGTTCGCCGACATGCTTGATGAGGCGATCGCCGACATCGTGTCCGAGCGAATCGTTGACGAGCTTGAACCGGTCGACATCGATGAACATGACGCCGACGAGCGGCTTCTTGCCGGTTTCGAGGCTGACGCCGGCGCTGAGTGCGGTGCGCAGACGGTGGACAAGCATGGCCCGGTTGGCCAGGCCCGTGAGTTCGTCGTGAAGCGCCTGCTTGGCCAGCTCCCATGTGGCGTAGCGGCGGAAGGTGATGTCCTGGCTCTGGACCAGGATCCGTGATCCCTCGGTGGTTTCGGAGCGCGACAGGTGCTCGAGCACCCAGATCTCGCTCTCTTGCTTCTCGTTGAGCACGCGGTGTTCGACCTGGGTCTTGCGAGCAGCGCCCGTCATCAACTTGTCGAGTGCGGCCAGGTGACGCGTCCGGTCGGCGGGCTCGGTGAGCGCCAGCAACGAGGTGCCGAGTAGGTCGTCGCGGTCTTGGCCGACCATGTCGCAGTAGGCCTGGTTGGCGCCGGTAATCATGCCCATCTCATCGAGCTCGACGACACCGATGATGTTGGCTTCGAACTCGGTGCTCGACCCGTATGGGGTCGACTCGGCGTTCTGCAAGCGACGGCTGGCCTGCTCGTAGTTCTTTCGCACGAACGAACCGAGGACGAGGACACCGCCCAGGGTTGCCAACGTGGCGAACAGTCGGATCAGGAAGGGGACCCAGCTGGCGGGTTCGCCACCGGGCAGCGCAACACCGGTCTCGGTGACAAAGATCGAGTCGACGAACGGCTGGGCGGCCCGCAGCGTCGCCGACTGGGCACCGAGCTGGACCGCTGACGAGGTCGAACCGGCCGGAGCGAGTTCGGCGAAGGTGCTGCCCGCAGCCATCTGGTTGCCGCGCAGAATAAGAACAGCCCAGCCACCCTTGTCGGGCACGGGGTAGTAGGCGGCGAGACCGTCTTCGAAATACACCTGACCTTGGCGGTCGACGAAAGGCTCGTCGAGCGGGCGGCGGTTGGCGACATTGGTGCTGTAGTTCGACTCGAGAGGGCTCGCGGTCGGCGAACCGAACTCGTCGACGCCGTAGACCGAAGCCACTGCGTCTTGGTAGATGACTCGGTCCAGCGCCGGGATCGTCCGGCCGAGCTGGGCGTCGATGACGGCCGAGGCCAGTGCAACGGCACCATCGGCTTCGGATGTGCCGATGCGCTCGGCGATATTGACACCGGCTTCTTCGACGACGGCGAGGGCACGCGACAGGTCGTCGTCGAGCGTCGACAGGCGTTCTTCGAGCGAAGTAGACGACGTGGATTCGACGAGGGCTCGCTGATCCCGGCGGTCTTGGAAGTCGTCGAGCAGCGAAAGTGTGCCGGCGACGAGCACGCCGAGCGCCAGCACGATCGTCGCGACGACGACGATGCGGGCCGTGCGAAACTCTGATCGGGGTGATGCCATGGTCAGGATCCTTGAAGGGTGCTGCGTTGGTCCCTCAGCGGAGAGATACGAGTGTGCCACAGGGCTGGGAGAATCGTCACGGGCCGAGGACCTTGGAGTTCTCTCATTTGGATGACGGACACCTTTGGACAGTCGGCGCTGGAAGCAAACAGTTGAGGGTTATCCCCCACATGGGGCTTACGGCCCGACTTCCTCGGGGAAGAACAGCGCGAACACGGCGCGATCCTCGAGGTTGACCCTGGCCATGTTGCTCTCGCCACCACCGTTGCGCCCGACCACCAGGCCAACGGTCGGATTGTGGACGGTCCAGACACCAACGCCGAGGTAGTCGCCGTCGTCTTCTCGACGGGTCGTGGGGCACCAGTTCACGTCGGGATTCCCTGAACAGTCATCTCGCGAGAAGTCCGCTGCGGTCAGCGTGGCGATCTGGTCGGCGTCGTAGACATTGCACAGGCCACCTGCGCCGATGCCACCTGGGCGACATGGAATGGGAACTTCGCCTGTGCCGCCCGGAGCGCTGCGATAGATGGCGATCCATGCGATCTGGTCGCCAGAGGTGGTGTACTCCGCGCGCACCGCGTCGATGGCACGGAAGTCAGCCAGACGCTCTTCGCCAGCAAGCGCAGCGACTCGGGCAGCCGAGCGGGCCGCCGATGATGAGTCGCGGGCGGCAGAAAAGCCCAGCCCGACGTCGAAGATCAGGGCGATCAGGACCACGAAGATCGGGATCGAGATCGCAAGTTCGAGAAGGGCACCGCCACGCTCAGACGAGGCGTCGCGCAGGTCGCGTCGTCGGGCGAGCATTCGCTGGAGGGTCATCAGATGCCACCGCTTCCTTCGATGGGCAACACGCTCACCGATTCGAGACCAACGTCACCAAAGATGCCAGTGAGGCCCGAGTGGGTTGAGTTCACGAACACCCCGATGTACTCAAAGGCCGTGCTGTCCTGGGCCCGAGTGGCCGGGCACCAATTTGCGTCAAGGTTGGCATCGAGACAACTAAACGCTTCGGGGGGTAGTTCGAATTCCGCGCGCTCGTACACATTGCAGATGCCAGGGACCGGCGTGCCGGCCAAACAGGTCGCGGTGGGGGTAGACGTACTATCCGGGGCTCGGTAGACGACGACATAGTTGATGCGAGACGAGGTCAGCGCACCACGAACCCGCAACTGCTGCAGAATCTGCCAATCTGCGCTGGCATCGTCGCCGGCAATAGCGCCTCGACGAGCCGCGTCGTCGGCTGCACTCGCGACCGCATTTCGGGCCCGCACGAGCAGGCCGCCTTCGATCAGGCCAAAGATGATGGTGAACAGAACGACCGAGACGAGCGCGAACTCGACCATCGCAGCACCTCGCTCCCGCTGGACCCCACGGCGCGTCGCACCCAAGGGGCGTGGACCGCGGTGAGTCGCTGGAGTGGTGCGGCGCGGGGCCGCGAAGTGTTGCGTAACCATCTCAGAGCACATCGGCCGCCGCGCATTCTTGTTTAGGCACAGTGTTCGCATTTCTTGGGGGGTGAAATCCGCCGGTCAACACGAGATTCCTATATTGGGTAGAAGCTACTAGATTGTGGGTCGGACCCGGCGGGGCCCCAAGGCAGTCAAGAGCCAAACGAGCCCAACGAAGCGGTACAAGGTGGCGGTCAGCAAGGTGGAAGGGAACAAGCAACCGACGATGCGCTGGGCGGATCGACTCACTGCGTCAATTAGGTCACACGAACTACTCAACTTGGCAGCGACAACGCCGATGGGTCTGCGCAGGGTCGTAGACCTCCGAACCTGCTGCGGCCGACCGACATAGCCATGCCGCACACTTCCCCACTTTGGAGCCTCAATGTTCTCGAGATCTGATAAGTCCGACGACCCGAACGACGAGTTGACCTCGTTCGAGGCGGAGGAAAAGCAGCGCAGCCCGATGGTGCTCGCTGCCCTGGCCGGCTTGCTGGCCATCGCCGGCGCATTCCTGCTGGTTCGCTATCTCAGCACCAACAGTGAAGAAGCAGCCGACGCAACCGCGGCAGCCGAAGCCAGCCGCCAGGTGCTGGTCGTGACTCAGCCGATCGCCGCCGGGACCGACGTCGCCGAGCTTCTCGCCTCGCCGGCAACGTATCTCTCAGCCCGAGCCGTGCCTGAACAGTTCGTCGCCGCCTCGGCAATTACTTCGATCGAAGAACTCCGCGACCTTGACGGCCTGACCTTGTCGAGCGAAGCCCTCGCTGGCGAGCAGCTGCTCCGAGGTCGATTCATCGATCGCTCCGACTTCTCCGGAGACGGCCTCATCGACCGTGCGCTTTCCGACACGATCCGCATCCCCGAAGGCCACCACACCCTGGTGGTGTCGCTGCCCTCGGCTCGGGCACTCGGCGGCAACATCGGTTCCGGCGAAAAGGTCTCGGTCATCAGCTCCTTCCGTGTCGACCCGGTCGACGGGGACCCATTCGAAGTCTCGGTCGTGGTTCTGCCGGCCGTCGAGGTCATCACGGTGCAGACGACGGCTGACGTCGTTGGTCAGCTGGCGACCGACAGCGACTCCCTCGGTACCGCCACCCTCGGCGACGTGTTCGTCACCCTTGCGGTCGAGCCCAACGAGCTCACCGACCTGACCTTCGCCATGAAGTACGGCGACATCATCCTCGCCGGCGCCCTCGAAGACGCAAGCGAAGACGACATTCGCCCGATCACGACGATCGAGACCATCATTGACGGAGCAACGTTCAGCAACGACGAAGACCTCGCTGACCTGCTCGGCATCACCACCGAAGACGACGAAGGCCTCGAACCGGCCGACGGCGACGACGAAGGTGGCGACGAAGGCGGCGAAGAAGAAGCACCAGCAGCAGACGAAGAACCGCCAGCCGACGAGGCCCCCGAGGCATCTGAGGAAAGCTCCGACGATTCGGCACCAGCCGAAGACGCCGAGGAAGATTCGGGCAACTGAATGAAGATTTTCAAGAAGGGCGAAGAACAGCCCGACGCAGCTGCACCCCCGGGTGAGGGCGGCGCTCCTGGCGCCGAGGGCGGGATCACCGACCTCGTCGACTGGTACCTGAACCCCGACGCCCCGTCTCCAATGGTCGACCAGGCCGTTGACTGGGTACGCGGCGGCAACACGGCCGACGAGGCTCCCGCTGCTTCGGCCCCTGCGCCGGAGCTCGAATCGCTCGACCTCAACACGCCGATCGCAGCCTCGCCCGCCGAAGAAGCCGACCCGGCGACCAAAGTGCTGCGCGGCGTCCAGAACGCGATCTCGGAACCGCTTGAGACCGAATACGTCGAAGGCCAGCTGCCGGTCCGCTTCGAACGCCCGCCCCTCACCGAGGAACTGAGCGAGCTCAAGAAGCAGGCCAAGGACGCACTCACCCTGCGGCTCGGCTCGGTGCTGTCCGACAGTGCGGTCTCCGAGGACCAGCTCCAAGAGATGGTCATCGAGGGTCTTGCAGATGTGCTCCTCAACCAGGACACCTCGGGCTACTCCGAAGCCCAGCTCGATCAGCTCGGCGACGAGCTCCTCCACGACATTCTTGGCCACGGCCCGATCGAGCCCCTGCTCGAAGATCCGCTGGTTTCAGAAATCATGGTCAACGGCCCGAATCAGGTGTTCGTCGAACGCGCCGGCAAGATCTTCGAGACGAGCGCCAAGTTCGAATCCGACGCCCAGGTGCGACGAGTCATCGACCGCATCGTGTCTCGCATCGGTCGACGTATCGATGAGTCCTCACCGATGGTGGATGCCCGTCTTCCCGACGGCTCCCGTGTGAACGCCATCATCCCGCCGCTGGCGGTTGACGGTTCCACCCTCACCATTCGTAAGTTCTCCAAGCAAGCCCTCACCGAGCAGGACCTGGTTGCGTACAACACGTTGACCTGGGAATCGGTTGGCCTGCTCCGAGCATTCGTCTCCGGCAAGCTCAACATGTTGATCAGCGGTGGTACCGGTTCCGGTAAGACCACGCTGCTCAACGTCTGCTCGAACTTCATCCCCGAAGGCGAGCGTGTGGTCACGATCGAGGACTCGGTCGAGCTTCGCCTCAACCAGCGTCACGTCGTACGCCTTGAATCCCGCCCACCGAACGTCGAGGGTCGAGGCGAAGTCTCGATTCGCGACCTGGTCAAGAACTCACTGCGTATGCGCCCCGACCGCATCGTGGTTGGTGAGTGTCGTTCTGGCGAGGCCTTGGACATGCTCCAGGCCATGAACACCGGTCACGAAGGCTCGCTGACCACGCTGCACGCCAACAACCCTCGTGACTGCATCGCCCGTCTCGAAACCCTGGTCTTGATGGCCGGCATGGATCTCCCGATCCGAGCGATTCGGGAACAGATCGCTTCGGCCATCGACGTGATCGTGCAGCTCAACCGTCTGCGTGACGGCACCCGTCGCGTGACCCACATCACCGAGGTCGTCGGCATGGAAGGCGACACCATCACGCTCCAGGACATCTTCCTGCTCGAAACCAAGGGCGTCGACGAGAACGGCAACTACATCGCCGACCTCAAGCCAACCGGACTGCGACCACTCGTGGCGCAACGCCTCGCCGATCACGGCATCGAACTCCGGGCATCGCTGTTCGGTGATCCGATGAACGCTGTCCAGTCATGACCGACCCGATCCTGCTCGCTGGCGTCGGGCTGCTGCTCGCCGCGGTCTTCATCGGCATCAAGCTGATGATGCCGAAGTTCGCCACGATGCGCGCACCGCAGAAGCCGACGACACCGCATGGCCTCACCGATGCCCGCGACGCGATGGTCGACCGGACGACGAAGCTGGTCGAGAAGCGCAGCGGTGGTGGACTCCAGACCCGGCTCGAACAAAGCGGCAGCCAGTTGCGCTCAGGCGAGTGGGTGTTGTTGGTGGTCGCCGCAACCGTCGTGCTTGGTGCCCTCGGGTACCTGCTCGGGCAGGCAATCGCCGCTGGCATCTTGATAGTCGGCACGCCGATCATCGCCAATGTGCTTCTCAACCGCAATATCAGCAAGCGCCAAGAGGCCTTTGCTGATCAGCTGCCGGACTTCCTCCAGAACCTGTCGTCGGCGCTGCGTTCGGGCCAGTCGCTCCCCCAGTCGATCGCATCGATCGCACCCGACCTCGAGTCGCCGGCAGGCGACGAGCTGCGCCGGGTCGTCATCGAGAACCGCATCGGCCGCGATCTGATCGAGTCGTTCAACGACTTGGCCAGCCGCATGAACAGCCTCGACTTCGACTGGGTTGTGCGAGCCATCGAGATCAACTACCGCACTGGTGGTGACCTCTCGGTCATCTTGCGCCGCCTCGACTCGACGATCCGAGCCCGCAACCACGTTGCCGGCACGGTCCGCTCGCTCAGCGCCGAAGGTCGTATCTCGGGTGTCGTGCTCGCCGCCCTGCCACCGCTGCTCATGCTTGCGGTCCAGGTCATCAACCCGGGCTTCCTCAATCCCCTGTTCACGACAGCGCTCGGACGCGTCCTCTTGATCGGCTCGTGCATTCAGCTGCTGGTTGGGACAATCTGGCTCTCCAAAATGGCAAAGTTCAAGTTCTGATGGATCCTGTACTTCTCGCAAGCTGCGCGCTCATCGGCCTCTCGGTGTCGATGCTGGTATACCTGTTGCTCGCCCGTGACACCGTGGCCACCGATGGCGCCATGATGCCGCCGCCACCAACCGGCTCGACGCTCGCGCCTCGCGCCCCGACCGCAACGGCGAACGTGCTCGCCAAAGGCTCCGACAAGGTGGCAACGAGCGAGAGCTCGAACCTCCACGAAGTGCTCCTGCAACGCTCACGTTCCGAGCGTGTGGTGAAGCCCTGGCTCAACAAGATCAACAGCTTGGTTACCGGCGCAACCCCCAAGCGCCGGGTCGAGCAGCTCCACGAGATGGCCACCACCGCCGGCGTTGCCCGTACGTGGACCCCGCAGCGCATCGCGACCGCTCGTACCGTCTCGCTGATCAGCGGCCTGATCATGGGTCTTCTGATTTGGCGGGCAATGGCTTCGGGCGGCAATGGCAAGCTCGGCATCGCCATGGCCGTCATCATCGCCGGTGTTGGCTGGCGTGGCTTCGACGTGTTCATGACGAACCGTGCCCGTGCCCGTCAGGAGCAGATCACAATGGATCTGCCCGACATCGCTGACCAGATCGCCATCAGCGTCCAGGCCGGCCTCAGCTTCGAGCAGGCCATCCGCCGCACGGTGGACTCGACCGACGGACCCCTCTCCGACGAGCTCGGCCGCTTCCTGCACGACACTCGAGTCGGCATGGTGCGCCAGGCCGCGTTCAAGAATCTCCAAGAGCGTGTCGACGTCCCCGACGTCACCTCGTTCGTGCGAGCGATCGCCCAGGCCGAAAAGACCGGTGTGTCGATCGCCGAGATCCTGCAGATTCAGGCAGACGAGCTCCGCGAGAAGCGCAAGCAACGTGCCGAAGAACGAGCCATGAAGCTGCCGGTGCTGATGCTGTTGCCCCTGGTGACCTGCATTCTGCCGCCGCTGCTGATCGTGCTGCTCGGCCCTGCCGTGATCCAGGTCACTCAAACCGGCTTCGGCTGATGTCGTTCGGCCTTCGGCCTCACTTACCGAGTTTCGGCTGGCGCCGAAACTCGCGCCTCGAGCCGGACGAGCGGCGCCGAAACTCGATCGCGAGGTCCCTA
>CALLPT010000036.1 GCA_938015575.1 uncultured Acidimicrobiales bacterium
ATGCCCACACCGTCATCGGTATGAAACCCAGCGCCGGTCATCACGCCCAGGCACGACGTCGCGCCGTGGATGGCTGCGTCACCGCGATGCTCAGCCATGGCGGCGGCGGCGGTCTCGGCATCGTGTTCAACCGAGGGGTAAAAGGCAACCCAGTCAGGCGACTCGCCGAGCTCAGCAGCAATGTCAGTCCAAAGATGGGCCACCGCGTCGGTGGTTGCGGTAGCGGTGCTCCAACTCGATGCGATCTTCATGCGACGGTCTCCTTAGGCAGTGGGTAGAGATGTGGTCGACGTCACTTCCATCGGCGCAAGCATCGCGTAGATAAGGACCGGTCTGGATCTTGTGCGGCGTGCTCCGGGCGCACCGTCCAGGGTTTGGTGGGTCACCGCGGCGCCTCCTGCACAGGGCTCGTCGCGTACGTCACAGCGCCCGCACTTGCGGTCTCGGCCCGAAGCTGGTTCCCTCAGGTCAATGGTTGAATCCCCTGAGCGCGGCGTCTTTGCGAATCGCACCTTGAATATGCGATCGGTCGAAGTCGTTGGCTACGACATGGATTACACATTGATCCACTACGAGGTCGATGCGTGGGAGGCCGCTGCGTTCGACGTCGCATGTGACAACCTTCGGCTACGCCGCTGGCCGGTCGACGATCTTGTCTTCGACCCACAGGCGTTCACGATCGGACTCGTGTTCGACCTCGAACTCGGCAATGTGGTGAAGCCGACCCGGTTCGGTTACGTCGTCCGAGCCCAGCACGGCAACGATCTGTTGTCGTTCGACGACCAGCGACGGGCCTATCGGGACACGATCGTCGATCTGTCGGAGCCGCGATACGAGTTCATGAACACGCTGTTCGAGCTGTCGAGGGCGAGCTTGTTCAGTCAGCTGGTCGCGGCCCACGATGCGCAGCCGCTGCCGGGAGCCTCGAGCTATCTCGACATCTATCGACTGATCGACGAAGCGCTCGGCGAGGCACACGTCGCGGGCGTGCTCAAACAGCGCATCGTCGAAGACCCGGACACCTTCGTCGACCTCGATCCCGGGATCGTGCCGACCTTGCTCGATCAACGAGCCGCGGGCAAGAAGCTGGCACTCATCACGAACTCGGATTGGGCCTATACGTCACAGATGATGCGGTATAGCTTCGACCGCTTCTGCCCTGCGTCGACAACCTGGCGCGACTGCTTCGATCTGGTCGTCGTGTCGGCGAACAAGCCTCGGTTCTTCACATCGAACGATCCGATCTATCGCGTCGTCGACGAAGAACGCTCGCTGCTTCTTCCGCACCGCGGGCCGCTTGCACCGGGCGACGTGTACTTCGGCGGCAACGCGCGCCTGGTCGAAGAAAGCCTGGGCGTTTCCGAGGGCCAGCCGTTGTACGTCGGCGACCATCTCTTTGGTGACGTGCATGTCACCAAAGACGTGTTGCACTGGCGTACTGCCCTGATCGCTCGCGAGCTCGAGGCCGAGATCGCGGGCGCGGCATCGTTTGGTGACCAGCAGCGCGAGCTTGAACAGCTCATGAGTAAGAAGGTCGAGATCGACCGCCAGCAAGCCCAGCTTCGGATGGCCCGTACCCACGGAGAGCCGGGCGCCACCGACCAGTTGGGTGCCATCACTCGTGCCGCGATAGAGCTTGATGAGCAAATCGCACCGCTTGCCCGAGCTTCGAGCGAAGTCGGAAATCCAACGTGGGGTCCACTCATGCGAGCCGGCAATGACAAGAGTCTGTTCGCTCGCCAGGTCGAGCGGTATGCCGACTTGTACACGTCGCGGGTGTCGAACTTCGCGGCCGAGACCCCGTTCGCTTACCTGCGAGCGGCGCGCCTCAACCTGCCTCACGACGACATCACCGGTTAGTTCGATTTGGCAGCGGCACCGATCGGCCGCCACGGTGTTTGCCGCCATGACGATCGAACGCACGCGACTTCCCGGAACCCCAGAACCCATGCACGAGTGGCCCGGCGGTGATGGGCTCACCATCCGCGGTGACTCGTGGGGCGATCCCGACGGCCGTCTGGTTGTCTTGATGCACGGCGGCGGTCAGACCCGCCATGCATGGCGTGGGGCGGGCGAGACCCTGGGCGCGGCCGGCTATTACGCCGTTGCGTTCGACGCCCGAGGTCACAGCGACTCGGACTGGTCGCCGACCGGCGATTACGAGAGCGAAGCGAACCTGCGTGACTTGCTCGGTGTCGTCGGCGCGATCGGTGGACGTCCGCCGATCTTGGTCGGTGCCTCGATGGGTGGGTCGACGGGCATGGTGGCGATCGGCGAAGGCCACCTCGAGGCCGAAGCGCTGGTCATGGTCGACATCGCGCCCCAGGTAGAGCCAGCGGGCACGGCCAAGATTCGTGCCTTCATGGAACAGAAGCGCGAGGGTTTCGACTCGCTCGACGAGGTCGCCGAAGCGATCGCGAATTATCAGCCACATCGCAAGCGTCCCCGGAATCTCGACGGGCTGGCAAAGAATGTCCGGCTGGGTTCAGATGGCCGCTATCACTGGCACTGGGACCCGAAGCGGCTCGATCGCAACTGGAACATGACCGAGTACCGAGCTCGCATCGCGGCGGCCGCCGACCATCTCGACCTGCCGGTGCTGCTCGTGCGCGGCGGGCTGTCCGATGTGTTGTCCGAAGAGGGAGCGCAGGCCTTTCTCGCCCAGTGTCCCCATGCCGAGTACGTGAACGTGACCGATGCGGCCCACATGGTCGCCGGGGACCGCAACGACATCTTCGCCGGCTCGGTTGTCGAGTTCCTTCACCGAGTCGCCCCGCCGAACTAGCCAACAATCCGGTCGGGACCGCAGTGCATTCACCAAGCGAAGCGTTTCGAGCGCAGCGAGAAAGGCGTACTACCCGGGGACCGCCGAGGCTTCACCGAGCGAAGCGTTGTGAGCGCAGCGAAGAACGCGTACTACCCGGGGACCGCAGTGCATTCACCGAGCGCAGCGAGAAAGGCGTATTACCCAGCTACCCAGGCATGACGAAGCCCTCGCACAGCACGGCGTACTGCAGCGAGGTGGCCTGGAGTCGTTTGCCGACGACGGCTTGATACTCGCCCGACTCGTAGATCTCGCGGGCCTTTTCCATCGACTCGAACTCGATCACCACCGTCTGTACGCCGCCGGGCTCGCCTTCGACCTGATTCGATGCAGGGTCGAGGACCAACACTTTGGATTCGGATCCGATCTTGAGTGCCGGGCCAGCGCCCTTTTGATACTCGCGGTAGAGGTCCTTGTCGTCGACGTTGTAGTGGGCGATCAGATAGGCGGGCATGTCAGCTCCTTAGCTTGGGTGCGTTAGATGGTCGTTCGATTGGGGAAGGTGACGGGCAGGTTGCGAGGGCCGCGAACTTGGCCGCCGGCCCAGGTCACGGCGTCGGGATCCTCGAGCTCGAACTCGGGAATCATCTTGAGCATCTCCTCGATGGCTACCTGCATCTCCATCCGGGCGAGATTCGAACCAGCGCATCGGTGGATTCCGGAACCGAATGCGATGTGGCGATTCTTCTGTCGGTCGATGATGACTTCTTCGGGGCTCTCGAAGACCTCGGGGTCCCGGTTCGCAGCAGGGAACGTCAGCACGACGCGTTCGCCGGCCTTGACTGGGCGGTCGCCGAGCATCGTGTCCTTGGTCGCCACGCGGGCCATGGTCACGGGCGAGTAGGCCCGCAGGAACTCCTCGACGGCCGTCGGAATCAGTTCGGGCTCATCGACAAGACGCTTCCGGTCCTCGGGGTGGTGCGCCAGGTGCCAGAGGGCCGAGCCGATCGAGCTCCAGGTGGTGTCGATGCCGGCGATCAGCATGAGGCCGACATTGCCTCGCACGACCGGAAGAGGCACCGGTTCGCCGTCGATCTCGGCTTGCAGCAGGAACGAGATCAGGTCGTCGCCCGGATTCTCCTGGCGCTTCTTGATCTCTTCGACGAAGAAGTTGCGAATGATCTCCGAATAGTGCTCGCGGACGGCTTCGTCTTGGAGGCCGAGCTCGAGCACGCCTTGGACCCAGGTAGTGAACTCGTCGGACATCTCTGGCTCGATGCCGAGAATCAGCGCAATGATCCGGGGTGGAATTTGGCGTGCGTAGTCTTCGGCGAAGTCGGCGCGGCCGTCTTCGATGAACTCGCGAATCAGTCGGCGACACAGTTCTTGGGTGTGCTCCCGGTACTTCTCGACGGCCTTGGGGGCGAAGAACGGAAGCATGAGACGGCGTTCAGGGGTGTGCTCAGGTGCATCGCTGCTGATGATCGACCGCAACCGATTGCCGGCGTCGTCGTAGCTCGGCACGGTTGGCGTGACGCTGACCGAGAACGACGACCAGTGCTCGGTGTCGGCCGCGATCTCGCGGACTCCGGCATAGGTGGTCGGCATGAAGCTGACTTGGCGGCGCTCGGTCCGGGCGAACGGGCAGCCTTGGTCGCGCAGGTCCTTCCAGATCGGGTACGGGTCCTTGACGAACGCCTCGTCGAAGATCTCGAAGTCCTCGGCCCAGTCAGCCACTGGTTCGGTACTCATGGTTGCCCCCATCGCCACACCGGATGCCAGAGCGCACCGGATAAATCAACCATAGGTGCC
>CALLPT010000037.1 GCA_938015575.1 uncultured Acidimicrobiales bacterium
ATCTCCCACTGGCAGACCGGGGAGATCGCATTCGAGCAGCTCGGGGTCGAAGTTCCGTCGACGTGGTCGGTCAACGCCACCAACATCCTCGCCCAGAAGTACTTCCGCGGTACGCGCGGTACGCCGGAGCGGGAGGGGTCGCTGCGTGAGGTGGCCGATCGTGTCGTCGACACGATCACGGCGTGGGGACGCGAGGGCGGCTACTTCTCCGACGACGAGGCCGAGATCTTCTCCGACGAGCTGAAGTACCTCATCGTCCACCAGCGTGTGGCCTTCAACTCGCCGGTGTGGTTCAACATCGGCGTGGCCGGGGTCCCCCAGCAGGCATCCGCCTGCTTCATCCTGTCGGTCGAGGATCGCATGGACTCGATCCTCAACTGGTACGTCGAAGAGGGTCGCATCTTCAAGGGCGGTTCCGGTTCGGGCGTGAACCTGAGCCGGATTCGTTCCTCCAAGGAGCAGATGCAGGGCGGAGGACACCCGAGCGGCCCCGTCAGCTTCATGCGAGGCGCCGATGCCTCGGCCGGCACGATCAAGAGCGGCGGCAAGACCCGGCGGGCCGCAAAGATGGTCGTGCTCGATGTCGATCACCCCGATGTCGACGAATTCATCTGGTGCAAGGCCCGTGAAGAAGACAAGGCCCGAGCGCTCGCCGCGGCCGGCTTCGACATGTCGCTCGACGGCGCCGACATTCATTCGCTGCAGTACCAAAACGCCAACAACTCGGTGCGCCTCAGCGACGAGTTCATGCGGGCCGCGATCGACGATCGCCCGTGGGACTTGATCGCCCGTACCGATGGTTCGACCATCGAAACCGTTCCGGCCCGAGAGCTGCTCGGCGCGATTGCCGAGGCCGCCTGGCAGTGTGCAGACCCGGGCGTGCAGTTCGAATCGACGATCAACCGATGGCACACCTCGCCAACGGCTGGGCCGATCAACGCGAGTAACCCGTGCAGCGAGTACCTGCACCTCGACAACAGTGCGTGCAACCTCGCTAGCCTGAACCTGCTGAGCTTCCTTGGCGACGACGACCAGTTCGACATCGAAGGCTTCCGGGCCGCATGCCAAACGGTGATCACGGCCCAAGAGATCCTCGTTGGCCACTCGAGCTACCCGACCGAAGCGATTGGCGAGAATACCCGCAAGTACCGCCAGCTCGGGCTCGGCTACACCAACCTCGGTGCGCTGCTCATGGCGACGGGCAAGGCCTATGACAGCGATGCCGGCCGCGCGACCGCAGCCGCGATCACGTCGCTGATGTGTGGCGAGGCCTATCGCACCAGCGCTCGGATCGCCGCTCGCATGGGAACCTACGACGGCTACGGCGACGACACCGACGCGATGCTGTCGGTTCTTGACAAGCACCGCTCGGCAGCACGCGAGATCGACGCCTCGCACACCGAACCGGATCTGGTCGATGCCGCGATCTCGGTCTGGGACGAAACGTGCGCACTCGCAGACGAGACCGGCGTGCGCAATGCCCAGGCGACGGTGTTGGCCCCGACCGGCACGATCAGCTTCATGATGGACTGCGACACAACCGGGATCGAGCCGGACTTTGCGCTGGTGAAGCACAAGCAGCTCGTCGGCGGCGGGTTCCTGGCCATGGTGAACCAGACCGTGCCCCGTGCGCTTCGCAAGCTCGGCTATGCGCCGACCCGCATCAACGAGATCGTCGACTATCTCGAAACCAACGGCACGATTCACGGCGCACCTGGGCTTCATGACGAGCACCTCGACGTGTTCGCCTGTTCCGTGGGCCAGGGCGCGATCAGCCCGTCGGGTCACGTGTCGATGATGGCCGCCGTGCAGCCGTTCCTGTCCGGGGGCATCTCCAAGACGGTGAACCTGCCCGAGACCGCTACGCCGAGCGACATCGAGGACCTGTTGATCGAGGCATGGCGTACCGGTGTCAAGGCTGTGGCGGTGTATCGCGACAACTGCAAGGTCGCCCAACCGTTGTCCTCGGGCGATGCCACCGGCACAGACGCCGATGGCGAGACCTCGCTGGCCGTGATCGAACCGGTTGGCGCCGTGCCGGTCCGCAAACGCCTTCCTCGGGCCCGCCGCTCCTCAACGTTCGAGTTTCGTGTTGCTGACTGCAAAGGGTTCGTCACCGTCGGCGAGTACGACGACGGCCGTCCCGGCGAGATCTTCGTTCGAGTGTCGAAGCAGGGATCGACCCTGGCCGGCATTATGGATGCGTTTGCGATCTCGCTGTCGCACGGACTTCAGTACGGGGTGCCGTTGAGCGCCTTTGTGCAGGCATTCGTCGGCATGCGTTTTGAACCGGCTGGCATGACCGACGATCCCGACGTGCGGATCGCGAACAGCCTGATCGACTACCTCTTCCGCCGCTTGGCGATCGACTATCTGACCCCCGAAGAGCGGGCGGCGCTGAACATCTTCACCGTCGATGAACGCACGCAGCCAACGCTGCCCGGCGTGGTCGAGGCAACCACGACGTCGTCGCCAGGTCTGGATCTGATCCCCGAGCCTCGTTCGGAGCCAGTCGAACCCGTACCGGTCCCGCAACCGGCGCTCAACCTCGGCCTGTCGGCCAGCGACAGCGGCGCTCCGCTGTGTATGGAGTGCGGCACGATGATGGTGCGTGCAGGCAGCTGCTACGCGTGCCAGAGTTGCGGAAGCACGAGTGGCTGTAGCTGACCAAACCAGCAAATAGCAGTCCATCGGAACGACGTACGCCGGGGGATACGGGTGTCGGAAGACGACAAGGCGCAGAGCATCCCGAGTCCGGAAACGCCACGGCGCGGTCCAGACGCTTCTGTGCCATCTGACGGGCCCATCCTGGGCGCCCCGCGACCGAGTGATCTGTCCTCGGTGTGGTCCGACGGTGCCGAACCGGTCCTGGCTCGAGCCGAAGCGGCGCCAGCTCAGGTACAGCAGCCGCGAGGTTGGCGTTGGATGAGCAGCGAAGGCGTGCCGAGCTGGATCAACGGGGCGATCTGGCGCCTCGTGCTGGCGGTCGTCGGTCTCTACGCGGCGGCCTGGTTGATGGGCCGCCTGCGGGGACTGCTCATCATCATCTTCATCTCGATCTTCTTGTCGTTTGCGATCGAGCCGGCCGTGAACTCGCTCGAACACCGAGGCGTGCGCCGCGGTCTCGGTACCGCAGCGATCTTCATCGTGCTGGTTGGGGCGATCGTCGCGTTTGGCATCGCCATGGGCCAGGTCATCGCCGAACAGATCACGGACCTGGTGAACGAGGCACCCGAGCGCATCGCGTCGCTCGAGTCGTGGCTCCAGGACAACGTCGACGACCAAATCGACCTCACGGAGCTGCAACAGGTCGTAAGCGAATCGGGCGAGTTCCGAAGTCGCGCCACCGATCTCGCCGGTGGCCTGGTGGACTTCGGCGGCCAGGTCGTCGTCGCCTTGTTCGACATCTTCACCATTGCCCTGTTCACCTTTTATCTCGTCGCCGAAGGCCCCAAGTTCCGTCGCACCATCTGCTCGATGCTGCCGCCACATCAGCAGAAGCGCGTGCTCGAGATCTGGGACATCGGCATGCTCAAGACCGGCGGCTACATCGTGTCTCGGCTGGTGCTCGTCGTCGTCGCCTTCTTGGTCCACTGGGTCGCGTTCGAACTGCTGGGTGTGCGGTTCGCGCTGGTGCTTGCGATCTGGGTTGGCTTGGTCAGCCAGTTCGTGCCCGTCGTCGGTGTGTACGTCGCCGCCGTCTTCCCGGTACTCATCGCGCTCGCGGATCGGCCGATTAGCGCATTGTGGGTCGTCGTTTTCATGGTCGTCTGGCAACAGTTCGAGAACTACCTGATTGCACCGCGCGTGACGGCTTCGACGATGGAGGTGCACCCAGCGGTCGCGTTTGGTTCGGTCATCGCAGGCACGGCGATCCTCGGCGCCGTGGGTGCGCTGTTGGCCTTGCCCGTGTCGGCGACGCTGCAGGGCTTCATCTCGAGCTACGCAGCCCGCTACAACGTCGAGGTCGATGTGAACACCGGTGGATTGCCGATGGATCCCCTTGCCGACGAGATCCATGCCGACGAGATCCGGGCCGACGAGCTCGGCGCAGCGGATGTCGCCGCGGTGGACGATGACGGCACCGATGCCCGAGCCTGACCCGACGCGGACAGTTTCCGGTCGGGTCGACCGTCATCTCGCCCGGATCTACGGGTCACTCGATGATGACCGACTCGACCGAGTGCGTGATCGCATCCTGGCGACCTTTGGCCTTGATGGCGCCCGTTCGTACGAGCCCCGCACGGCCTTGCCCACACAATCAGAGACCCTTCTGATCACCTACGGCGATTCGGTCGTGGAGACTGGCCGAGGCGAGGGCCACCTGCGGTCACTCGCACGACTTGTTGACGGCCCGCTCGATGATCTGATCGAGACGGTGCACATCCTGCCGTTTTTCGTTTCGAGTAGTGACGGCGGGTTCTCGATCGTGGACTATCGGGCGATCGCCGACGGGCTCGGTGACTGGGGCGACCTGCGCTCGCTTGCCAGCCACCGCGGTCTTATGGTCGATCTGGTCTGCAACCACGGTTCGGCCCAGAGCGACTGGTTCGCGAGTTTCGTTGCCGACGAGGCGCCGTTTCGCGACTGGTACATGACGGCTGCGGCCGACGCGGACACGAGCAGCGTCGTGCGTCCCCGCACCCACCCGCTCCTGCTTGGCGTCGACACGCCCAACGGCACTCGCCATGCTTGGGCCACGTTCAGCCACGACCAGATCGACTTCGACTTCTCGAACCCCGATGTGCTCGTCGAGTTCTGCTCAATCCTGCATTTCTACTTGCACGAGGGTGCCGCGACCCGGGTGCGTCTCGACGCCATCGCCTATCTGTGGAAGCAGCTGGGCACGTCGTGCGTGCATCTTCCCCAGACCCACGAAGTCGTCAAGCTGTTCCGCACACTCGTCGATGCCATGGGCAACGAGGCCGATGGCCCGGGCGCGTTGTTGATCACCGAGACCAATGTGCCCCACGATCAGAACGTTGCGTACTTCGGCGACGGAGACGAAGCCCAGATCGTCTACAACTTCACACTCGCTCCGTTGCTGGTCTGGTCGGTGTTGGCCGAGCGAGGCGAGGCGCTGACGGGATGGTTGGGGCGCCTCGCACCGCTGCCGGACGGATGCACGTTCTTGAACTTCATCGCGAGTCATGACGGCATCGGACTGCGTCCGATCGAGGATCTGGTTGCTGGCGACGAACTGCAGATCCTGTTGGACCGAGCGACCGAGACGGGTGGAGCGTGGTCGAACTACAGCGCACCGGGTGGGCCTCGGCCCTACGAGCTCAATGTGAGTTTGGCTGATCTGTTGTCGGGCACTGACGGTGCCACTTGGAAGCGGTTCGTGGCCGCGCATGCCGTGATGCTCGCGGTGCAAGGCGTGCCGGCGTTCTACATCCACTCGTTGTTCTCGACCCCCGGCGATGTCGAGGCGGTCGCTCGCACCGACCACAAGCGAGATATCAACCGAGTCCGTCTCGAACGATCGGTGATCGATGAACGGATTTCCTCGGGATGGCGCCACGAGGTGTTCGAGGCATTGGCCGAGCTGATCCGGGTGCGCCGAGAACAGCCGGCTTTCGCTCCCGCTGCTGATCAGATCGTGCACGTGTTGCACGACGGGATCGTCGCAATCGAGCGTCGGTCCGAGACGCAACGTCTCTTGGCGCTGCAAAACATGACCTCGTCCGAGATCCATGTGCCGGTGCCCGAGTGGGCGTCGTCACATGACCTGCTCACCGACGCCAACCTTGCCACCAACTCGACCATCACCCTCGCCCCCTGGCAAACCGCCTGGCTTGCGTAACGGTGTCTGACCACCTGTTACGGGTCGGGTGGGAGTTCGGAGAGGCCGAGGAGCTGGAGCAGCGACGGCTGCGGGGTTGGGTCGCCGGCTGCGAGCGCGGCCGCCCGGTCGATGTTCACGCGGTGATAGGCCTGGCCCGGCCAGTCCTTCCACGGCCCGTCAACGAGTCCTGCGGGATCGCCGTTCGCGGCGACGCACGCTCGGAGATAGGCCTGGAGCGTCTCGACTTCTTCGTTGCCGCCGATCGGGCCGTGACCCGGCACGAAAATCTCGCCCCACTGCAGCAGCGTGTCGAGGGCGTCGGCCCAAGCTGCCGGGTTGCCGAGCCCGGCCATGGGCACCACGCCGAACGAACACATCGCGCCGGCAAAGACGATCTGGGCTTCGGGAACCTGCACGATCAGGTTTTCGTCGAGCTCGCCCGCCAGGGGAGCGGCCACGACCGATGGGGAGAGCCACGCGCCTTCGCCAACCGTGTGGGTGACTTTGCGACAGCCCGTTTCCTCGATCGCTAAAAGGTCGTCGACGTCGTCGGGATACAACGCGCAACAGGTCGCCAAGTTCGCCGGTTGATCCAGGTGGGCGCTGACCTGGCCGGTGCCATACACCGCCGGCAGTGTGAAGGCACTCGAGCCGCCGACAAAGGGCATGTGCGAACTCGTCAGTGCCAATCGGCGAACCGGCAAGCCGAACCCCTCGACCAGGGCCAACAATTCGGCGCCAGCTTTTGGCGTGAGCTGAGCATCGACGATCGTCAAGCCGTCGTCGTCCGCGATGATGCCGCTGTTGGAAGCGCCGGGTCGGGCGGTGTCGGCAACGTAGGCCCAAACGCCGCCGAGATCGATCAGATCTGGCATGGTCGGGAACGGTACCGGCTCCTTCGGCCGGTCTTCGGTCGTCACGTATGTCACATCGACGCCCGCAGTCGTTGGAATGGTGCGCTTCGCAGCCCGTCACGATCCCGCAATACGCGCTTTACCTCCTTCTTCGGGTGCTGCAGGGATACTTTTGCCGGGCACGACGGCGTATACGCGCCGTCGAGAGACACGTAGAGGCAGGGTTTGAACCATGCAAACATCACGGTCGGCACTACGAGCGTTAGCCGTACTCGCCGTCTTCACCATGATCGCCGTTGCGTGCGGCGGTGGCAGCGACTCGGAACCGGCAGCGGGGACGGATGCGCCGGCATCGGTCGCACCGATCGCCACGACGGCGCCGATCCAGTTCGACGACGAAGAGGCCAGCACGATCGATCCGGACGAAGCCGCGGCCGCGTTTGAGACCCCGACTCCGGTACCCGAGGTCGACGCGGATCCCAACGAGAACATCGTGCTCCACGTGAATGACGACGTGCAGCTTGTTCCGGCCTTCGACGCGCCGAACGGCTCGAACATCACGATCTACGACATCAACGCCATCGACGGCGTCGAACTCGAGTATCCGCTGTACGCCGAGACCGTGTTCGGTAACCGCCTTGCGCTGCGGGTCGAGGAGTACGACACCTCCGGCAACTGGGCGCGCGTGCAGATCCCGGTCCGCCCCAATGGCACGACGGCTTGGGTCCAGACCGCCTTCTTCACCGAAGAGCGCCACGATTATCACATCACGATCGACGTGTCGGAGAACCTGGTCAACGTCTACAAGGGCGACGAGTTGCTGGTCGAGCAGATCGCCGTGATGGGACGCGACAGCCGTCCGACCCCGGTCGTTCGTTCGTACATCGATGAAAAGATCGCCGGCGACTCGCTCGGCCCGGCCTACGGCAGCTGGGTGCTGAGCATCGCCGCATTCAGCGAGGCCCTTGGCACCTTTGGCGGCGGCGGCATGCCGAAGCTTGCGCTGCACGGCACGAACCAGCCTGATTTGATGGGTCAGTACGTGTCGTCGGGTTGCGTTCGAGTGCCGAACGAGATCATCGAATTCATCGCCGAGAGGGTTCCCGTCGGAGCCACCGTCGACATCATCGCTTGAGCCGGTCGGCGATGCGAACCATCGCCCCGATCGCTTGCTCGCACGAATGACGTGACAGATCCGGTCGGCCGCTTCGGCGGTTTGGCCGGATCTGTCTGCGTTACGGTGGCACTCGCCGCACGGGATCAGCTGCCACCACCCGTACCGAATCCAGCCGGAATGAATGAGGTCCAATCCTGATGACCGCGATGGCCGCACTCGCCTCGATCCCGAGCCCGTCGTTCAACACGATCGATATCTGGCCACGGCCGCTCACGCTGTATGGCCTGATGATCGGTCTCGGCATCATCGCGGCAACCATGCTTGCCCGACCCCGGCTGGCCAAGCGAAGCATTCACCCCGATACCGCCATCGAGATGCTGATGTGGCTCGTGCCGGCTGGCGTCGTCGGTGCCCGCCTGTACCACGTCATCACCGATGCCAAGCCGCTCAGCCAGTGGCATGAGATCTGGAATGGCGGACTGGGTATTCCCGGCGCCATCGCCGGCGGAGCGATCGGCGCGTTGCTCTTCATCCGCAACCGCAAGCTGCCTCGGGCCAGCACGATCGACGCGATCGTTCCCGGCGTCGTGCTCGCCCAGGCCGTCGGGCGCTGGGGTAACTGGTGGAACCAGGAGCTCTACGGCCGACCGACCGATCTGCCCTGGGGCCTCGAGATCGACGAAGCCCATCGAGTCGCCGGCTTCGAAAACGTCGAGACCTTCCATCCGACGTTCCTGTACGAATCGCTCTGGAACCTCGGCATCGTGGCTGCGCTCCTGTGGATCGACCGTCGCGGCTTCCTCAAGCCCGGCAAGCTCGTCTGGGTGTACACCGCGCTGTATGCGATCGGTCGGCTGTGGATCGAAGCGATCCGCATTGACCCGGCGACCGAGATCCTGGGTGTCCGGGTCAACCTCTGGATGATGGGGATCATCTTGGCCGCGTCGCTGTTCCTGTTGCGTAACGCCCGCCGAGATCCCAACGACGCACCAGACGACGAGTACGCCGAGGACCGTGTCGCCGAAGACCGTGTCGCCGATGACGAAGAAGAGTGAGGGCGAGCACCGTAGGACCGAAGGCGGGTTGATTCGCCAACTCGGGTAGTTGGGACTCAGCGACTCACTAGGCTGGGCGAGTGACCTTCATTGCGGGAAACCCCTACGGGAACCGAGTCACGAGGACCCTCGGTTTTGTGGACCTAAGCGGGTTTACGAGCTACACCCAGAGCGAGGGTGACGAGGTCGCCGTGCGGGCATTGACGTTCTTCCGTGCCGTCACCCGCGAGGTCTGCGCGCGCCACGGCGTACGCATCGCCAAATGGCTCGGTGACGGAGCGATGCTGGTCGGGGTCGAGGCAGAAGAGATCGCCGAGACGATGACCGAGCTGCGCCGCCTGTTCAGCGAGCACGACCAGCCGTTGCCGCTGAAGGCCGGGGTCGCGACAGGTCCGGTCATCTTGTTCGAGGGCGATGACTACATCGGTTCGATCGTGAACCTGGCGGCGCGGCTGGCCGATCTCGCTCAGCCGGGTCAGCTGCTGGCGCCCAAAGAGTTCATCTCGGCGATGATGGTGAACACCGAGGCCATTCCGATTGGTCCGGTCACCGTCAAGGGCTTCCCGGAGCCAATCGAGGTTGTGGCACTCGTTCCGTCATGAGCGCGAGCGCCGCGAACGATCCGATCGAGCTGACCGAGTTCGAGACCGCGGTTCTGGACCTCGTTGCGTCGCTCGCGCCGGGCGACATCATGAGCTATGGCGAAGTCGCGGCCGAAGTCGGTCGACCCGGCGCTGCCCGCGCCGTTGGGTCGACGCTGCGCCGCCACGGAAGCGACGTGCCATGGTGGCGGATCGTGGCGGCCAATGGTCGTCTGGTGCCTGGTGGCGAGCAGCGCCATCGTGAGCATTTGCGGGCCGAAGGCGTGCCCGTTCGCAACGGTCGAGTCGTCATGAGCGAGCTCTGATCATGGCGGGGTTGTGCGATTGATCCGGGGTATTCCGGGCCGGGGTCATGGGTGCGTCGCGTCGACACGGGTACCATCCCCACCGGTGATGAACAATTCGACCTTGCTCCGATGAGTACGACCTTCGCTGACCTTGGCCTCGCTGAGCCCATCGTCACGGCTTTGGAGAGTCGCGGCATCACCGAACCGTTTCCGATTCAGTCCATGTCGATTCCCGACGCGCTGACTGGTCGAGACGTCTGCGGCAAGGCAAAAACGGGCTCGGGCAAGACCTTTGCCTTCGGCCTGCCCGTACTTCACCAGCTCGGAAAGGCCGAGGCTCGTCGCCCCCACGCACTGGCGCTGGTGCCGACCCGTGAGCTGGCCGTGCAGGTTCACGACGAACTGTCCCCGATTGCCGAGCTGCTCGAGCGGACGGTTGCCGCGATCTACGGCGGCGCCGACATCGAACAGCAGATCAAGAAGCTCGACCGCGGCGTGGACTTCATCGTGGCAACGCCGGGTCGCTTGATCGACTTGATCGAGCGCAAAGAAGTCAGCCTCGACGAGGTCAAGCACGTGATCGTCGACGAGGCCGACCGCATGGCCGACATGGGCTTCATGCCACAGGTCGAGTGGCTGTTGCGCCACGTGCCGGGTGAACATCAGACCTTGCTGTTCTCGGCGACCCTCGATGGTGTCGTTGACCGCTTGATCTCTCGGTACCAGAACGATCCGGTGCGATTCGAAGTCGCGTCGGACACGACCACGGTCGACTCCATGCAGCACCGGTTCCTGCTGGTGCATGAGATGGACCGGGCCAAGGTCGTCGCCGCGATCGCTCGCGATGCGCACCGAACGCTCGCCTTCAGTCGCACCAAACACGGCGCCGACCGCCTGGCGCGAGCCGTGAACGAGGCTGGCGTCGAGGCAGCCGCCATCCACGGCGATCTTCGCCAGAAGAGCCGCGAGCGAGCGCTCAAAGAGTTCGCGGACGGCGAGATCGAACTTCTCGTTGCGACCGACGTTGCCGCCCGAGGCATCCATGTCGACGATGTCGATGTGGTTATCCACTACCAGCCGGCCTCGGACCATAAGTCGTACCTGCATCGTTCGGGCCGGACCGCTCGCGCCGGGGCCAGCGGCGTCGCGGTGACCCTGTCGTTGTGGAACGAGGAACTCGAAGTGAAGCGGCTCCAGAAGCGCCTCGGTCTCGAGCAGCCAATCGTCGAGATGTTCTCCAACGACGAGCGGTTGGCTGACCTCAGTGGCTGGGATCCCTACGCCGACTGACTCGACGGCCTCGGCACGCGTCCAAACGATTGCGGTCTGGGCCCAATCGCATCGCCTCAGCCCGGCGCAGGCCGTCGCCGCCTGGGCCCAGGCGCAGGCCCGCGAACACGGCGGGTCGCTCGAGGGTCGCGGTCTTCGGCTCTTTGTCGACGCACTTCCGGCCGTGCCATGCCCCGCCGTTGACGGGGCGGCGTCGGATCTCGGCCATCTGTACGAAACGATGCTGTCGGGCGCCGTTCGCAAGCGCCGCGGCGTTCACCTGACGCCTGCCGACATCGCCGGACGACTGGTCGGCCTGCTCCAGCCGGGCTGGGCGCGTGCGGGTGTCGGTGTGCTCGATCCGGCGGTCGGGGGAGGGGCTTTTTTGATCGCCGCGGCCGATGCGCTGGTTGCGGCGGGGATCGCTCCCGACACAGCGCTCGCCGGTCTGTCCGGGATCGATCATGATTCGACGGCGGTCGCGGTTGCCGAGGCAGCGCTCGCGGTGTGGCAGGTCGCTCATGACCTCGATCCGCGCCCGCTCGACTCGCTGCAGGTCGGCGACGGACTCCTCGACGCACTGCCTCGTTGCGATATCGCCGTCGGCAATCCGCCTTTCCTCAACCAGCTCCGAACGGTCTCGGCCAACTCGGGAACGCGTCGCGAAGCGTTGCGAGAGCGCTGGGGCGACTTGATGGGAGCGTACACCGACGAGGCCTGGCTGTTCCTGGCCGCGTCGCTCGACGCGGTCGCTTCGGATGGCCAGTTGGTGATGGTGCAGCCGGTATCGGTGCTGGCCGCTCGCCATAGCGAAGCGGTCCGTCGCCAGCTCACGAACGACGCCCACCTGGCGGGGTTGTGGGTGAGCGACGGACGCGTCTTCGATGCGTCGGTCGAGGTGTGTGCGCCAGTGCTTCGTCGGCGAGGCGCCGCGCTCGAAACCTCGGGGGCAGCTCATGCCGTGCCGATGGTGCGTCGCTGGCGAGGCCGATCGTTCGAGGAGATCGAGGCGCGCCCGGCGCCGGCCGCAGCAGGGGAGTGGGGACGTCTCGGCGCCGGCATTGCCGGTATCCCTGACGTGGATCTGACGGCTGCATCGCCGGTGCATCGGGTGGGCCGTGCCGCTTCCGGCGCCACCGTCGGGACCACGGTGGCTGACATCGCCAGCGTGACTGCGGGGTTCAGGGACCAGTTCTATGGCCTGGTTCCCTTTGTCAGCGATGCCGGCCCATCGTCAGATCCCGGCGCCAAGCAGCGTCGGCTCGCCACGGTCGGCATGATCGATCCGTTTCGGTTTCGGTGGGGGACTGACGAGTTCCGGTTTGCCGGCGAGCGGTATCGGGCGCCAGTCCTCGATGTCGAGAAGCTGGAACACGAAGACCCCGAGTTGGGTCGTTGGGTCGAGGCGCGGCACCGGCCCAAGGTGCTCATCGCCACCCAGACCAAGGTGCTCGAGGCCTGGGTCGACGAGGCCGGCGGCGTCGTTCCGGCAACGCCGACCATCTCGCTCGAACCGCTCGACCAGCACGACCCGGAACAGCTCTGGCGGCTGTTGGCACTGCTCATGGCACCTGCAGTGAGCGCCGAGGTCGCGGCGTCATGTTTCGGCACGGCCTTGTCGATCCGGGCACTCAAGGTTTCCGCAAGGGACATTGCTTCGTTGCCGCTTCCTCGGGATCGATCAGCCTGGGACCTCGGCGCCAAGCTGGCTCGCTCGATCCAGGCAGACGTTGCAGCCGACGGCGTCGTCGATGACATGCTCGCCGCGTTTGGTGAAGCGATGATGCACGCATTCGGGCTGTCGTCTGAGGACTTGGTCGGGTGGTGGCGGGCCGGGTGGCCGAAGCGCTGAGGGCGACGATCTACGCTCGCCTGATGGCGCAGCACGGGACCGAACACGTTGCCTGAGATCCTCGAAATCGAGATGTACCGCCGAGGTGCTGCGCCGGTTGTCGGCCGCACGATCGAGTCGATCGAAGCCCCCGACGACTGGTACGTCAAAGGCATCGACGGACCGTCGCTGGCTCGAGTCCTTGCCGGTGCCCGCATCGAGCAGACCGGGCGACGAGGCAAGCTCATGTGGCTGGAGACCTCGGCCGGGAACCTCGGACTGCGGTTCGGTATGACGGGACGTCTCGTCGTTGACGACGTGGCAATTATCGACGCGCTCGAGTACTCATCAAAACGTCTCGACCCGGAGTGGAACCGTTTCGTGATCCATCTGGCCGACGGGGGATCGCTGGTGATGAACGACCCTCGACGCCTTGGCGGGGTCACCCTCGAACCGAACCTCGACGATCTCGGACCCGACGCGTGGGACCTTGCCGAGGGGCAACTCGCCCAGATCCTGGGGCGCACCAGGGTGGCGCTCAAGGCAGCCCTACTCAACCAGAAACGCCTTGCCGGGCTCGGGAACCTGTTGGCTGATGAGCTGTGTTGGCGCAGCGATCTTGACCCCCGGCGGATCGCGAACGACCTCGATGCTGACGAGGTGCGGCGTCTCAACGACGAGCTCGTGCCGATGTTGGACGAGTTGTACACGCGCGGAGGTTCGCATTTGGGCGACCATGTCGAGGCTCGGGCTGTTGAAGGTCGATGTCCGGCCGATGGAGCTGCCATGATGCATGACACCATCGGTGGGCGATCGACGTGGTGGTGTTCGACACACCAACGATGAACACGAGCTGATCTACAGTCAGTCGGACAAGAAGGGACGGGAAAATGGCCGAGCACGAGGATTCGACGTCGGGTGAGCACGAGGCGGCTGCCTCGCCACCGCCTCCACCTCCTCCGCCCGCGCCACCAGCGCCGCCGGCCCCTCATGCGCCACCAGCACCTCCTGCGGCGCCGAGTGCACCGCCGGCACCGCCTGCTCCACCGGCACCTCCTGCGCCGCCGAGTGCGCCACCAGCCCCGCCCGCGCCACCAGCCCCGCCCGCGCCGCCGAGTGCGCCACCGGCTCCACCAGCCCCGCCCGCGCCACCCGCACCGCCCGCGCCGCCGATGGCGACCGAAGCCGCCCCCGATCTCGATGGCCCTGATCTCGATAGCACCGATCTTGAATCGGCTGATGGCGAGCTCATCGACGACGGGCTGGCCGAGGTTGGGTCATTGGACGAAGGGGCCCCCGTCGTGCCTGCCGCGGATGCCCCGGCACCGCCTCCAG
>CALLPT010000038.1 GCA_938015575.1 uncultured Acidimicrobiales bacterium
CCGGCCAACAGCGCTGCCTTTCGCACCGAGCTGTGCGCCTGGTCGGTCGTGTACACGGCGAGGCGCTTGCCGAATCCGAGGACACCCGTGCCGGTCTGGGCATGGTCGGTGGCTCGTTCGCGGGCGGCCAACATGGCAACCATGCACGCGGTCGAGGCCGTGTCCTGGATCACGCCGTGCCACTCGTCGGAAAGGCCGCACAGCTGGCGCATCCAGTCGACGACGACCTCTTCGACCTCGGTGAGTGCCGGCGACGACTCCCACGAGATGCCGAGCGAGCCCAGACCTGACGATGCAATGTCGCCCAGGATCGACGACAGGCTCGCGTTCGAGGGGAACCAGCCGAAGTGCATCGGATGCTGCACCTCGGTCACGCCGGGCGCAACGATGGCGTCGAGATCGGCGAGCACCTGCTCGGCTGTGTCGGGCACCGTCGGCGCTTCCGAAGGCAGTGCCGCGATCACGTCGCCCGGTTCGAGATCCGGTCGCACCGGCCGCTCTTCGACACTGATGCGGCGATCCGCAATCCAGTCGACGAGCTCGTGAGCGGCAGCACGGAATTCCTCTGGTGTCACCGTTTCACGCTATTGCGGCGCTCTGGCAAAGCCTGTCGTCGTAGCCTCGGCCCGTGGATGCAGATCGGCCTGAGCCGGGGCCGACGACGGACTTGACGGCGTTGGCCAACGAAGAGACGGTCCTTCGCGACGACGTACACGGCGCTCGTCCAGCCTCGTATGACGCCCCGCTCGACACCAACAATGCCCGACTCCGATCCGTCGGCCTCGCCCAGGCCGCCATCGTCGACAGTCGCTGGCAGGCGACAACCGTCACGGGCTCGGACTTGTCGCGCGCCAGCTTCGACAGCTCGCGGCTGCTCGACGTCGTGTTCGACAACTGCGATCTGACCGGCCTGCAGATGCTCGGGCGAACCACGCTCGAGATCGTCACCTTCTCGAACTGCAAGCTGGCCTATTCGAACTGGTTCGACGTGAACCTCGACCGGGTCCGCTTCGTGCAGTGCCAACTTCGCGACGCTCGATTCGCGTCGCTGTCCGTCAGCGAGGTGCAGATGCTGGAGTGCGATCTGAGCGGGGCAAGCTTCGATGGCCTGCTGCTCGAAGAAGCAGGCGACCTCGATGTGCGAGGGTCGACGATCGAAGCAACAACGGGATTGGCCCACACCCGTGGGCTCCGAGTCGACACGCTGCAGGCGGCCGCGCTCGCCGCCGGATTGCTCGAAGCCCACGGCATCGTCGTCGACGACTTCGATCCGAACCGCTCCTGATCAGAGAGCCGCGGCAACGCTCTGGCTGCGAAGGGCAAAAGCAACCGCCCCGGCATCGGCATTGGCCGCAGCCGCGCTTTGCAGCGTTGCTTTGGCTCGATCATCGCCCGCAAGTGCTTGGGCCAGACCGAGCGCGTGCCGCAGCGAACCCCAGTAGCACCCACCGCCTCCCCACACGTTGAGGGCGACGTGGCTGTCGGCAATCGGCTCGATCATCGACAAAAGCACTGCGCCGGCTTCTCGGTGGCCGACCGCATGCGCTGCCTCGGCGGTCATCGCTAACGAGAAGCCGAGGCTGATATCACGCACGTTGTCGAGTCGCCCGGGCTCAAGCAAACGCCCAACGAGCGTGCGTGATCGGTCGTGATGTCCGCTTTGGGCCAGCGCATAGGCCTTGGTCGACATGATTGCCGCGTCGGTTCCCTCGGTGTCGTAGTGCTCGAGCATGGGGAGCAGATCACCGCCACGTTCTTGGAACAACCAGAGGGTGGCGAGTTGCACGCCAAGGCACTGGACGGGGTCACGCGATCCGGGCCATCGATCATGAGCAGCAAGGAACATCTCTTCCGCGTGGTCGACCTCGCCGCGGGCGAACCCAAGGAGCGCTGTCCACGCATGCGCCCACCAACAAAACCGCGGTACCTGGATTTGATCGGCCAAGGCCGTCGCATAGGTCAACGGAGCTTCGGCTCGACCCAACAGCCCGAGCTCGATGAGTGCCTGGGCCTCGTACGTGAGTGCCAAGCACAAGCTCTCGACCGAGTTGGCCTGACGCGCGTGTTGTTGTGACTCGAGCGCAAGCTCGAGACGCACCGAAGCGTTGCCCGGCAGCATCAACGCCTGCACGTGACCGTTCAGTGCGGTCGCGATCGAGTCCGGACGATCCAGAGCGCGAGCCGTGGCTAGACAGTGCTCGCTGAGCTCGATCGAGCGATCCGAATCGATCAGAAACCACATACCGGAGAGGTCGCTGATGAGCTGCACCTTGACATCGGACGGCTCGGGCCCGAGCAGTTGCAGCGTCTCATCGACAAGATCGCGGGACTCAGGCTGCAGTTGCGGTGTCGTGCGCTCGATCAGATAGCGCACCGCATGAGCTCGAACGTCTGGGCGGTCGGTGGCCTCGATCACCTGGTGGAGCAACGCCTCGCCCGCGACCGGATCGCCGAGCCGGATCAGCGCCCGCCCCACGAACGATCGAAAGCGCAACTCGGCCTCGGTTGGCGCCGACCGCGCAGGAGCGTCGATGCCGAGCGGCGGAGCCAGGCGTCCGAGTGCGACTAGGTCGGCGTAGGAATCGAGGGCATCGAACTGGGTCGCAGCGACAAGCGCTGCCTGCCAAGCCAACGCCACATCTCCGCTGGGTAGAGCATGAAGTCGATGGTGCGCTTCGGCCACCAACCGGTACGGATCAGCGGCGGGAAAGTTGCGTGCGAGCGTGTCGGCGATCGAGGCATCGATCGACGGATCACGATCGGACTTCGCGCGCGATCCGACGAGATCGATGCGCCCTCCCGGGCGATCCATGATCGTGCCGCGGGCAGAGAGGCGGCGGAGTGCAGATTGGATTGCGGGAGCCGAGAGGACACTTGCCGAGGCAATCAGCGACACCGGGACGGGCAAAACGGCATGGCGGATGAGCTCGAGCAGAGCAGCCTCGTCGGGATCATCAGGCAGGTCGGCTGAGACGTCGTAGTCCACGGGCTCGACCAGACGACTCTGGCACCATGGCCCGAGTCGCTGTACCGCATCGGCGGTCGAGTCGACCTCGTGAATGCCGACGAAACTGAACGTGGCATCTGCCTCGCCTCGGCTGAGCGTCCACACGAGGAAGTCGACCAGCACCGGCGGCGCCTTGTGCACACCCTCGATCACCAAGACCGCGGGTCCTTCCTTTTCGAGTCCGCGGGCGATCCGCTGAAAGGTTTCATTTCGATGGAGCGTGACGTCAGCCAGGTTGATCGAGGAGTCGAGACCGGCGAAGGCGAGAACGGGCGAAAGCCCGAGCGCGTCACCTTCGGCTGCTAGTCGGGTCCGCATCACAACGGTCGAGGCCGAGACCGGGAGCTCGAGCGCGGCCGGATCGAGCCCGGCCGGCGCTGCCACCAACCATCGGCCAGGAAGGTCAACTCCAAGGGTGGGCCCCGAGCCGGCAGTGCTCGACGCAACCTCGACAGCTTCGAATGCGACTGCTCCGGTCGCGAGATCGACGAGACGACTCGACGGCTCGATGCCGAGCGCGTCCTTGAACACTGCCGTCGCTTCGACCAGCACCTGGCGGGCAAGTACCGGATCCCCGATGCGGCTGTAGACCGCGATGAGTTGCTCATAGGGACGCTCACGCAAGGGCTGGGTCGCAACCGTGGCCCGTAGCAGCGGCAGCGCGTCGTCGAGCCTCGCCGACGCGAGTAGGGCGTCGATTCGTGCGTCGGACGCTTGTTCGCGCAGTGCCTCGAGCCGATGACGCTCGGGTATCGCGGGCGCATAATCCGCAAGCGAAGGAAAGGGCTCACTCCAGCGATCCAGCGCCGAAGTCAGAAGCCGGTTCGCCTCGACGTAGTGTCCGCGGCGCAACCCCTGGAGGCCAGCGTTCACCTCTGATTCGAACCGATGACTGTCGACACAGCTCCCGTCGAGACCGAGCCGGTACGCCCCAGATTCGGTCGTTGCGATCAGATGATCAGCTCCCATCGGGCGGAGCCGGTCGCGGATCGCTGACACATGCACGTGCAGCGACTGCTTCGCAGTCCGCGGGGGCGTGTCACCCCACATCGCATCGATGAGCGCGTCCACCGACACCACTCGACCAGGCTCGAGAGCCAGACGCGCCAGCAATCGTTGCCTCAATTTCCCGGCCACGACAAGGGACTCGCCACCGCACAAGACCTGCAGTGGCCCCAAGGTGCGAAGTTCAACCCGGCCTGCCTGCACCGGCCTTTAGTAGCACATAAGCGGTCCAGTGTTAGCTGCGTAACGACGACACGGGCGGCGGTTCCAGTGTTGGACTGAAAGGCAGCGGCACATGGGGAAGAGGGTTCGTCCCTCGGTGGGTACGGAAGTGTCCCACCAGGACTTTGCAACGCTCGGGCGCGCCCGAACCCCAGCATCATTGGTTCGGCGAGCTGGCGCGATGCTTTCGGCGGTACTTGTCTTTGCCGTTCTGCTGTCACCGACAGCAGGCGCTCAGGCTGGAGCCGCCGATGACGCCTTTGAAGTGATCGCAGGTTCGGTGACGTCCCTCGATGTACTGGCCAACGATCGCGTCGACGGTCCGACCATCACCGAACTCGGCACGCCGCGTCTAGGTCGGGTGGAGCTCGATGCGCGCACCCAAGACGTGATCTACACCGCGCCGGCGAGTTTCACGACCGACACGTTCACCTACACGGTGGTCGACAGCCTGGGGTTCTCGGGGACTGCGACCGTGACCATCACTGCGGTCGTCGTGTGTGACGACGTTCGTGTGCTCGCATCCGACGGCGGCGAAGGACTGGCAGCCGCGCTCGCCGCAGCCAACACGTGCCCCGGCCACCAAACCATCTCCGTCGACCCGGGCACCTACACACTGCGTTCGGCGCTCATCTTCGACGACGAGACCACGCTGCAGGCAACCGAGGCAGACCGCCCCCCGGTCCTGCAACGAGCCTCAGGTACGACCGGGGAGATCTTCTATGTCGCCGACACGAGAACTCCCGTTGTCATTCGCAACGTGGACACGATCGGCACAATCCAAGTGTCGCTGGCATTCGCTCGCTATGGCGACCTCACGCTCGAAGGCGTCACCTACACCGAGCCGGATCAGTTCGGCTGTTCGATCGGTATCGGCCACCGCATCACGGCGCAGGGATCGGACCTGACCATTCGTAACAGCCGGCTTGAACGCTCGAGCTGTGGCGCGATCAACGCCTTTGAGTCGTCGATGGTGACCATCGAGGACACCGAGATCTTGGGCACGGGCAACTCTGCGGTCAGCGTCGCTCAAGGGACGACGCTGAACGTGACCCGCTCGACCATTGCCGGCGCGGGCTCAGATGGCTTCGGCAATGGCATCGACTCGCGAGACTCGACCACGACTGTCAGCGACAGCTACATCGTCGTGAACGTGACCGACGGCATCTACGCGACCGGCGATCTCACGGTTCGCGACTCGTTCATCGGTGTCGGGGTCAACGAGCTCGGCGAGCTCGGACCTGGCGGCAACGGTGGTGACGGCATCGAATCAACATTCGCGAACCTGACCCTTGAAAACACCCTGGTCGCGAACAACGGCAATGGACTCCGCGCTGCGGGACAATCCGTGTGGTCGACCAGCATCACGAACTCGACCATCGAGAACAACACCGGATTCGGCCTGCAACTCAACGGGTCTGCGACCGGCACGGCGTCGGGCACCACGCTCCAAGGCAATGCGCCCGACTGCGTCTTGGCCAACGCGGTCTTGAACGACGCGGGCGGCAATGCCGACAGCGACGGCAGCTGCGGGTTCACGCCGCCCGATCCGTGTGGCCTGGCTGCGGTCGGCCAGCTCATCGGGCAAACCGTCGAACTGGCTCGGTTGCCGTTCGCAGTTTCAGACGTGTGTGTCGTTGCCCCCGAGCTGATCCCGTCCGACGTGATCCTCGAACCTGGCCAGACCTACGTCGATCTGACCGGCTCCTACGACCTGTCGTTCCTCGCTGAGGCTGGCGTGACGGCGCTCCACGACGGCGCGCCGATCACGGCGGAGAACCCACTAACACTCGGCGTCGTGGTGACGTCGGATGGATTCGCGCAGCCGTGGGACTTCGGCCCCATCGGCCTGACGTTCGGCCCTTGGACACGCGGGGTTGCACAAGTCGACGGTCGGATCGAGATCGCCGGGTACACCGACGGCGTCTTCGACGGGACCGTGACCGGCGAGGGCTCCGTCGTTGCCGAAGGCGGCGGATTGGTCGACGGCAGCGTCAGCGCCACCATCGACGGCAGCGCCTTTTTCGACGACAACGGCAACACCGTGATCGACCTCACCGCGTCGTTCGACGCCGAACTCGTCGCCGGCCGCGACGTGGCCGACACCACGCTCGTGGCCCTGGACCGCATGCAGGGATCGGTCACCGCCGAATGGGTCAACCAGTTCGACGTCGACACCGGCGGTCCGGCTGCGATCTACGACGTGACCGGTGGCTCGGTCGAGATCATCGGCGTCTCGCTGTCCGGCGCTGGCACCATCAGCATCCCGAGCGACGATCCCACCATCAATGTCTTCGACGGCCAGGTCGAGGTACAGACGACCTCGACCGCGTGGGAGTTCACGCTTCTCGGCGGGTCGAGCGATCTGGTCTGGTTCGGCGGCGCGGTCGGTGACGACCTCGGCGTGTCTGGCTCGCTCTCGGTCGCACTCGACGAATTCGCCAACCTGACGGACCTGTCCGGCGACGCGCAACTTGCAGGCGTCGCCGATCTGGCCGGCACGAGCGTGCCCCTGACGCTCGCGTTTGACGTGACCGGTGACGGCGAAGAAGCCAACTTCCTCGTGACCGCGGCTGCCGGGTCGAGTACGACCGTTGTCGGTTCGACCGCGCTCGCGGACCAACTCGTGGTGCAAGATCTGACCGTGTCCGCCGCTGGTGGGTTGACGCTTGCGCTCAACACCGGCGAGGTCCTCGACTTC
>CALLPT010000039.1 GCA_938015575.1 uncultured Acidimicrobiales bacterium
CGGCGATCGGCGTCGACCCGGTCGAGGTGCGGCGCAAGAACCTCATCGCGGCCGAGGACATGCCGTACACCTCGCCCACCGGTTTCGTCATGGACGAGGCCGACTACCCGGCCGCGCTCGAACGAGTTGTCGAGATGGCCGGCTACTCGGCGCTTCGAGCCGAACAGAGCGAGCGGCGCAGCGACGCATCCGGTCGCCAGATCGGGATCGGGATCGCCTGCTACAACCACCGCACCTGTGGTGGCGGCGGCGAATCGGCGCTGGTTCGCATCAATACCGACGGGTCGGCGACGGTGGTGACCGGCACCACGTCGCAGGGCCAGGACCACGAGACGACCTGGCGCACAATTGCTTCGGCCGAGCTCGGCATCGACCCCCAAGACATCACCGTCATCGAGGGGGTGACCGATGAGATCTCGACCGGTGTCGGGGCGATCGGCTCGCGATCGGTGCAGACAGCGGGTCTCGCGATCCACGAAGCAGCGGCCGAGGTCGTCGATCAGGCCCGGGCGCTGGCCGCGGCGATGCTCGAAGCGGCCGTTGACGATGTCGTCCTGGACCGGGGCACGGGCAGCTTTCACGTCGTCGGCACACCGTCGCGTGGGCTCAGCTGGGCCGAACTCGCGGTCGAGCTCGATGCCAGGAACGAACAACTCGCCTGCGATCACATCTATGAGAACAACGGCAACGATGTGTTTCCGTCGGGGACACACCTTGCCGTTGTCGAGGTTGACCCCGAGACCGGCGCCTGGAGCTTGATGCGTTTCATCGGCGTCGACGACGCTGGTGTGCGGGTCAACCCGGCCGCCGTCGAGGGACAGCTTCATGGCGGGATCGCGCTCGGCGTTGCCCAGGTCATCGGCGAGGCTTCGACCTTTGACGACGCCGGCAACCCGACCGCAGCCAACTTCCTGGATTACCAGATCTTGTCGATCGACCAGGTGCCGCAGTACGAACTCGAGGCCCAAGTCGTGCCATCGTCGTTCAACGCGCATGGGTACAAGGCCGTGGGGGAGTCCGGACCGATCGGTGCCACCGCGGCGGTGCACAACGCCGTTATCGATGCGGTTCGCCACCTGGGTGTCGACGACTTGGCCCTGCCGATCACGCCCCAACGCCTGTGGGAAGCGCTCAACGCCGCCGAGCGGTAACGAGCCGATAGCCGAAGTCGGCACGGTCCAGTTCGGCGATCTCGGCGTAGCGCTCGACCCACGCGCCTGACTCGAGATCAGCGCGCAGCTGCTCCGTGCCCCGGCGTCGCACGTGGGGGTCGCACATCGCGAGCATGGAGATCGCCTGCTGTCGATCAGGATCCAAGTACTCGTGTGGCCGGGCCCACGCGGCGGCGGCGAATCCTTCGCGACAGTCCCGGGGTACCCAGAGCGTGCGCACGTCGACGACGTCAAAGTATTGGTCGAGAAGTGTTGGCGTCGGCGCGTTGACTTCCATCGGGCTGACGCGGGTCTCGGGGAAGTAGTCGAACAGCCAGAAGTCGCGAGCCAATGCGGTGTCGTAGACGGTGTAGACGTGACGCGGTGCCACCCGGGCCAGCTCTGCGAAGGCCGCCGTGCGATCGGTCCAATGGTGCATCGTCAACACACCCATCGTCGCGTCGAAGCTGTCGCTGGCAAACGGAAGTGACTCGGCGACGCCCTGCACACACGGCGCTGCAGTGAGTCCTCGCTGTTCGATCATCACGCGCGATGGTTCGAGCGCTACGACCTGCGTGTCCAGGTTTTCGTAGTTGCCGGTGCCCGCGCCGACATTGAGCACCCGGTCAGTGCTGCCAAGAGCAGTGACAATCTCGCGGCGCCACGTGGGTTCTGTGTGGCGAAACCGTGCGTAGGTCTGTCCGATCGTGTCGTAGCGAGCCGAGGCCATGCACGATCCTCGCACACGCGCTCGGGACCCAAACCAGCGATTCCTGGTGTCGCAAGTGGTTCGCACGACCCAACGTCACCGAGACGGCGATCAACAAGAATCCGGCACTGCCGATCGGAAGTGCGTGCAGTCCCAAACGCTGGTCCCACCCGGGCGATTCGGCGCGTTGCTGATCCAGCAACGCAAGGCGCTCGGCTGCTCGGTTGGCGATCTCGCAACGCAGTCCGACCGCTTCGAGGCGTCGGATCTCGATCGGCTCGAGCGCGGCGCCGCGGACCTCAGCGATCACGATGTCGAGGCCGTGATGCAGCTCTATGGGCTCGATCTTTCGTCGGGTGCCTACGCCCGCTCCGAACTGGTCGTGGACCTTTCAACGGGGCGTGTCGCCTCGGGCGGAGCATGCCTCGAGTTCGAGAATTCGGACGGCGACGTGATCCTTGAGCGCTACGTGTCCTTGCTCTACCTACTGCGTGAGCAGCCGGTCGGCTCTGCGCTGCCGCTTCGGGCCAACGACATCGACACGCTGAGTGATGCATTGCAACGCCCGGCCGACCGTGTTGTCGCCGACATCGAAGGCATCGTCTGCAGCCAGCGCATCGTGGGTCGCACACAACGACTCAGTCGACGACGTCGCGTCCTCCAGGCCGGGCTTCTGGTTGGTGCCAGCCTGGCCGGGTCGCTGATCATCGTCGGTGACTTCGTGCCCGAGGCCGCGGCAAGCGTGGCCGAAAAACCTTCCCAGCGCGGCGAGCTCGTGCTGGATGCGACCGGGTTTGACCTCGCGACCGTGCTGCCCGGATGGTCGGTGCAATTCTCGGGCGACCATCCGATTTATGGAGGCATGACCCACGCCCGACAACAAGTGATCAAGGTCCACGTCGATCCGCGCTGGAGCGACGATCGACTCGCCGACATCCTCATGCACGAGATCGGGCACGCAATCGACCTGGAGTACCTCGACGACCGGGACCGAGAGGCATGGACCTCGATGCGTTCCATCGACACCGGCTGGTGGACGGGGAACGGTCAGCGCGACTTCGACGTCGGCGCTGGTGATTTCGCCGAGGCGGTCTCGAGCGCGTGGCTCGGCTCCGACAACGACTCCCGCTACGGCGCCTTCACCAGCGACCAACTCGCCTTCGTTCGCCAGATTCTCGACGACGTCACCCAGCCCCCGAGAGTGAGATCGACATGATCAACCCCTTGCTGCGACGCGCGCCTATCGCCCTCGTGCTTGCCGCATTCGCCGTCGTTTTGAGCGTGACTGTTCTGAACGCGGTGGCGGCCGCGCAACCGGAAGGGCCGTCGCTTACCGTGACCTCGCACACGGTCGCTGATGACGACAACGTTCTGGTCGTTCGGGTCTCACTCGATGCTGCCGGTGCCCCGATCGGTGGAGCCCCGCTGGGCGCGCTGTCCGCAGTGCTCGACTACGACGAAGCCGTGCTCCAGCAGGTGTCGTGCGCGTCGGCCGCTCGCGCGGTCTGCAACGAGGTCGATGGCGAGATCCACTTCGCTGGGTTCAACGTCAACGGCTTCGGCGACGAAGACAACTTCCTCGAGGTCGAGTTCGTCGTACTCGACCGACCAGCGGCGACCGATCTCGCGCTCACGGTGGTGACCGCAGCCGACGTGCGCGGCAGCGAGACGGCACAGGTCGTCGCCAGCTCGGGCACGGTGACCTTTCTTGCGCCCGTCGCGGCCACGCCGTCGACAGGTGGTATCAATGGCGAGGTGCTCGACAGATCGGGAGCTGGCGTGTTCGGCGCCCAGGTCTGCGCCGTCTCGACCACCGCAGAGCAAGCGTGCACCGTGTCGAACGGTCTCGGTGCCTTCCTGCTCGACGAGGTATCGGTTGGCGACCACACGCTCGTCGTCAGCGACCCGAACGAGGTTCTGCCGACGGCCAGCATTGTTGTCGAGGTCACCGAAGACCGTGTCACGACCGGCATTTCCGTGGCTCTGGTGCCCGTCGCCAGCGAGCCCGAGACCGGGCCTGGCGACGGTTCGACGGGGCCGGACACCGAAGCTGCTGGGCCTGGCCAGATCGTCGTGCATGTCCGTGCAGCCGACGGTGGCTATGCCGTCTTCGGAGCCGAGGTGTGCGCAACGATGCCCGTGATTGGCACGCGAGCCTGCGGGTTCAGCGATACGTCCGGTGTGGTGGAGCTTTCTGAGCTTGCCGTGGGCAACTACGAACTGACGGCGGTGGATTCTGCAGGTCGCTTCGATCCCGCGACCCCGGTCTTTGTCGGGCTGAACCCGGGACAAGGTGTCAACGCGCAGCTCGATCTTGCGGTGGCCGGACTTGGTGAACCTCCGGAGGTGCTCGCGTTCGTGGACCCAAGCCCCCAAGGTGAAGCAGCGGGGCTTGCCCTCACCGGTGTTGCTCTCGCGGCTCTGACTGCTGCCAGCATCGCTCGTCGACGCCAGACGCGTCGCTGCTAGCCGTCGAGCGCGACCCAGAACGTTCGCGATCGAGCGACGCAGCGGCCGTCCCCAGCAAAGACGGCACCACAGGCGCCTCGCTTGCGGCCATCCCAGCCATCGAGATAGTCGCCTGCCCAAGCCACCAACGCGTAGGTCTCACCAGGCCGGATCGGCTCGGCTATCTCGACGGCGATCTGCACAGTGACGCTGTGGCGGCGCCCGCCCGCGTTCCCAGCGAACCAGGCCTGGCAGCAGTCGATTGCCGCCCACAACGCGCCGGGATCCGCCGTGCCGTCGGGCTGGGCTGCCCATTCGGGCGCGGTCCACGCCGATGACCACCGGCCGTCGGCGAGCTCGCCAGCATGGACACCCATGCTGTCGTGTTCGAGACCACACGAGAAGCACACGGGCACGGGGTGGTCCTCGAACAAGGGGAAGCGGGTCGATGCTTCGGCTGCCTCTTCGATCGATACCGGCGCCGTGTCCGGGACGTCTGGGACCCATGGCGTCGCGATCAGAACGGGTGTCGCGCCACTGCCGGCGAGCTGCCAGGTATCGCCGACGCGGTGGATCTCGAGATCGGTCTCAAGTGGAATCGGTGCTTTGATCGCGACCGAGACAGGTGCACCGATCGCCCGCTCGAACGCCGCCGCAGTCCAGCCGCCTTGACCACTGCCCGTCGGCCCCTGAAACCAGGTGCCGACCCGGACCATGGGGAACGTCATCGCTGCAGTCGAGTGTTGACCGCTGGCTGACCTGTGGTGCCATAGGCAATGCCGACGTTGCGGTGCAGGTTGCGGGTGTTCTTGGCTTGGCCGTGGATGCGCGGCCCGCTGGCCATGAGGGCCCCGTCGACCGTTATCTCCTCGCCACTGACGAAGGCCGAATCATCGCTGGCCAACCAAAGAGCACAACCGGCGATGTGATGTCCTTCGCCGCGCATCTTGAGCGGCTGGAACTCTTGCATGACCCGGTCGGCATCGTCGACGTCGCCTGAGTGCATGAGCGGGGTGTAGATCAGTCCTGGGCAGATCGCGTTCACACGAATGCCGTGCTCGGCCAACTCGACGGCGGTGGTCTTTGTCAGGTTGATCACTGCGGCCTTGGCGGCCGAGTAGGCCTGGGGGCCGGCGCCACCACCGCGTCCGGCAATCGAGGCGGTGTTGATGATCGAGCCGCCAGTGCCCTGGGCGATGAGGGCGCGTGCGGCGTGCTTGATGCCCAGGAATACACCCTTGGTGAGAATCGCAAAAGTCGTATCCCAGTCGTCTGCGTTGATCTCGGTGATGGGACCAAACGCACCGCCGACGCCCGCATTGTTGAACACGATGTCGAGGCGGCCGAACGCGTCGGTGGCCAGCGCGATGGCGGCAGCGACATCGTCTTCGACGGCGACATCGCACTTGGTGAAGCGACATCGATCGCCAAGGCGCTCGGCGGCCGCATGGCCGTTGGTTGCGTTGAAGTCCGCAATGACGACCGATGCACCCTCGGCGATGAAGCGCTCGGCGGTGGCAAGCCCCATGCCGCTCGCCGCCCCGGTGATGACGGCTACGCGCCCTTCAAGCTGGCTCATGATTGTCCCCTCGCTTTGTAGATACGGAATTTAGGCGACCGTGCCTTGCTGACGCAGTGCCGCGATCTCGTCGCTCGATCGGCCCAGGTCAGCGAGCACCTCGTCGGTGTTCTCACCGAGTTCAGGCACCCACCATCGGTGCTCGAGCTCGGTGTCACTGAACCTGGCCGCAGCGCGAGGTTGACGGACCCGGCCGGCGCGCGGGTGGTCCCATTCATGAAAGGAACCGTTGTGGATGGTCTGTTCGAACTCGTGGAGTTCGCTGACATCGAGAACGGGTCCGTGGGGCACGTCGTGCTCGCGCAACCGGCGCAGGGCTTCGTCCCGCGTGATTGCGTAGAAGCCCGACTCGATCGCCGCGGCGATCTCGGTAGGAATCGCAGGATCCGATGCTCGGCCGGCCGAGGTGTAATAGGTCGGGTCCTCGGCCCATTCCGGCCGGTCGATCGTGCGGAACAACCCCTTGAAGTTGGCCTCGTTCGCCACGTAATAGGTCAGCGCCGCATCGCTGCAGTTCACCACCGACATGATCTGATACAGGGTTGCTCCGGGACCCACGCCCTCGTCGTCGAGCAACGTGTGGGCCATACCCCCGTCGGGCCAGAAGAAGAACAGCGCGTTGTCGAGCATGTTCAGTTCGATGTGTTGGCCGGCTCGATCATCGCTGCGTTCACGGGCGAACAGGGCCGCACTGATCGCCTGGGCCGCGGTGAGTGCCGTCGACTTGTCGATGAGAATCGTTCGATGCACGTCGGGGAACGGCACTTGCGGATTGTTCTGCACAGCGACGTGGCCGGACGCAGCTTGAATCACGGGATCGAACACCCCGACATCGGCCCACGGGCCCGTTTGGCCGAACCCGGAGAGCCAGACGGTGATCAGGCTCGGATTGGCTTCGCGCAGCGCAGCGTGGTCGATGCCCAAGCGTTCGGCGACCCCAGCTCGAAAGTTCTGAATGAAGATGTCCGCCGTGGCCGTGAGCTCATGAAGCAGAGCGAGTCCATCGGCAGTGGTGAGGTCGACCACGATGCTCTTCTTGCCCCGATTGCAGTTGAGGGCGAGCGGATTGACCTCGTTCTTCGCGAAGTGACGGTTGTGGCGGAGGATGTCTCCCTGATCGGGTAACTCGACCTTGATGACCTCGGCACCTTGTTCTGCCAACAACATCGTGCAGACGGGTCCGGCAACCACTTGGGTCAGATCAACAATGCGGATGCCCTCGAGTGGTCCTGCCATGCCCAAGTGTCACCGATGCGCGGCCTTGTTGTGAAATTCCTGCAGCGTGGGTCGGGGAGTAGCGTCTCGCCCATGCTCGAAGGAGTCCGGGTCCTCGACCTGACGCAGTATCTGTCTGGGCCCGCGTGCACGCTGCTGCTCGCCGGTCTCGGTGCCGAAGTCATCAAGGTCGAGCCAGGACCGACCGGCGACGCGGCCCGGCTGCTCCCGATCGTCAAAGACGGCCACAGCAGCTACTTCGTGCAGCAGAACCGCGGCAAGCACAGCATCGGCGTCGACTTTTCGAGCGAGGCCGGGTGCGCCCTCATTGCGGACCTTGCGGCCGAGTGCGACGTGTTCATCGAGAACTTCGGGCACGGTGTGCTGGCCAAACGAGGGCTGGACCCGGACACGCTTCGCGCAGGGTCGCCGTCGTTGATCTATGCCTCGATCTCGACGTTTGGTCGCACCGGTTCCAAAGCCCACCTGCCTGGCTTCGACTTGATCGCCCAGGCCTATGCCGGCGTTCCGGCCTTGACCGGTGAGCCCGACGGCGCGCCGCTCGGGGCTGGTGTCCCGTTCGGCGATGTCGGTGCCGGCATGATGGCGTTTGGAGCGATCTCGGCCGCACTGTTCTCGCGGACGAGCACGGGCCAAGGCCAGTTCTTGGACATCTCGATGGTGGAGACGATCTTCAACATGCATCCGTTCGCGGTGCAGGGGCCGAGCGTGACCGACGGCAAGGCGCGGCTACGCCGAACGGGCCGTCATTTCGGTTCGGTGCCACCCGCCGGCACGTACAAGGGTCCCGAAGGGTGGATTGCGCTGCATGTTCTCGACAATCAATGGTCGCGTCTTTGCGACGCAGCCGAGAGCATCGGACTGGGCGCGATGGAACGGTTCGCGTCGGCGCAGGGCCGGGCCGATCATCGCTATGAGCTGCTCGAGTTGCTCGAATCCTGGATGCAGAGCTACCCATCCGACGATGCCTTGATCGAGCATCTCGAGGCGCATCGTATTCCGGTTGGTCGAGTCGTTGATCCGGCCGACGCGCACACGGAACCGTGGTTCGTCGAGCAGGGCGCCGTCGCGGTGGTCGACGATCCCGAACGCGGGCCGATCAACGTGCCCGGGTTCCCGTTCCGGGCGACGTCGATCGCGCGTCGGGAGCGCGAACCGCTAGCGCCGAAGCTCGGCGAGCACACCGACCGCGTGCTGACCGATCTGCTGGGATGGGACACCGATCGCATCGCGGCCGCCCGCGGCGCTGGCACGGTCTTCTAGGCGAGACGGTCGATGGTGCCCATCAGATCGAGCTCGCCGTCTCGCGTTTGGCCGCCGACTTCGAGGAACCGGGCCATGCGACGCTGTGCCTCGGGGTCGCGGATCGTCTGCTGAAACAGGAACGCTTCTTCGACCATGCCGTCGCGCAGTGCCAGCGTGTCGGCGTTGGCGACCGATTGCTTCGCCAGAGCAACGGCCGTGCGCGGGTAGCTGGCAATCCGAGCCGCCAATGCGTCGACGTACGGGCCGAGTTCGTCGGGTGGGAGCGCACGGTTGATCATGCCCCAGGCCTCGGCCGTCTCGGCATCGATGTCGATGCCCCCGAGGATGACCTCCATGGCCCGTGAGCGGCCGATGAGTCGAGGGAGGCGTTGGGTGCCGGTGCCGCCAGGGAGAATGCCGAGCGGGACTTCCATCTGGTTGAAGACGGTTTTGCCAATCGCCCCGAACCGCATGTCGCACGACATCGCGAGTTCGTTGCCGCCGCCGCCGGCTCGCCCGGCGATCTCGGCGATCGTTGCCTTGGGCATGGTGCGGAACGTCTCGCACATGAGGTGAAAGCCGCGTAGCTCGCTCGTACGTTCGGCGGGACCGTCGGTGGGGAAGTCGACGATGGCGCTCACATCGAAGTGGGCGATGAAGAAGTCCGGGTCGGCGCTGCGAAGCACGACGACCTGGACGTCGTCGTCGACCGACACCATGGCGCTGAACTTGGCCAGCTGGCCGAACAGCTCGGTCGTCATGACATTCATGGGCGGCGCACTGATGGCTGTCGTGGCGATGCCGTCGGCGACACGGACACCGAGGAGGTCGAAGGGCGAGTAATCGACTGCGGTTGGGCTGGACATGGCTCAGCCCTCTCCACCGAGATCGAGCGAGCGAGCCCGCAGTCGACGCATGCCCTTGAGCCAGCGGTCGGGGTCGTCGGCCTTGCGCTTCATGTAATCGTCGACCTCGGGGTGGGGGAGCACGTGGAAGCGTTCTTCGCGCAGGGCCTCGATCACCGTCGCCGCGAGTTCGTCGGCTTCGATGATCCCGTCGGTTTGGCCGTCGCCGAGGCTGCGCGGCGCCATGGCGGTGTTCACGCCTTGCGGGCAGAGCACCGAGACCCCAATGCCGTCGTCGCCGTGCGTGATCGAGAGGAACTCGGCCAGCTTGACGGCCGCGGCCTTGCTCACCGTGTACGGCCCGCTGTTGATCGCAGCGAGCAGGCCCGCCGCTGACGCCGTGTTGAGCAGGTAACCCTGGCCTCGGGCAATCATCGACGGGAGCACCGCTCGGGCGGCGTAGAGATGCGACATGACGTGCAGCTCCCACTGCCACTGCCAGATGTCGTTGGCCGCATCAGCAAGTACGCCATCGCGGATCGCGCCAGCATTGCTGCAGAACAGGTCGATGGGTCCATGGGCGTCGAGCACCTGCTCGACCAGCGCTTCGACCTGGGCTTCGTTGGTCACATCGCAGGCGATGCCCACACAGCCGATCTCTGCGGCGACCTGGCCGACCAGCTCGGCGTCGAGATCCGAGATGACGACGGTTCGGGCACCTTCGCTCAGAAAGGCCCGGGCCATTGCCTGTCCGATGCCGCCGGTGCCGCCGGTGATGACGGCGACGCTGTCGTTGAGTTCCATGGCCCGACGTTAGGTCATGCACTGCAGCAGCTGGTTGGTGGCTCAGAGGGGCGTGAGCAGGTCGCCTTGATGGATCGTCCCTTCGGTTGTGACGAGGGCGCCGACCGACAAGCATGTTTCGAGTTCGGCATTGATCGTGCGCAAGACGTCGAGGTCTCGCGCCAGCCCGGGTTGTGGTCGAGTCACGATGACGCAGCGATCGATCCGCTTCTTCACGTCGAGGATGGCATCGCCGATCTGGATGGCCGAGCCGACGAGCTCGTCTTCGCCGGCGCCGTCGAGGATCACGTTGGCACGGAAGCGTCGCGGGTCCCAGTCCCGCAACGACGTACGGCTGATGAGCGACAGCCGACTGCGGGTCGAGTCGTGCCAGGCCCCTCCCGGCCCTTGCCAGCTCACCCAGTTCTCGTCGTTCTCGAAGTCGAGCGGGACTTCGTAGGTGCCGCCCTCGGGGCCCGCGGCGCGAAGCTCGACGGTTCGCCCAAGCCACGCGGAGAGCGCGTCGTTGCCGTTCTCGTCGCGGCCTCGAACGACCGTGCCGTCCGGCAGGGTGATAGCGACGTCGTCGCCTTCGAGCGATGCATGCGCAAACAGCAGCTCAGGGGCGCGGCGGGCCGTCAAGACCGTGCCACTCTCGACGTCGAAAATGCCCCAGCCACGGTCGCCGACGATGCCGGTGTCGAGGACGGTGGCCATCGCCACCTGTTCGCCGCCGATCGACTTGACCGGATAGCGCCAGATCTCCGAAACCGTCAATTTCGTCATGTCTTCTTACCTATCGCATCTCGAAGCCGCGTTCGGCCAAGAAGGTTCGCATGTGCGGTCGTGATTCCTTGCCGAGCAGCGCTTCCATGTCGGCGCTCCACGCTCGATCGAGTTTCCCACCGGTGCGCTGCCGGTAGTAGTCGCGCATCTCGGCGTCGTAGGCGGCAATGCCAGCTTCGTCGGAGCTTTCGTCGTACCGCTCCTCTTTGAGCGTCACACTGAGCGGCAACCGAGGCTTGCGCATCGGGTCCTGGTCCGGCCAGCCGAGGCAGAGGCCGAAGACCGGGTAGACGTGATCGGGGAGCTCGAGTAGGTCGGCGACGACCTGTGGGTCGTTGCGGATCGCCCCGATGTAGCAGATGCCAAGTCCGAGCGATTCGGCTGCGACGAGCGCATTCTGGGCCGCGAGTGCGCAGTCGACGGTGGCGATCAGAAAGTGCTCGGTCATGCCGGCGCTGAAGGTGCCGCCGTGCATCTCGCACGCAATCGCCGAGCGGTGCAGGTCGGCGCACCACACAAAGAACGCGCCCGCCGACTCGATGTAGGCCTGGCCCCCAGCGACCTCGGCAATCTTGGCGCGTGTCTCGGGATTGCGCACTCGGATGACGGTCGTGCCTTGCAAATTGCTCGACGTCGCCGCGGCGAGCCCGGAACGGATGATCTCGGTGACCATCTCGTCGCTCACTGGTTGATCGGTGAACTTGCGAATCGACCGATGTCCTTGCAGGAGTTGTATGACGTCGGTCTCGATCCGGTCGGCGGTCATGGGGGGAGAGACTAGGCCTAGGTGTTGGAGACCAGCGGCCTCCGAACAAAGCGCTTGCTCTTCATCACTTCATCAAGATATCTTTATCTCCGCATGGAAGATCTACTCGAGGCGTTGCGGGCTATCGCGGAGCCAACCCGTCTGCGGATCGTGGTGGTCCTCGACCGTTGCGAGTTGACCGTCAGCGAACTCTGCCGAGTGCTCGGCCAATCGCAGCCCCGGGTGAGTCGACACCTCAAGCTGCTTACCGAGGCAGGCGTGCTCGATCGCCACGCACAGGGCACGAGCGCCTACTTCCGGCCTGCCCGGGCGACGATCGGCCGCGAGGTCCTCGACTCGATCCTGCCCCTCGTCGAAGTCGACGAGGCCGTCATCGCCCGCGATCTTGAACGGGTCGCGGCAGTGCGCGAGGAGCGGGCCGAACAGGCGGCCGACTATTTCGCGCACATTGCTTCGGACTGGGACCGCATGCGGGACTTCCACGTCGCTGATGTCGAAGTCGAACGTGCCCTTCTCCGGGCCGTGGCGGGAACCAAGATCCGGGACCTTCTCGACATCGGCACGGGAACCGGCCGAATCCTCGAGGTCTTTGCCGCAGCGATCGAACGGGGCGTCGGCATCGACCTGTCGGGTCCGATGTTGGACCTGGCCCGCAGCCGCCTCGACCAGCTCGGCTTGCGTCACTGCAGTGTTCGCCAAGGTGACGTGTACAACCTGGATCTCGACGCCGGCTCATTCGATGTAGCGGTGCTCCATCACGTACTCCACTTCCTCGACGACCCGACAACGGCAATTGCCGAGGTCGGCCGCACGGTCCGGGCGAATGGTCGATTGCTGATCGTCGACTTCGCGCCCCACGTGCACGAATCGATGCGGGCCGACTATGCGCACTACTGGCTGGGTTTCAGCGAAGAGGACATCCGTGAGTGGTGCCTCGATGCCGGATTCGTCGACGTCGACGTGACGCATCTGCGACCGAAACGTCGTCGGGGTGACGACGTGCTCACGACCACGATCTGGACCGCGACCCAGTCGGCTGACGCACCGTCGGTCCATCCGATTTCTCGAACGAGCGACCCGCTCACCAACAAGGCGGTTTCCTAATGACCCACCACCCAACTCCCGCGCACGCGAACGAGATCCAACGGCCTGGGCGCCACCTCGAAGAGACGGCGGAGCGGCTTGCCCGACGACCTTGGCCGACAACACCTCTGCGACCGGCGATCAACGTGTCGTTCGAGTTCTTTCCGCCCGCGACCTGGTCCGCTGAGGCGCGTCTTGCGCAATCGGTCGAAGCGTTGGCGCCGCTGGCGCCTTCGTTCGTGAGTGTGACCTATGGGGCAGGGGGCACGACCCGCGATCGTACGCTCGAAGCAATCCGAAGGATCACCTCGTCGACCCGTCTTTCGGTCGCCGGACATCTGACCTGTGTCGGCGCCACTCGCGACGAGGTCGCCGACGTGGTCGACGACTATCGCGCGGCCGGAGTAGACCACATCGTGGCCCTGCGTGGCGACCCACCCGCAGGCGAAACCGACGGGACCGTGCCCGGCGGTTATCGCTCGGCCGCCGACCTGGTTGCGGGGCTTCGGGCCCACGCGGGCGACGACCTGGAGATCTCGGTCGCCGCGTATCCAGAAGTTCACCCCAAGGCCGAGACCGCACGAGCCGACCTCGACAATCTCAAGGCCAAGTTCGATGCGGGTGCCGACCGTGCCATCACCCAGTTCTTCTTCGACACCGATGCGTTCGCTCGGTTCTTGGACGCCGCTCGCCGAGCCGGCATCAGCGGACCGATCGTTCCCGGCATCATGCCGGTCACGAACTTTGCCAACGTCAAGCGCTTTGCCGAGCGATGCGGCACCCAAATACCGGGCTGGATGGAAGACTTGTTCGCCGATCTCGACGAGGCCCCGGACGTGCGCCGTCTCGTGGCCGCCACCATCGCTGCCGAGCAGTGCCGTCGCCTGGCCGAGTTCGGCATCACGGACTTCCACTTCTACACGATGAACCAGCCCGAACTCACCGCGGCAGTCTGTCGGATCTTGGGAGTGCGCCCTGTGGCCGAGGCCGCCCAGGCGCAGGCTGGCTGACGCTGCTCAGAAGACCGCCCGCACGAGTGCGGTGGTTGCCGCCGCAGCGACGACGGCAACCAGCATCGGGAGCTTGCGCCAGGCGCAGAAGCCCGCGACCGCCACACCGGCCAGGCGGGCGTCGAGGCTGAGTTGTCCGCCCGCGGTCACCGTCGTGAGCGCGATGACAGCGGCGATGATCGCGAGGGGCAACTTGTCGAGCACTCGCTTGGCAGGCTCGGGCAGCCGGTCGGCCTTGAGGAACAACGCGCCGGCAGCTCGCTGCCCGTAGACACCGAGCGCCAACGCGATGACGACCGTCCAGGTCAACATGGTGCTGCCTCCTCTGGATCGAACCCTGGCGGTAGTGGCGGCCGAAGCGCGAGGAGCGCGGCGCACGCTGCAGCAAGGGCCGGCACGCCACCCGGGGTGATCTCGACGAGTGCGAGTGCGGCGATGAGCGCAACCAAGGCGATGGTCAGCGAGTCGCGCTCGCGAAGTTGGGGCCAGACGATGACCAGGAGCACTGCGGGGAAGATCGCGTCGAGTCCCAAGGCGCCCGGGTCGCCCACGTTGGAGCCGATGAGAATGCCCAGGACTCCGCCGAACCACCACGGCACGATCATCCAGAACGCGGCGGCGATATAGACGCGACGCTTGTCCAGGGGTTCCTCTTCGCGAAGGCCGAGCGCAACACTCGGGTCAAAGGCCCCATGAGCGGCGAGTGCCCGCTTCCAACGCGATGGCCACAGGTACGGGGCGATCGCGGCCGCAAACAGACCGAACCTCGACGACACTAGCCATCCGCTGAGTACACCGGCGGTCGTCGAACCGCCAGCATCGGTGACGGCGACATACGCCAGGCCCGGCGTTACCGAGTTGACCAAGAAGATCACGCCGAGCATCGCCGACCAGCTGGTGCCTTGGCTTACGTGCAGGATTGTCACCGTCACCCCGACGGTGAAATACGCGAACGCGACCGTGAGCGCCTCGCCCATGCCGAACTTGGTGCCGGGCGGGAGCACCCAATCCTTGAGGGCGTTCACCGTTCTTGCCAGCTCGGTGCACGGGTCTCAGGCCGGTGGGGCAATCGACGGCTGCTCATCGCAGGTACATACGCATGCCCGCGATCGCGACCTGGCCGTCGTCGACGGCGCAGCCGAGCTTGTCCGCGGCCTCGAGAATCGCGTCGCGATCTTCGGTGATCAGGTCGATGCCACCCAGGCCCTCGCCGCGGCCGTCGCTGTCTGGCACGAACCGAACCGTCGCGTTCTCGAATGCCATGGTGGGGTGGCCATCATCGTCGTCGACCAGGTCCAGCTCGGCGATCTCGGCCCAGCGCTTTGCCAGCCGCTCCGGCTCGGGGCTCTGCAACTCAGCGGCACTGATTCCACTGACCCGCTCGGTGCGAACGTAGGGCTCCCAGTTGTCGCCCGCCGGATACCACGGGCCGCCAGGTTCATCACCGCCGGGCATGAGCATCTGGTCCATCTCGAAGAAGCTCCCACCGGTATCGCCCGGATGAAGCTGGATGCCGTCGTGGCCCTCGTCGGGGTAGTGCAGGTCATAGGCGACGCGTACGCCGAGCTCGGCGGCCCGCGCTCGGCGGTGAGCCACATCGTCGACCTGGGTGATGACCATGTAGCCGCCGTCGCCGCCGCGTCGCTCGATGTAGCGGCCGCCTGCGGTCCCATCTTTGAATGGGGTGACAACTTCGAGCATCTGCGTGCCAATCGGCCAGAGCGTGTTCTTGAGCCCGAACACCGAAACTGCCGGATCCATGTAACAGGCCTCGACGCCGAGCACGCCGCCGATTTCGGTCGAGACCTTGTGCAGGTCAGCGGCAACGAGGGCAATTTGGCGCAGGCGAATCCACATGACCGTGACGCTACGACGGCCGCTCACCTGCCGCGAAACTTGCGCTTCTCTGACACCCGCAAACTTTCAGATGCGGACCCAACCGTGTTCGATCTCGAGGTCGGCCGTTTCGTAGCCCGGATCCCCGGGCAGCACGACGTGGTACTCGCCGTCGGGATCG
>CALLPT010000040.1 GCA_938015575.1 uncultured Acidimicrobiales bacterium
AGGTCGTCTGGCCCGACGATGCCCGCAGATACGGCGTCTTCGAAGTCGTGGCAGACGTAGGCAATGCGGTCGGCCCAGGCGACAACTTCGCCTTCGGGTGTCATCGGTGCTGGCCGGTTCCAGCTGTGATTGCGGATCGCATCGACCGTTTCGTTGCACAAGTTGAGGTGCTCGAGCACGACATCGGCGCCATACACGGCGTGGTGATAGCCGCCCGGCACGAAGGGGCTGAGGGCGTCTTCGGACGCATGCCCTGCCGGCCCATGGCCACAGTCGTGGCCGAGCGCCGCAGCCTCGGTGAGTGCCACGTTGAGCCCCAACGGACGGGCGATCGACACGGCTACCTGAGCGACCTCGATCGCGTGGGTGAGTCGATTGCGCAAGTGATCGTTGTCGGGGGCGATGAACACCTGGCACTTGCCCGCGAGTCGACGGAACGGTTTGCTGTGCTTGATGCGGTCCAGGTCTCGTTCGAAGCACGTGCGGAATCGATCCGGCGCCTCTGCGATCGCCCGGTCGCCTGCTCCTTCGGCCCGGGTGGCGCCCGGCGCCATCGTCTCGTGTTGCGCGTCTTCGCGAGCGCCCCGCTCGGGTGGGACGCGACCCGGCTCGCTGAAGGGCAGCGCGACGTGGGCGGCGATCAGCCCGGCGCTGGCAACGCCGTTGTGGCGTGGGTCGGGTGGAGAGACTTCGTTGGTCGACGTCACGCAGCGATCGTACTTGCGAGGTGTGACGCTCACGGGACGACGCCACTCGATGGCAGGTGGAGGCGTCGCCTGGCTGCATGTATGACTCGACGATCGGCCGAAGTACTACCGCCACCAGCCGTATCGCTAGCTGCCCAAGGCCGCCGCGCGGCTTTGGTTCCGACAAGTGCTGCGCATACGTCGTGTAACGAGAATCACCGGGCACGGGTCGGACAAGGCCGTAGCCTTGAGACGTGCGCCAGAGCCAGTTCGTCGACGAATGCTCCATCAACGTCAGAGGTGGCGACGGGGGAGCAGGATGCGTGTCGTTTCGACGCGAGGCAATGGTCGCCAAAGGCGGCCCCGACGGCGGTGACGGCGGCAAGGGTGGCGACGTGTGGCTGGTGGCGGACCACAACGTCGCCTCGTTGCTCAGCTACCGGGATCACCCCCACCGCCGGGCCGACAACGGCAAGCACGGCTCGGGCCAGAAGAAGCACGGCAGCTCCGGCGCCGACTTCGAAGCCCACGTGCCCGTCGGCACGATTGTCAAAGACCGCGAAGACGGCCGCGTGCTCGTCGATCTGGCCAACCACGGCGATCGATGGCTGGCGTCGCCCGGCGGCGACGGGGGTCGAGGCAATGCCCGCTTCCTGTCCAATGCCCGACGTGCTCCAAAGTTTGCCGAACAAGGCGAAGAGGGCCTGGAGCGCTGGATCCGCCTCGAACTCAAACTGCTCGCCGATGTCGCCCTGATCGGGTTCCCGAACGCGGGCAAGAGCACCCTCATCTCTCGCATTTCGCGAGCCAAGCCGAAGATCGCCAACTATCCATTCACCACCCTCGAACCGAACCTGGGCGTGGTCCAGCTCGAAGACTTCGACTTCGTCGTCGCCGACATTCCCGGCCTCATCGACGGAGCGAGCGAAGGCAAAGGCCTCGGCCATCAGTTCCTGCGCCACGTCGAGCGGGCTCGTGCGCTCGTGGTACTTGTCGACCTGGCCCCCATGGACGGGCGCAGCGTACGCGAACAGCTCGACGTGCTCCGTGAAGAACTCCTCGACTATCAGCCGGAGCTACTGGACCGCCCCCGCCTGATCGTGCAGGCCAAGGCCGATGTTGCCCAGATCGAGGCCGAGCCGCAGTACCTGCAGATCTCCTCGGTCACGAACATGAACATGGACGTACTGGTCGGCCAGATGGCCGAACTCGCCAAGCAAGGTCGGGCCGACCGCGAACTCGTGGTCACGGCACCGACGATCCATCGCCCCGCCGCCGAGTCGGTCACCATCGAACGAGGCGATGACGGCTCCTACATCGTGGTCGGCCGTCAAGCCGAACGCGCCGTTGCGCTAAACGACCTGACGGACCCGGACGCCCTTGCCTATGTACATGATCGCCTGCGCGGCCTCGGCGTCGAGAAGCGACTGGAACGAGCCGGGGTCAAGCCGGGGGACACGGTCGTCATCAGCGACCTCGAGTTCGAATGGGAAGAAGGCGGCTTCTGATGACCGAGGCCGCGACGGCCCGCACCATCGTCGTGAAGGTCGGTACGTCTTCGATCACCAAAGACGGGTCGGCCGAACTCGATCGTGATGCCATCGACAAGCTTTGCGCCGATATCGCGACGGTGCGCGAACTCGGCCACAACGTGGTGTTGGTGTCTTCAGCGGCCATTGCCGCCGGTCTGCACAAGCTCGGGCTCGACGAGCGCCCCCGTGACTTCGAGTCGCTGCAGGCGCTCAGCGCCGTCGGCCAAATCGAGCTGATGCGGGAGTACAACGAGTCGTGCGAGGCACTTGGCTTTACGTGCGGTCAGGTCCTGCTGGCGCCGCCCGACTTCTTTGATCGAGCCCGCTACTTGCGCGCTCGGAGCTGCATCGATCAGCAGTTGGCCTTTGGCGTGTTGCCGATCATCAACGAGAACGACGCGGTTGCCGACGACGCGATCCGCTTTGGTGACAACGACCGCATTGCCGCCCTCGTCGCCCACCTGATTCACGCCGACCTTTTGGTGCTGCTCACGGACACGCCTGGTCTGCTCACCGCGGATCCCAGGACCGACAACACCGCCTCGCTCATCGAAGAAGTTCGTATTGTCGACCGAGAGATCGAAGCGCTTGCTGGTGGTGCGGCATCATCAATGTCACAGGGCGGTATGGCGTCGAAACTGTCCGCAGCCAAGATCGCTTCGTGGAGCGGTGTCGATGCGGTCATCGCCGCGGCACACCGGCCGGCCGTGTTACTCGACGCCGTGAACGCGGTGCCCGGAGTCGGCACGCTCGTGCGCGCTCGCAGCGAGCGGCTCAATGCTCGCAAACTCTGGATCGCGTTCGCGCTCGCGAGTGCCGGCACCATCGTGGTCGACGACGGTGCTCGCCAAGCCCTCCTGCGCGGCGGCGCGTCGCTTCTCGCCGTCGGCGTCACCGACGCAACGGGCTCGTTTGTCGTGGGCGACGCGGTCGAGATCACCGATTCCGCCGGTGAAGTCTTCGCGAAGGGGTTGGCCGGGTTGAGTGGCGACGAGGCGCGTGACTCGATCGGTGAACGTTTGGTCGAGGTCATCCACCGAGACGACTTCGTTCTGCTTCCCGATGCGGTACGGTCGAACTGACCAAAATCCCTACCCACGGAGGCACCCATGGCCGGCAAGTTCGTCCTCAACAACGCAAAAGGCGGAAAGTTCAGGTTCAACCTGCGCGCCGGCAACGGCCAAGTCGTGCTCACGAGTGAGACCTACAACACCAAGAAGGCGGCCGAGAACGGCATCGCCTCGGTGGGCAAGAACTGTGGCAACGACAAGTGCTACGACCGCAAGATCGCCAAGAACGGCAAGCCGTACTTCAACCTCAAGGCCGGCAACGGCCAGGTCATCGGCAAGAGCCAGATGTACTCATCGAATGCGGCCATGGAGAAGGGCATCGCCTCGGTGAAGAACAACGGCGCGGCCAAGGTCGACGACCAGACGAAGTAACAAAGGGCGTTGCCCTTGAACTGACACCACGCACGAGCCAGCGACGTACCCGGGTAAATCCCGGATGCGTCGCTGTCTCGCGTTGGGCCGTTCGCACCAGTTGCGTGAAATCATCGAATCTGGGGTCGCTCCCTCATCGGTGATCTGATGGTGGCCGACGGAAGGGCATGCCCTCTCAAATCGAGCTCCAGGCGGTAATCGCCGAGCCTGCGCCGAGGTGGACGCCCGCCCACAAATTGGTTGCTGGTCTGACGTTCCTCGTCGGAATGGTCGGCGCGGTCGCGTTCTACACGATCGGCGGCAACGGCGTCGCCAAGCCCGACATCTTCATGACCTCGACTGGCCTGATGCTGGCCCTCATGTATGTCGGCATCTTCCGCTTCCGGCGGGCGAGCCTGCGACCGTGGTTGCTCGTGGCCGCAGGTCTGACGTCGGCGTACATCGCGATGTTCCTCATGAACTACGGAAGCTGGTTCGGACTCAGCTTTGGCCAGCCCGGTCTGCTCGATGTGCTCATGCTGGCCAACTATCCGCTGGCGACGATCGGCGCGATCATCATGCTGTCACGCCACCATGTGCGCACCGGGATGCACGCGTTGCTCGAAACGGTGACGCTGACGGTCGCGGGTGCGCTGCTGATCTTCGTGTTTGTCGGTGTGCGCGCGGCCGAAGCCGCTACGACGACCTCGGCGACTGTTGTGGCCGCGTTGTATCCGGCCGGCAACGTGTTGCTCCTTGCCGTCCTCGTCGCCGTCGTGGTTCGTCTCCGTGAGAAGCCGGCCGGCATGCTGTTGATCGCGCTCGGGTTCCTCGGCAACCTCGCCGCCGACCTGATCTCGTCGTGGCAGCGCCTCGAAGGGACATTCCAGCCAGGCAGCTGGGTCGACTTCGGCTACCTGCTGTGTTTCATCGGCTTGGCTAGCGCACCTGCGTGGCCGGAGAACGGCAGCCAGACGCTCGCGGCGACACTCGACCGTGACGAAGGCCAAGTCACGGCGGGGCGTATGGCGATCCTGTTGTTCGCGCTCCTCAGCGCGCCGGCAATCCTGATCGGCCAGCAGCTGCGTGGAGCCGACACGACCGAGACCATCGCAACGGTAGGAACGGTCGTGGTCCTGGCCCTCGCCCTGGCCCGCATTGCGCTCTACAACCAAGACCTGCGGCGAAAAGAAGCCGAGTTGCGCGAAGCGCACGAAGATCTGACCCAATCGGAGCGAGACAAGCAGTCACTGTTGTGGCGCCTGAACCGGGCCGTCGAAGAGGAACGAAAGCGCATTGCCGCTGATATTCACGATCGTCCCGTACAGCAGCTCGCTGCGTTGAGCTACAAGGTCGAGACCGTGGCGCTTGCGTTGATGACCAATGACCTCGACAAGGCCAGCGAGGTCACTGACGAGGTCGCCGAAGAACTGAGCGAGCAGGTCGCCAACCTCCGCAACTTGATGACCGAGGTGCGCCCACCCGTGCTCGATGAGCGTGGCCTCGTCGGCGCACTTACCGATGCAGGCGCCGCCTTTGCTCAATCCCAGCCCGAGACCAACGTGGTCGTCGAAGGCGGCGATATCGCTCTCGAAGCCGAGGCCGAAACGGCGCTCTATCGAGTGGCCCAAGAAGCACTCACGAACATTGCCAAGCATGCCGCGGCTCGCAATGTCGACATCACCGTGACCACCGTCGACGACGCCGTCGTATTGCGGGTCCACGACGACGGCGTTGGTTTCGACCTGTCAACCAAGGGCAGCTTCGTCACCGATGGTCACTATGGGCTTGCCGGAATGGCGGAGCGAGTCGCCATGCTCGACGGCTCGATGGACATCAGCAGCGCTGTCGAAGGCGGCACGACCCTGATCTTCCGAGTACCAGCACTACGCGAACCCGCACTCACCACGACTGGAGCGAACTGACATGTCCCCTGAAGCCGAAGGCGCCGTTCGCGTTGTCATCGTCGACGATTCAAGCAGCATCCGTGCTGCGCTTACCTCACTGCTCGAGACGGTTCCGATGACCAAGGTCGTCGGTGAAGCCGCCGATGGCGTCGAAGGTGTCGAGGTTGTCCTCGAGCTGCGTCCTGATGTCGTTGTGATGGATATGCAGATGCCGAACCTCGATGGGATCAGCGCGGCGCGCGAGATCTTGGAGACCTGGCCCAGCGCCCAGATCCTGATGAACTCGGCCTACACCGATGAGTCTTTGGTCGCCGAGGCGAATAGCTATGGCGTGAAGGGCTATCTGAGCAAGGACCTACGCCCGGCAAAGTTGGTCCGAGCGATCGTTGCCCTCGGACAGTTGGCCCAGCACGGCGACGCACCCGTCGCCAGTGTCTAACGAAGCGCTCCACTGGTTCCGCTGACGATCAGGTTCTGACCGTGTCGACTCACCATCACGCCCCCGAGGAATGCCAGAAGGCGTTTGGTGAGCTCGCGGTCGAAATGGCGCTGGCCGACTCGAAAGGGCAGGTGCTCGCGCTACTCGCAGAACGTTTGGTTTCGATCGTGCCTACCTGTCGTGGGGCGTGGGCCGAGTTCGCCGAGAACGGCGTCCACCTGCATATCGCTCCGTTCGTCGGACAGTGGGCCGACGCCAGCCGTGACGAAGCCGAGGTATTCATCGGCAGCGGGCCGCTGGCCGACGTCACGTTCTCCGAACAGGTGCTCCATGTCGAGGATGCTGCGGCCCTCAACGACGGGTCGGGCGTGTTTGACGGGCTCGGATCTGTGATCATCGCTCCGGTTGCGACCTCGGAGGAGCTGTTGGCGATGCTCGTTGTCGGCCATGGCGAGGCCAACGCCTACGACGCCGAAGACGTGCGCCTGGTGACGATGGTGGCCGGCCTGTGTTCGGGCGCGATGCGCCATCTGAATGTCGTGCAGCGCTCTACCCAACGCATTCTCGAAATCGAGGCGATGCGAGAGATCGTGTCGGAACTCAATCGACCTCGCTCGCTCGAACAGGCACTGCAATCGATCGCTCGCCCAGTTTCGGCGTTGCTTCGTGCCGCCCGCTATCAAGTGCGACTGCTTGACGACGGTGGCCAGACCATGACCTCGGTGGCCGATCTGACGGTCAGTGACCTGGAGCTACCGCTGGGCACAAACACGGAGACGCAGATGCCCGTCGAGGCCTGTCCTTCGATCGCCGCATGCCTTCGTACCGGCAAAGCACAGATTGCGCAGGTCTCCAATACCGAAATCGAGCCCGCGCATCGCGCGTTCATGCAGCGCGTCGGCTCGCCGTATGTCTTGCATCAGCCACTCTTCAACCGCGATGGCATCATTGGCGTCGTCTCGTTGACCGCGCTCGAGCAGCTGTCGTTGGCCAAGCTCGACCTTGCCGAGACGGTGGCTCGCCAGATCACCTCGTCGATCGACAACACCCAGCTCTTCGAGTCTCAGCAGCAGGCCATCGAGATTGCTACCGAAGCGAGCCGGGCCAAGAGCGAGTTCTTGGCCAACATGAGTCATGAGCTTCGAACGCCGATGAACGGCGTGATCGGCATGACGGAACTCTTGCTCGACACGGGCCTCAACGAGACCCAACGAGAGTTCGCGTCGACGATTCGAGTCAGCGGAAACAACCTGCTGACCGTGATCAACGACATCCTGGACTTCTCCAAGATCGAGGCAGGGAAGTTGGAGATCGAAACGATCGACTTCGACCTCCGTGCGTTGGTGGACGAGACACTTGAGCTCGTTGCCAAGCCGGCGGCCGACAAGGGGATCGAGTTGGTCTCGCTCGCCGATCATGCGGTCGGGGCAAAGGTCCGAGGCGACGCAACCCGCGTCCGCCAAATCATCACGAACCTCTTGAGCAATGCGGTGAAGTTCACCGCCGATGGCGAGATCGTCGTGCGCATCGCCCCGTCGGAACTCGGGGTGCGCTTGAGCGTCGCCGACTCCGGCATTGGCATTCCCGCCGACCGGATCGACCACTTGTTCACCTCGTTCACCCAAGTCGATGCGTCGACGACGCGCCGCTTCGGCGGCACAGGCCTGGGCTTGGCGATCAGTCGTCAGCTTGCCGAGCTCATGGGCGGCACCCTGAGCGTCGACAGCATCGAAGGCGTCGGTACGACCTTCCACCTCGATGTGCCACTCACTGCGGCCGAGGTCGAGGCGCCTCCCTACTTGAGTCTGCGGCCCCTCGTGTCGAAGCGCATTGTCGGGGTCTCCCCGCATCCCAGACTCCACGACTTCCTTCGTTCATGGACCGAGGTGTGGGGCGCCGACTATGTGGCCATCACCGACTTGCGCGGTCTGGACCCAGACGGCGCTTCGGTCGATGCCGACGCAATTCTCGTCGACCGTTCGGCGGTCTCGGTTGCCGCCTGCCGGCGGTTGATCGACAGCTCGGCACCCGTCGTTGCCCTCGACCGCCTGGTGTCTATCGAGGCAACTTCGGACGAGGCCGACCTGCGGCTGTTCAAGCCGGTGAAGCCGGCGCGGCTCTTCAATGCGTTGGCGGACCTGACGACGAACGAGGCGACCACCGTCATCGACGTTGGGCCAGGAATTGACGCCACGTTGGGCGAGGTCCACCCGCTGACGATTCTTCTCGCCGAGGACAATGGGGTGAACCAGCGAGTCGCCGTGGGACTCCTGAACCGACTCGGCTACCAGGTTGACGTTGCCGGCAACGGGACCGAGGCCGTCGCGCTGGCAGCGAAGCGCAACTACGACCTGATCTTGATGGACGTGCAGATGCCGGAGATGGACGGCCTGGCCGCGACCCGAGCGATTCGTGGCGCTGGTCATCAGGGCCGCATCGTGGCCATGACCGCCAATGCGATGTCCGAGGACCGTGACGCCTGCTACGAGGCGGGCATGGAGGACTTCGTCGCAAAACCGATTCGGCTCGAAGAGCTGCGTGCGGCGCTGATTCGGGCGTCAGAGCTGAGCCCGACGCCATCCTGAACCGCGATCAGAAACGGGTGGCGATCGCCGCCAGGCCCATCGCCACCATGACGGTGCCGCCGGCGCGAGACAGCAGCTGCTGTGTCGAGGGTCGCTGATCGCTGAGGCGGCTGGCGAGCAACGCCAGGACCGGGTGCCAGAGGAACGACGCGAGTACGGCGCCGAGGGCGAAGCGAATGAGCATGGCGACGTCGTCTGCGAATGGCATTGCGGCGAGCACCGCGATCCAGGCGCCGAGCACGGTCGGCGTCAAGCTGGTGATGAGGAAGAACGCGCGGCCGGGCCGCTCGATGCGGTCGACGACGGCAGCGCACGCGCTCGGGCGGGCCAACATGGCAAGCCCAAGGCCGATCAGTAGTGCGGCCGCGAGTAGCTGGGTCGCCAGGAACGCGGCAGGCGGCAAGGTGCTGCCGGCAGCGACGATGGCGAGTGCCAGCCAGACAATCGTCAGGTCCCCAAAGGCGATGCCCAAGGCGCCCCGCAGCGCCGGTGTCCGGCCGTGGCGGGTCCCGAGCTGAAGAAGCGTCATCGTGACCGGTCCCGGCGGGATGATCGAGATAAAGCCGACAGCGATGCCGAGGAGAACGTGGTGCATTGCCGGATCATGCACGGTTCCGCCCCGAAGGTGCGCCGGGATATTCGGGTAAAGTCGCGAGAATGACGGATAATCTGCGGTCATGGATCAGATTGACCGTGACATTCTCGGTGAACTTCAACATGACGGAAGAATCACCGCTACGGACCTGGCAAAGCGGATTGGATTGAGCCTGTCGGCCACGAGCGATCGGCTGCGTCAGCTCATCCACTCCGGTGTTGTGCGGCGGTTCACGGCGGTTGTCGACCCGGCGAGCATTGGGAGACCGATCGAGGCGTTGGTCGACGTGAGACTCGCTCCTGGCGTGCCCCAGCACAAGGTCGATACCGACTACCTGGCCATGCCGATGGTCACCGATGCGATGCATCTGACCGGTCGCTTCGATGTGCAGTTGCGGGTAGCAGCGCGCGACGTGGCCGAACTCGACGCGCTGCTGATCGAAATCAAGGAACAGCACGGTGCCGAGGAGACCAACACACGGCTGATCCTGCGCACGCTCGCCGGTTTCCCGCGTGCCCCCGAGCCGGTGTAAGGGTTGAGAGATCCCGGGTTAGAGGTGCCGGGTTAGAGGTGCCCGGTTAGGGGTGCCGAGCTACGGGTGCCGAGCTAGGGGTGATCGTGTGGATCGGCGTCCCAGGAGATCCCGAGCTTGCGGTTCATCCAGATACTGAAGAAGATCGCCGCGATCAAGATGCCGACAATGATGGCGAGCGACACGTAGATGTCGATGTGATACCAGGGCGTGATCGAGAGCTTGACGCCGACGAAGAGCAGAATCGCGCCGAGCGCGTGCGATAGGTAGTGGAACCGTTCGCGGGCATCGGCCAACAAGAAGTACATGGCTCGCAGGCCCATGATGGCGAAGGCGTTTGCGGCGAGGATCGTGTACGGGTCGTTGGCGACACCGAACGAGGCCGGCACCGAGTCGACGGCAAAGACAACGTCGGTGGTTTCGACGACGACGAGCGCGGCGAACAGCGGCGTCGCCGTGCGCACACCGTTTTCGATGGTGAAGAATTTTTGCCCGTCGAATTTGTCGGTCACGGGAATGAAACGTCGCAGCCATTTGAGGCCCGCGGTCGAGGCTTCTTCGCCTTCGTCTTCGCGGTGGCGGATGATGCGGGCACCGGTCCAGATCAGGAAGACGCCGAAGAGCACAAGGACCCAGCTGAAGCGGGTGACGAGCGCGGCGCCGGCGAAGATGAATAGGGCGCGCAGCACCAGAGCCCCGAAGATGCCCCAGAACAACACGCGGTGTTGGTATTTGAGTGGGATCTTCATCGACGAGAACAGCAACGCCCAGACGAAGACGTTGTCGATGCTCAGCGACTTCTCGGTGAGGTAGACGCCCAGGTATTCGCCCGCCGCTTGACCACCGAACTGGAACACGAAGAACAGCGAGAAGCCCACACCGCAGGCGACCCAGAAGGCGGACTCCTTGGCCGCCTCGCTGAACGTGGGCGCGTGGGCTTCGCGGTGACGGTAGAGGTCGATCGACAACAGAACAACGATCGAGACGCCGAGGACGATCCAGGCCCACGCAGGCACGTCGAGGTCGAGGAAGTCTTCGCCGTTGGCTTCTGCGGCGAGCAAGGTCGATCGAAGCATCCCGTCTTCCTATCGGGCCCCGGAGTTGCCCGCTACCTGGGGTCGAGGCGCTCGCTCCCGACGCTCAGTTGGACGAACCGCCCGATGAGCGAGCGGCCAGGCCGCGGAGTTGGCCGAGCACGGCGCTCGCGGTCGCGTTCCCGCGACGGTCCGCAAGCAGGAGATACGCAAGTCCCGGCGGCCCGACGACGAGCGGGGCGCCAAGCAGCGGGTGCAGACCGCGCAGCCCAGCGTCGAGGGCGATGAGCGCTGCGCCTGCGACCACCGCAGCCGGCAGCAAGCGAATCAGCGCGCGTCCGATCTCGATGCCGCGAGCGACCGTGCCGACGCGTCGTCGCAGCAAGACGAATTCGGCCCACGCAGCCACTGCGCCTCCGGCCGCCAATCCGACGGCCCCGAGGCGATGCGTGCCGGGAACATCTCGTAGCGCGTCGTCGAGGGGACCGAACTCGATGTCGCCGACCTGCGCGATCATCGCGTCAGCGACGGCGAAGCGATCGGCGGGCCACATCAAGACGATGCCGATCACCGCTGCGAGTATGAGCCGCACGAGCGCGATCCGCGCCGGGCCAGCGACGTCGCCTTGGGCAAAGGCTGCGTTCTGCAACAAGCGGGAAAGCCCGCTGGCCAGCAAGCCAAACGAAAACACCGCCAGGGTCACCCAGACTGCCACCGTGTCGTCGCCGTCGAATGCGCCTCGCTCAAACAGAGCGCCGACCAAACTGCGACCGCCAAAGATGAAGACGAGGCTGGCGAACAACAAGAAGAACGTCACCCGGTCAACGGCGCGGCGCACCCGTGCCGACGCCGCGGCGGCATCTTCGGTCTCACGCGACAGCTCCGGCAGATCGGCCGCTGCGATCGAGATGGCAAAGACCGAGATGGGCATGAGATACAGCGTCTGGGCTTTGGTGAGGACAGCAAGAGCGCCGACGGCGAGGAATGAGGAGAGCGCCAGGTCGACGAAGGTGCTGATGGTGACCACACCGCGACCGGCGACGCCGGGCACGAAGCGGCGCAGAACCTGCGCAGTGGCCGGATCGTCTCGTCGCAATGTCGGGGTGATCGGTCCGGCGATGGCGAGCACGCGGGGCAGCTGTACTGCGAACTGGGCGATGCCACCGATGAAGACACCCCAGGCGGCGGCTCGAGCCAGGTCGTCGAGGCGGTCGGTTTGGGTGCGCCAGACGATGATGGCGATGACGATGGCGACGTTCCACAAGACCGGGGCGACATAGGACAGGAAGAACTCACGGTGTGCGTTGAGAATGCCCAAGCACCAGGCGGCAAAGACGATGAATCCGATGCCGGGCGCCATGACACGAAGCAGGTCCGCGGTGAGGGCGGCTCGCTCGGCGCTGGCGCCACGCGCCAAGAAGCCAATAATCGGGTCGGCGGCGAGCATGAGGACCAGCACCAAGGCCCCGACGAGGCTGGCCAGCAGCCCAAAGATCGCTCCGGCGAGGCGCCGCGCTGCCGCCGGGTCTTCGTCGACGACCTGGGAGTAGACGGGAATGAACGAGGCCGAAAGCGCTCCTTCGCCCAGCAAGTTCTGCAGGATTTTGGGAACGCCCAGCGCAAACGCAAAGGCCTCGGCGGCGATCGTGGATGCGCCGAGTACTGCTGACAGGACGATCTCACGAACGAGCCCGGATAGTCGACTCAACAGGATTCCCGCGGCGACAAACACCGCGGCGCGGTCGCCCGTCACCGTCGGCGCCAGAGGCTGGGGGATCGCATCGACGCCAGCGTAGGCGTCGTACCAGAGGCGACCCGGCCATCGGCTAGGGGAGCAGTCCCTCGCCGACGCGGTCGCCTGGGGTGGTACTCGCAGGAAACGTTTGACTCCCAGCCACGTGCTGGGCGTCGTACGCGCCCGTTCTTGTGGCGGGCCGCCGCCCATCGGCGACCCGTCGGCGCCGGTTAGCCGACGCGGAACTCGATGCGCCGGTTGAGCGCTCGGCCCTCGTCGGTTCCGTTGTCTGCCACCGGGCGCTCTTGACCGAAGCCCTGGGCGCTCAGGCGGGTCTCGTCGACGCCGTTCGCGACCAGGTAGTTGACGACCGCCCGTGCTCGTTCGAGGCTCAGCGCCTGGTTTGCGCCCGGGTCGCCCTGGCTGTCGGTGTGGCCCTCGACCAGCACCGAGGCATCGGAAGCCTGCAGTGCTTCGACTACTTGATCGAGCGTCGCCGTCGATTCCTGCGAGATCACGGCGCTTCCGCTGGCGAACTGAATGGGCTCGAGACCGACGATCAGGTTCAGGGCGGCTTCTCGCGGTACCAAGATGTTGTCGATCGTATGGACGACGCCGTTGCCAGCTGCGGCGTCGGCGGCTGCTACGACCGCCGTGCCGTTGATCACGAGATCGTCACCGTCGAGCGACAGGGTGATCGGGTCGCCCTGGAGCGTCTCGACCTCGGTCGAGCGGGCACCCCGCAGCAACCCCTTGAGATCGTCGGCGGTGTAGGCGCCAGGAATGACGTGGTAGGTCAGCGTGTCGACGGCGCTCGCTTCGCCGAGCAGACGAGCCGCAGCGGCAGGCTCGACCGACTCGACGGCGGCATTCGAAGGCGCCAGGATCGTGAACGGTCCCTCAGTAATCAGTGCGTCGGTCAATCCAGCACCGGCGACCAGTGCGGTCACCGCGCTCAGGTTCGGGTCACCGCTCAAGATGTCCACCACGGTGCCTGCGCCAGCTGCTGGGGCCGCGTCTTCTTCGACGGCTGGCTCGGGCGTGGGCTCGGGCACCGGCGACGGCGTTGGCTCAGAAGTGGGTTCAGGGGTGGGCTCAGGTTCCGGTTCGGCGTCAGCGCTGTCGCCGGCTTCATCGCCTGCGTCGCCAGCGTCGCCATCGGCACCGTGATCTGCCTCGGCCGAGACTTGGGGTGGGTTGATGAGCGAATCATCGTCGTCGCGAATCGCCCACCAGGACACAACCATCAGGATTGCCGCGAGTACGCCGAGTACCAGGATGAAAAAGCCCTTGTCGTCATCGTCCATGACGGTCCCTCTGTTCCTTGGATTGCATTTGGCTGAGAAGCCGACTCGGAATCTACTCGTCGTCGGTCGTCACCTCGCAGTACCAGCACAACCGGCACTCGACGAGGCGAACGTGTCTTGTTCGGCTAGTCGCCTGGGCGGACAAAGAAGTCGCGGACTTGTGGCGAAACCGGTTCGGATTGAACGAACGACCTCCGGTAACCTCGACAAGGCATGTGCGGCGCCCGAATCGGGACGCCGCTATTTCATGAGGAGCTCCATGACCGACAGGTTCACCGATGTCGCTGCCGTCCACAAAGGACTCGCCGATGTCGACTATCTCGCCGATGACGGCCTCGCCAGCATCGTGTATCTCGCCGACCGTCTCGAGAAGCCAGTTCTCGTCGAGGGCCCGGCTGGCACGGGCAAGACCCAGCTCGCCAAGAGCGTGGCCGAGATGATCGGGGCCCGCCTGATCCGGCTCCAGTGCTACGAAGGTCTCGACGAGTCCAAAGCGCTCTACGAGTGGAACTACAAGAAGCAGCTGCTGCGCATCCAGTCCGAACGCGATGCCGACTGGGAAACGATCGAAGACGACATCTTCTCCGAGGAGTTCCTGCTCACTCGCCCGCTGCTCGAGGCAATCACCAGCGACGAGCCGGTCGTGTTGCTGATCGACGAAGTCGACCGTGTCGAGATCGAGACCGAGGCCCTGCTCCTCGAGATCCTGTCCGACTACCAGGTGTCGATCCCCGAGCTCGGCACCATCGAGTCGAAGCAGATCCCGCTCGTCTTCCTCACGTCGAATAACACACGTGAGCTGTCCGAGGCACTCAAGCGCCGCGCGTTGTACATGTACCTCGACTATCCCGAGCTCGAACGTGAGCGCGAGATTGTGCTGACCAAGGTGCCCGACATCAGCGAGAACCTCGCCGACCAGATCGCTCGCATCGTGCGCAGCGTCCGCGACCTCGACCTGCGCAAGGCACCGTCGGTGTCGGAAACGATCGACTGGGCCCGCACCCTCGTGCTGCTCGGCGTCGACCACGTCGATGCCAAGACCGCAACCGAGACGGCCAACATCTTGCTCAAGTACCGCAGCGACATCGAAAAGGCCGTCAAGGAATTCGCTCAGAGCGAAGAGACCTTCGCGCCGGCCGAGGGCTGACCCATGACCGACGTCGCACCAGAGCCACTCTTCAGCACGGCCGAGATGGCCGATCCGCTGCTCGACCTGCTTGGCGGGTTCATCCAGGAGCTCCGCGACGCCGGTCTTCCGGTCAGCCTGACCGAGAACCTCGATGCAATGGAAGCCGTTCGGGCGATTCCGATCGGTGACCGAACGACGTTCAAGTACGCGCTCGGAGCGACGCTGGTCAAGAACCACCAACACTGGCCCGCGTTCGAGACCGTCTTCGACGTCTACTTCGCGATCCGCGGTCCCGAGTACTCGCTGACGGACCCCGACGCGGATCCGTTCGGCGAAGGCGATCAGCAGGACAACGACAGCCAGCAAGGCGACCAGGGCAGCCAACAAGGCGGCGGTGGTGGCGAGGGCATGTCCAACGAGGAACTGGCCGAGATGCTGTACCAGGCACTCATGCGCCAGGACCAGGTGCTGCAGCGCGCCGTGGCTCGCACCGCGGTCGACCGCTTCGCCGGTATGGAACCGGGCCGTCCTGTCGGCGGCACCTACTACCTGTATCGCACCTTGCGGAATCTCGATCTCGACGGTGTCCTCGAGCGGATGATGGAGGCCGACCAGGCCCAGAACGAGGGCCGAAGCGGCCTCGATGACCGCCTTGCCCGCGATGAGTACGAGTCACGGGTCGAGAAGCTCAAAGCCGAAATCGAGGCCGAGATCCGTCGCCGCTTGGTCGCCGACCGCGGCGTCGAAGCCATGGCGAAGACGCTGCGCAAGCCGCTTCCCGAAGATCTCGACTTCATGCATGCGACCCGCGACGAGATGGAGGCATTGCGCAAGGCAATCGCTCCGCTCACCCGCAAGCTCGCGATCCGTTTGGCCCGCAAGCGGCGGAACCGGAACAAGGGCGGGCTGGACTTCCGCAACACCATTCGCAAGTCGCTGAGTTATGGCGGCGTGCCTGCGGACCCACGGTTCAAGCATCCACGGCCCTCGAAGCCCGAGATGGTGATCATCGCCGACATCAGTGGCTCGGTGGCCGCGTTCGCTCGCTTCACCCTGCACCTCGTGTACGCGATGTCGAATCAGTTCTCCAAGGTCCGGGCGTTCGTGTTCATCGATGGTCTCGACGAGGTCACCGACTACTTCGACGGCAGCGACGACATCACCGCGGCCGTGCATCGTGTGAACACCGAAGCCGACGTCGTTTGGGTCGACGGCCACTCCGACTATGGCCACGCCTTCGAGGTGTTCGAAAAGAACTACATGAAGTCAGCGATCAATCCGAAGACCACCGTCATGATCCTCGGCGACGCACGCAACAACTATCACGCAGCCCAGAGCTGGATCATCCAGGAGATGAAGCGCAACGCTCGCCAGGTGTTCTGGCTCAATCCGGAACCGGGCAGCTACTGGGACACCGGCGACTCCATCGTCACCGAATATGCCCAGTACTGCGACGGGCTCTTCGAAGTCCGTAACCTGCGACAGCTCGAAACCTTCGTCGAAGCTGTTCTCTAGGTTTCTTCGCAACCGCAGCTTCGGCTTCGCCTCTGGCTGCTCTGCGGACCGCGCAACTCGCAATCGCAGCTTCGGCTTCGCCTCTGGCTGCTCTGCGGATTGATTCGCTAGCTGACGCGGCGTGAGGTGGTCATGGACGCTTGCTCGTTGTACGACGTCAAGAAGTGCGCCGTCAACGCGTCGTCCTCCCAACTGGTGATCGCCGCCGCCTGGCGACCCTCACAGAAGAACAACGTGCTCATGCCGTCTTCGTGACGCAGCTGCTCCATCCGCATCCCGCGAATCGGTGACTCGCTCAGGAACCGGCGTCCGGTGAAGTTGAAGACCAGCACCCGCTGATTGGTCAACGCCAGGGTGTACCCGACCTTGCTCGAGGGGAAGTCGACGAGTTCGAGACCTCGGCGGTGCAGGAAGAGTTTCACCTGCGTCGATCTTGGCCCGATCTCATCGGCGCTCAGCGCGCGCTCCATGCGGCGCCCGATGGAGCCGAGCATGCTGAAAACCGCGCCAGGTTGGATCCGGTCGACGGCGCCACCTCGGGCAACGGCGACGATGGATTCGGCGGGGCGCAAGCGATCGCCGTGCTGTTTCGTGAGCTTCTCGATGACGGCTGCGTTTTGGGGGAGTGATTCAGCCAAGACCATGTGCCCAGTATCGGCAACGAGAGACGCTGTCTTGAGGGCGACCCAGGCCGGGTGACCTACCGGGAGACGGGAACTTGTTCTCAACTTGATCGATCGTTGAGATTCGGGGCCATCGGCACCAGGCCTCACGCGCTGCGAGGCGGCTCGACGATCAGTCCCAGCTGGTCGGCTTCTTGCGCATCGCCTTGGTTTGCGACTTGCGTCGCTTGGCCTCGACTCGACGCTTCTTGGATCCCTTCGTGGGCTTCGTTGCTCGACGAGGCGCCTGTCGAACGAGGGCGCCGCGCACCTTGTCGGCCAGGCGCTCAGCCGCCGCATCGCGGTTGCGCTGCTGCGAACGATGATCGTCGACATCGGCTCGTACGACCGGCCCCAACTTGTCCATGAGCCGGGCGCGGTAGCCATCACCAATCGCATCGGATTGTGCGATGTCCCACGCAAGTTGCACGCGGGTGCTGGCCTTGTTGGCGTGCTGTCCGCCCGGGCCGCGCGAGGTCGTGAACTTCCACTCCAGTTCAGCGTCGGGGATCGTCAGCGACCCGTTGATCTCGATCGGCACCCGCCCAGGGTGCCAGATGCTGCGAATGTTCCGAACGCAATTGCCGCATGGTTCACTAGGGGAGTGTCTGACGTGAACCTCGTGACGTTCTGTGGAAGCCTGCGCTCGGGATCGGCAAATGCCGCAACCATGCGCGCTGCGCTCGCCAATCTTCCCGACGGGGTGACCGTCACTGAGATCGACATCAGTGAGATCCCGTTCTACGACGGCGACCTCGAAGAAGCCGGCGTGCCGGCGTCGGTGACTGCGCTGCACGACGCCGTGGCAGCTGCCGACGGCGTGCTGATCTTCACGCCCGAGTACAACGCCTCGTACCCGGCAAGGACCAAAAACGTCATCGACTGGCTGTCCCGGCCGCCGCGTTCATGGGAAGGCCGCGGGCTCACCCTCGTCGTAACGACACCCGGCGGGCGGGCCGGCGCTGGTATCCGTGGCCACTTCGACCTGGTGATGGGGCATTTCAAGGTCAAGCACTTCCCCGCACTCGGGATCGGTGCTTACGGCGACAAGCTCGAAGACGGCGAGATGATCGACGCGGAGACGATCGAAACGATGAAGTCGTTCATTGCCGAGTTCGCCGCCCACTGCCTGGCCGAGGCACCCGCAGACTGAACGGCGGCAGCCGCAGAGGAGCTACTCCTCGATGATGGTGATGGATTCGATGACTTGGCCGCGTCCTGCGGGCGCGGCCGGATCGCGGCGTTCGATCGCATCGACCAGTTCCTGGCCAGAGATGACTTCACCGAACACGGTGTGGTTGCCGGTGAGCCATTCGGTCGCCACGAACGTGATGAAGAATTGGCTGCCGTTCGTGTTTGGGCCCGAGTTCGCCATCGCCAACAGTCCGGGCCGATCCAACGCTGGACCGCCGACGGTCTCGTCCTGGAACTGATAGCCCGGGCCTCCCGTGCCGGTGCCCGTCGGATCGCCACCCTGGGCCATGAACCCGTCGAGCACCCGGTGGAACACCGTCTGGTCGTAGAAGCCGTCGCGGGCAAGGCTCACGAAGTTGTTGACCGTCACCGGTGCTGAATCGGCGAACAGCTTGATGCGGATCTGGCCGCCACCGGTCGCGACGACCGCCGTGTAGCTCGCCGAGGCATCGATCGACATGGGTGGTGGTGACGAGTAGATGTTGGCCCGAGCGGGAGGCGCAACGCCGGCGAGCGCGCTCGTTCCCGACCACGGAACAAAGTCGGCGGGGACACCGTCTGCGAGATCCGCATTGGCGATCGAGGCACATTCGGCGAGATACGGCGTCATCGCCGTGAACGGTGGGACTTGGCCGTCGATCAGGGTCGACCAGAACGCCTCGGACGCCTCGCGATTGTCGATGGACTCGAAGAAGCAATCTCGATCGATGACTGTGTCGTAGTTCGATTCGGCTTCGGCCTGGTTGGCGAACAGTGGTGCGAGCCCCGTTACCGGGGTACAGGTCGATAGAGCGTCCGTGATACCGGGAACAAAGTCTGGGTCGTACCGGTATTGGAACGACAGGGCAATGAAGATGTGGAACAGGTCATCGCCGTCAGGTCCGTTGAAGCGATCGGCGAAGCAGGCCGGTGCCGTCTCACGGATCTCGCCGGTTGGGCCGACGGCTTCCATCGCCCAGCCACCCAGGCTGAGTGCGTCGACGCAGCCGTTCATGCTGGTCGAGACCGCGTACAGGGTTTCGTCGCCGAAGTCGGAGAACACGGGTGTGTTTGCGGCGAGTGCTCGTTCGAAGGTCGGTTGGGCTTCGGCCTCGGCTACCAGGCAGTCGACGGCTTCGGGACTCGGATCGAGGTTGAACAGGGCGCGCACGAACCCGGTCGCATTGGCGGCAATGTCGTACTCGCCGGGTGCAGGGATCTCGTCGCCCGCGTCGAGCAGTGCAGTATCGGATGCGTCGGTCGCGGTCGCGTCGTCGGCTGCGTCGGCGTCCGAGCTCTCGGTTGTCGAGGCGGTCCCGTCATCGGTCGATCCGTCGCCCTGTCCGGGGTCGGCGCTGCCCTCGGTCGCATCGGTGAGGGGCTCTGGTGTCACCACGTCGGCGAGGTCAGTGGTCGCTGAACCGTCGGAGCCGCCGCAGGCGGTCGCAAAGAGGGCGAGCAGTACGAAGACCAGCGCGGCCCGTGAACGCTGAAAAATCACGGCCTCTGCCTATCACTGTTCGGGCGGCACGCGTCGGCAGGAGGCCCGTATCGGCCAGATCGACATGGAAGCGACAAGTAGCTGGGTCAGAAAGGCGACCCCACACCAAACGGCCGGAATCTGCGGGTGTCAGACACCCGCAGTTCTGGCTCAGCGTTGAAGGAGTTCGGCGACGCGGAAGGCGAGGTCGAGTGACTGGCGGCCGTTGAGGCGCGGGTCACAGATTGTCTCGTAGCGCTTATCGAGATCCTGGTGGCCCAGGTCATCGCCGCCACCGAGACACTCGGTAACGTCTTCGCCGGTCAGCTCGACATGGATGCCGCCGGGCCACGTGCCCGCGTCGTCGTGGGCGGAGAAGAAGCCCTCGACCTCGCGACAGATGTCATCGAAGTGGCGA
>CALLPT010000041.1 GCA_938015575.1 uncultured Acidimicrobiales bacterium
AGGTTACGATTTGCTACGGGATGACGGAGACGTCTCCCGTGTCGACACAGACGGCCACCGACGATCCCATCGACGCCCGGGTCGGGACCGTGGGCCGAACCCATCCGCACGTGCAGATCAAGATCATCGACGCCGAGACCGGTGTGACGTTGCCCCGCAACAGCCCCGGAGAGCTCTGCACCCGCGGCTACAGCGTGATGGTTGGATACTGGAACGACGCCGAACGAACCCGCGAGGCGATCGACGCCGAGGGATGGATGCACTCCGGTGATCTGGCCACGATGGACGAAGACGGCTTCATCAACATCGTGGGTCGCATCAAGGACATGATCATCCGCGGCGGCGAAAACGTGTACCCGCGGGAGATCGAAGAGTTCTTGTACACCCACCCCAAGGTTGCCGACGCCCAGGTGATCGGTGTGCCCGACGAGAAGTACGGCGAAGAGATCATGGCGTGGGTCCAGCTCGCCGACGGCGAGCAGGCGACCGAAGACGACATCAAGGAGTTCTGCCGCGGCAAGATCGCCCACTTCAAGGTGCCGCGCTACATCGCCTTTGTGAACGAGTTCCCCATGACCGTCACCGGCAAGGTCCGCAAGATCGAGATGCGCGAGAAGTCCATCGCCGACCTCGGCCTCGAAGCTGTCGCCGACATCGAGATGGCCTGACGCCCAACCCCTTCCGAAATGGAAGTCGGGCACGCTCGTCAAAGGATGATCACGGGCTGACCGGCACGAAGTCAGCGAGCGTCTGGCCGCTGCGCAACGCATCGCGGACTTCCCGGGTGCCGATCGGCTCGCCAAGCTCGACCCGGACAGGTTCCTCGGGATTGCCCGGGCAGGTTTGGTCCCCCTCGGGCAGTTTCGCCATCAGCGCGACAAGGATCGCATCGTCGGTCTCGGTGACCTGCGGCGGCATCAGACGGTCGCCCATCGGTTGACCACCCGAGCACGCTTGGCCGGACGCGAGAAGATCGATATGGGACACATCGGGCGGGGCATCCCAATCCGGGTCGACGCGCCACGCGACGATGCCGAAACCGTCAGGCAGCGCGGAGCGGAGTTCGCACGGCCGTCCTGATTGGATCGTGCTCGCAACCCAGCCGGCGCTGTTGGGTGAGCGTTGGGTGCCCAGCATGGTCATCGTCCCGTTCGGGTCATGGTGCACCAGCAGGTAGTGGTCCTCGCTCGTGTTGATGACCCAGTAGCCGTCTTGGGGCCAGAAGTCGCCCTCGCCCGTCGCCAGAAACTCGTCGAGCGGTGCCATCGCATCGACGGGAATGGGGCGTTCGCTCACGAGCGCCACATCGCTCAGGTCTGTCACCGAAAGCGGGATCCCGTCGCAGAGCACCGTCGTGGGCAACTCGCCGCTGCCGGGCGCATTCACCGTCGGTTCCAGTTCCGGGGGAGTGGGTGGCGCCGGCTCGTCGGCGGATACTGAACCCGATGCACGGTTCGGTCCACTGCTGCAACCGGCCGCGAGCAAGGACAACGTCACCAAGAGCATCGCCACGGACCGCATACTCGAGTCTCGCACGACTGCGTCGCGTCGTTCGGGCGCGAACAATTGCGGTTCGCGGCCGATCATCGGACGGTCTCGCCGTTTGGCGTTGTGATGGTGATCGCGCCGTCGGGCGCACGGGTGACGGTGTAGCCAGCCTCTTTGACGAGGTTGTGGCGTAGGCAGGCGGGTTTGCCGTTTGATTGTGTCGTCGGCCCGCCCCGGGCCGCGGGTCTCAGATGATCGATCTGACACGCACTGGTCGGCTTGTGGCAACCGGGCCAGTAACACTCGTCGGTCTGAAGTTCGACGCCGAGTCGAGCGAGCCCAGTGAACAGGCGTTGACTACGAGACATGTCGACGACGACGCCAGCGGCGTTGACGACGACTCGCCGGAAGCTGTCGACGAGTAGTTCGGCGAATGCCGTGGGTGCGTGGACGACGTGTCCGTCGAGGTCGGCGACCCCGTAGTCATCGATGTTGATCGTGCGCGGCGCAAGCCCGTTCCACCGCCGGAAGAGTTCCTCGGCGGTCTCGCCTTTCCAGATGAGGTTGTGCACGCGCTTCACCCGAACTGAGGTGCTCGGGTTGTTCGCTGCGTCTTCGGCCATCTGGCACAACGCATCGGCTCGGCGCTGGGCGGCAGTGCGAGGAAGGTCGTCGGCGGTTGCGGCGTCGCCGCAGCGTTCACGGGCTGCATCTCGGTCGAGCGCGTACTCGGCCTCGACGTAGGCGCCGAACACCTCGTTGAACCGGGAGCCGCCAACGGAGCCGAGCTGCGAACGCAAGTGCCAGGCCTTGGAGAAGTGATCCTGGCTCAGCGACGCATCACGAGACTCAAACGTCGGGTCCGGCGCAGGGTCGGCGCCATCGTCGTCGGCCAATTCCAGCCAACGAGCGATTCGTTTCTCGAACTTGGCGAAGGAATCCTTGGTCGCCCGAGCCAGAAACCAGGCCTGGTCGTCGATGAAGCGGTCTCGCACACGAGGATTCGCATACACCCTGGCCAACACGACGGCTTGGTCGACGCCCAAGGACCCGGCGCACCACGCCACCGCGATCTGATCGGCGCGTCTGCCGTGCACCATCCGCCTGATCTTGTCGAGACGAAACGCGTCGCTACTCGACAGCCCCGCCAGGTGCGCCACCATGACTCGTGCCGACGCATGGCCCTGGTCCACATAAACACGGGCGTCCTCGACTGCCTGCATCGAGTCGACCGATGCCACCGCGGCGAGGCGACGAAGTTGTTCCGCGAGCTTGATGCTCCGGTCGGCCGACGCAACGTCGCCGACCATGCCGGAACCGGCGTCGACCGCATCACGCAGGGCGAAGAGCGCGGCCTGGTTCGCCGTATTCGTCGTGTCGAAAGCAATGGAGATTGGGGACATGGCACCTCGAAGTACCTGGCTTGGGAAGCTCAGATGTTTGGGGTGCCGATCCGTTGCCTGCGGTCGACGGTGAGGTGGCGGAGAAGAACAGCCAGACCCGTCGCTGCCCCTCACAGCGCTCCACCCACGTTGAAGGGCTCGAGATGAAAGGGACAAGGTCGCCGTTGGGCTCACCACCCGAACTGGTCGGGTTCGTCCCCTAACCATATACGAACATATGTTCGATTGCAACACGCAGTGGTAGATTTCTTCGATGGATGAGAGCGAGGCGCTGATCATCGTGCTGAATGGCGCGCCGCGTTCAGGAAAATCTGCGATCTCACTGGCGTTGCTCGCTCGGCGTACATCCTGGGTGGCCGATGGCGTCGACTCGGATATGTCGAACACGCCACCCCACCTGATGCCTGGAATCGGTCTCCGCCCGGGCGGCGAGCGGTCCGATCTCGAGGAGGCGGTTCGCCGTCGCTATGTCGAAATGTTCCGACGCTGCGTTATTGCAGCAACGCCAGGTCGGTCGGTGGTGCTGGACCTAGGGCTCCACCATGACTATGCGGGCGAGCTGTATCCGCTCTGGGACGCGGCGACGCATCTACCACATGCATCGACGTGGCTTGTCGGTGTTCGTTGCGATCTGAGTGTCATCATGCAACGGCGAGCGCAATCGCGCCCCGACATCTACCTGCCTGCGCGTGATGGCGAGGTCCCGTTCCCGGTTCTCCGGTGGCAAGAAGCAGTCCATGATCCGGGCATTTACGACCTCGAAGTAGACACCTCGAGGACACCGGCCGGCACCTGCGCGGAACGGATCCTCGCCGCAATCGCTACATCCGAGCCCAACGCGCTTCGATCCGTTGCCGAGCGGGAGCGCCCTACGGGCTGAGTGCTGCTTTCAGGTCCCCATACGCGGCCTGGCCGGCTTCGCTCCGCGTCCAGCTCAGGTAATCGGCGCGGCCTCGTTCCCGGAAGAACGGGTTCGAGAAGATCGCTGCCCATTCGGCGACGGGTTTCAAAAACCCCGCCATGTCGCGGTCGAAGTCGGCCCAGTTGCGTGCGTCCTCTTCCGACCGGAAGAGATTCATGCTCGCTCAACGGAACGGCCGACTGGCCGCATCACCTCCGACCATCTGGCTCGTGTAGCCCACGACGGTGTCCGGCTCGATGAGCAGGATCTCCTCGTCGCGCATCTCGATCGTGATGCGCTCACCCGAGCTCAGGCACGGCGCTTCGATCCGAACGGTCTCACCCGGTACGAGCCAGCGAACTGCCAGCGACTCGAATCCTCACTGGCCGAACCAGCCGTGGCGTTCACCGATCTGTATCCGGTACTGCGTCGGTTGCACATTGAACGGCGGAAACGAACCCAGCCAGTCCGTGCCTGGATGCATCCAGCCCGGGGTCACCGCGCACAGCTCATGCATGATCCGCCGGGCTCGCTCGACCTCGACGCCCAGCATTGGCGCCAGCTCCGCGTAATGGGGTGCGTCGGCGTGCTCGACGATGGACGCCATGATCGTGGCGTAGGCCCGATCGAGTTCTTCGACGGGGATGTCCTGGCTGGAATCAGTCACTGCGGCCATGGGCCAGTATCGCGCACCAGCTCGTCGCGCCGTGAGGGCGGGCTTGGTTCACGGCGTACAGGAGAAGGTCCCGTTGAGCGTCGGCTCCAGTGCGAGCCCCTCGTAGATGGCGCTCGAGAAGCTCAGCTCCCCACCGTTGTCAGTCACCGGACCGCCTTCGATGCCGTACAGGTTTCCTTCCTCGTCGATGAAGGTCGAAATGAACGACGTGCCGCCGGTCTTGTCGCCGTCGAGTGGCCACGATTCCACGGCGCCGAAGTCAGCGCCCTCATCGTTGACGCCAACCATGAAGAAGATGCCGAACGGCGCGTCGGGTGCCGTGTAGCAGTCGAGCGTTTCCAAGCTCCAGGTGCGGCCGTCGTCGAACGCGATCTCTACCGTCCCGGTACCGGCCGCCTCTTGGGAAGGCGCCTCCTGGGTTGCTTCGGTGGCTTCGGCCGTGGGCGCCGCGTCGGCGCCTGCGTCGGCCTCTTCGACCACCGGCGCCGGCGTCGCAGTCGCAACGGTTGGGGCGACGTCGACCGCCGTCGCCGCAGCTGCCGGTTCGTTGGTCGCGCCTTCGGTTGTCGTCGACGAAGCACTGCACGCGCCTGCGCCGAGGGCCAGAGCGGCCGCGAGAACTAGGGGAGCGAAGCGGGAACGGGTCTTGAACATGTGCCCATCTTCGAGAACCGCTTAGCCTGCGTCCGTGCGTGCGGTCACGCCCGCACCGTGACACGCGACACAATGCAGACCGCTTTCATGGCCAGAAGCGACGCAAGTAGCGCAATCGTCGCCGTCCCACTAGCCTGTCCAATGCACATTCAGTTGACGAAGTGGTCGTGAGAGCGTCCCACCCCGTCGCCGCTCGAGGCGCACCGGGTTCCAGTGCAGTTCCGTCGCCGGGAAATCTCCCGTCGCGACGGCATTGCGGTGGTTCCTTGCCTGCTTCGAGTGCAGTGCCGCAAGAACTACCCATCGAAATGAGGAGATCATCCTTCGTGAGTGATCCGCAATAGCACCGCCACGTGATTCACGAGATTCCGGCCCCCGGGTGAACGAACAAATCCGGGCCCGCGAGGTCCGACTTGTCGGCGCCGACGGGGAACAGGTCGGAATCGTGCCGCTACCAGAAGCCCTTCAGCTCGCCCAGCGAGCTGGTCTTGACTTGGTCGAGGTCGCCGACAAGGCGAAACCGCCCGTGTGCAAGATCATGGACCATGGCAAAGCGGTCTACGAGGCGAAACAGCGTGACAAGGCCTCTCGCAAGAAGGCCACGACCGTGCAGGTCAAGGAAATGAAGTACCGGCCGAAAATCGGCAAGGGTGACTTCGAGACCAAGACCCGCAAGGTGAAGCAGTTCCTCGGTGAAGGCAACCGCGTCAAGGTCACGATCATGTTCCGAGGCCGCGAAATGCAGCACCCGGAACTCGGTCGTCGCATCCTCGACAACATTGCCGAAGAAGCCGATGACATCTCCAAGGTCGAGATCTATCCGAAGCTCGATGGTCGCAACATGGTCATGGTCCTGGTTCCCGACAAGGAGAAGCAGGCAGCCCTGGCCGCCGAGGAAGCAGCTGCGGCTGCGGCCTCAGTAGCACCAGCCGCGACGCCACCGGAATCTGACGCTCCGGCTCCGCAGGAAACTGCTGAACCCGAAGCCGCAGAGCCCGAAGCCGTCGAGGTCGAAGCAGCCGAATAGTCACGTCGCCCGCTCCGCTCCACCGGGTGGAGCGGGCGCCGAGACAACCAAGCAATACCCCCTGAGATATACCCCCCAGAGAAGACAGACCGACACCACACGGTCGAGGTAGCAACATGCCGAAGATGAAGACCCATAAGGGCGCCAAGAAGCGCTTTGCTCTCACGGGCACGGGCAAGATCAAGCGCCGCCAGGCGAACAAGCGTCACATCCTCGAGAAGAAGGCCCCGAAGCGCAAGCGTCAGCTTCGCCCGGCGGCCCTCGTTGCCGAGGCAGACGCACCAAACATCAAGCGCGCGCTCGGCAAGCGCTGAAGACCCAGAGAAGGAGAGACTCCAATGGCACGTGTCAAAAGAGCCGTTCACGGTCGTAAGCGCCGCAACAAGGTCCTGAAGCAAGCCAAGGGCTACTACGGCAACAAGAGCCGCAGCTTCAAGTCCGCCAACGAACAGGTCATGCACAGCGGGAACTATGCGTTCCGCGACCGCAAGGCCCGCAAAGGTGAGTTCCGTCGCCTGTGGATCCAGCGCATCAACGCTGCCTGCCGCATGCACGACACCACCTACAGCCGTTTCATCGCCGGCCTCAAGGCCGCTGGTGTCGAAGTCGACCGCAAGGTCCTCGCCGACATGGCCGTCCACGACGCCGACGCCTTCAAGGCACTCGTCGACGTGGCCGCTCAGGCGAACGAGTCGGTCGACGCGTAACGCAGTGACCGCCGCCCGGCGGCGGTGTGCGTGCTCGTTCCAATTCGCTTCGCTCAGAGTCTCTCGCAGCGCAGACCGCCACCTGGCGGCTCGAGCGAGGGTCGAGCATGGCAATGTTGAGCAAGTCTGACATCGCCCGGCTTCGGGGTCTCTCTCGCCATCGGCGGGATCGGCACGAAGCCGGGCGATTTGTCGTTGAAGGAGCAAAGCTCGTCGCCGAGGTTGAGGCGTCGGCGCTTGACGTGCTCCAGGTCGTCGTCGACGAGGGGAGCGTTGACGCGTATCCCGGCGCGGTTCCCGTTGCCCGCCATGTGCTGGAGCGGATCGCTTCGACCACGGCCCCGCAGGCTGTCGTTGCTGAGGTGGCGATCCCGACGTCTGGCTGGGACGATCTCGACGGCGAGGCTCCCGTGCTGATCGCGGCGGATCTCAACGACCCCGGCAATGTCGGCACGCTGGCTCGGTCGGCCGAAGCTGCCGGCTTCGGCGCGCTGGTCGCCTTGGGCGACACGGCTGACCCGTGGGGCCCGAAGACGGTTCGCGCCTCGGCGGGGGCGCTCTTCCGCCTCCCGGTCGTGATCGAGCGCGACGTCGACGCAGGCCTGGCCCAACTCGACGCTCGGGGCTTTCGCCGGATCGGCACCCGCATGCACGACGCCACACCGTGCGACGAGCTGGACCTGACCGGACCGGTGGCGCTCGTCCTCGGCAGCGAGGCCCACGGGCTGGGCGAGGCCTACAGCGGTGCAATCGACGAGTGGGTTTCGATCCCGATGGCCGGGGATCTCGAATCGCTCAACGTTGCGATGGCCGGCACGATTCTGACGTACGAACTCGCTCGCCAGCGTCGCTCGCTCTGAGCGGCTGTCCCAGCGCAAACCGGTGGCATGAAGCCCCTTTAACTGGGACACTGCGCACATGGGCAACCTGCATGAATCGATCACCGACGAGCTCAAAGCGTTTGCTGAATCACAGCCTGTCTTCTTCGTCGCCACCGCGCCGAACGAAGGGGGCCACGTCAACGTGTCCCCCAAGGGGCTCGAACCGGTAGTCGTGCTCGGCCCCCACGAGGTCGCCTATCTGGACCGCACGGGCAGCGGCATCGAAACCGTCGCTCATCTGCGTGAGAACGGACGGATCACACTCATGTTCTGTGCGTTCAAAGGAAGCCCGAACATCGTGCGTTTCGCCGGTACCGGCGAACCGGTCTTCCCCGACGATCCCCGCTTCGCGGATCTGCTGGCCAAGTTCCCCGAAGAGCCGGGCGCACTGCGCTCGATCATTCGGGTCGACGTTGACCGGGTCTCGGACTCGTGCGGCTATGGCGTGCCGATCATGGAGTTCAAGAATGATCGCCGAGCGCTTCCCGGATGGGCCAAGGACAAGACAGCCGAGGACATCGCGGCCTATCACCGCAAGAAGAACACCGAGAGCATCGACGGCCTGCCGGGCATGCCGATGGCCACCGAACCGGCCTAGGTAAGCAAGTGGCTCGACCGCCTGTTTTCGGCTGTCGAGAGCGCCCACCCTCTGTTGTTGGGCTTTCACTCGTCGCGCGAATTGCGGTGGGCAGAAAGCCTCATCAAATGTTTGTCGGTGCCGATGGACTGTCCTACACTCGCACGAGCTAACGACACCTCTTGGGAGAGCTTGTCATGTCTTCACTTCGCAGCGCACTCGTCATGGCGCTGGGATTCGCAATGTTGTTCATCGGCTTCGCTGGCACTGCCGCGGCCCAAGATGACTCGTATCCGGTCGTGCTGCCTGCACCGCAGCCTGACCCAGGATCGTTCGGTACTGCACCTGGTGTGCTGTCCGGCACCCAAGCTGGTCTGCTTGGCGAACCTGGGGCGTTCAACCTCAGCGACAACGCCGCCGCATTCCAACGCCCCCTCGCTGCAGCTGCAGCCGGCGCTGGTGGTGGCACGGGCGGCGGCACCGGCGAACTCGCCTTTACGGGTGCCGAGTCGAGCCTGCTCGCAGCGGGCGGCATGACCCTGGTCCTGGCCGGTGGCGCAGCTGTCGTCGTGAGCCGTCGTCGGGACTGACCCGCTCTGGCGCAAGCCAAACAGATCTGAGAGAAAGCGCCGGGCACTCGCCCGGCGCTTTCACGTTTTGTCGTTGTCGGCCGAGGCCGTGTTGGGACGCTCGTGGTCCGTCAATCCAGCGAGCAGTCGCTCAACGAACACGACTTGGGCCGGGTTGAGGAGTTCCGCCGCTTCCGCCGGCGTCACCCACCGGGCCTCGTCGACCTCGGGTACCTCGATCATCTGAGCGGACTTCGGTGGCCACTGCATCGTGAACGTGTTCGACGTGATCGCCGACGCGTCGAGGTCGCCTTGCACGCCCCAAGCAACGATCCGCTTGCGGCTCTTGAGCACGGTCTCGCCCAGGTCCAGCCATGGCAATGGGGGAGCCGGGCTTCCCAGCTCTTCAGCGAACTCACGGGCTGCCGCAGCGGGGCCGTCTTCGGCCGCCGGGTCGAATTCGCCCTTGGGGATCGACCAGGCGCCTTCGTGCTTGCGAGCCCAGAACGGGCCGCCTGGATGCACAATCAGCACCTCGATGCCGTCGACTCCTGTTCGCCAAAGCAAGAGTCCGGCACTGGTTGCAGCCATGGTTCCTCAGATCCGGATGGACTGTTCGAAGCCCTCATCGTCGCGCCCCGCCGGGCCGAGCACCAGTGCCGTACCGGCCTGGATCCGCACCGCCGACCAGCACGCCGCCAACGCGTCGAGCACATCGTCGACCGGCACCCGCTCAGGGGCATCGAGGAGCAGACCATCGAGGTCACCAAACAGCTGACGCAACACCTGCATTCGTTGGGCAACGCCGCGAGCGCTCTTCTTCGATGCCATCGGCTCACCCGCATTCAACTCGGCGAACGCCGTCTCGGGGTGTGTCTCAAACCACCTTTGGAGCGCCGGCTGACCAGGGAGCGTCGCTCGCAGATCACGTACCGACGACGCCAGCCCCCAAGCCTGAGCCGAGATCCCCGGGCCGTCCAAGGCACGGTTCACCTCGGTTGCAGCCGCACGGTCCTCGGCCAGGATCGCGGCCCGCGTCGGACTGATGAACACCGAACTCGCGGCGCGTCCAAGGCGGGCGCGAAGCTCGGCCTCGGCAGATCGACGTCCTCGCACCGGCAGCGCCATCGGCATGTCGACGGCGACCACATCGCAACGCTCGGTGGCGAGCAAGGCCTCGGCGGTTGTTTCGGTCGTTTCGAGGCTGACCGTCGTCTCGTCGAGCCGGGCGATGATCCAACCGCCACGCCAGCGATCGATGCCGGCGACCGCGGTGCCTGGGGCAGGGCGAAGCTGGGTCACGTCAGTTGGTGACCCCGCCGCTGACAAAACGAACGCGATACATCGTGGGCCAGAACTTCCCCGTCACCAGCCACGTGTCGGTCGCGGCGTCCCAGGCAATGCCGTTGAGGACCTCGGTCGGCGTCACCCGCGGCTGTTCCAAATTGCTGGCATCGACGATGCCGTCCACGAAACCCGTCTCTGGGTCGATGCGCACGATGAAGTCGGTCCGGTAGACGTTGGCCCACACCCGGCCGTCGATGCATTCGAGCTCGTTCAGCGAAGCGATCGGCGTGCCGGATTGCGTGACAGCGATCTGGTCGAGCAGGTCGAACGTGACTGGATCCCGGAAGAACAGGTACTCGCTCCCGTCGGTCATTACCAGACGGGTGCCGTCGAAGCAGAGGCCCCAGCCCTGCCCGCCGTAGGAGACTGAGCGGCGGAACTCGAAGGTCTCGGCATCCCAGAAGTACGCGACTTCATCTCGCCAGGTCAATTGGATCAACTCGTCGCCGACCCGCGTCAGTCCCTCGGCGAACACCGTTCCGGGCGGGTCCGCTCGCTGCAGGACCTCGCCGCTCACAATGTCGACGCGACGAAGATCGCTTTCGAACACGATGTCGCTTCCCGGGTGACCCTGGCGGCCGGTGCTTTCGAGCAGCTGGCCGTCGAGAACTTCGAGGCCCTGGGTATAGGCCGTGTTGTCGTGCGGATACGTCTCGACCACCTCGGGGCGAAGTAGCTCGATCGTGCCAGGTGGGATCGCGGCCGTCGGGGTAGGTCCGGTGCTGCCCGGCGACGCAGTTGGGTTGGTATCCGCCCCGTCGGTCGCCTCGGTCGAGGTGTCGGCCGCATCGGCTAGCTCGATGTCGTTGCCGGCCGGTGTCGCGTCGGTAGAGAGCAATCCCGTCGCTGCATCGCCACCCCCGCATCCCACGAGGACGAGCGTCACGGCGAGCAGAACAAGTCTGGCCCGACCCACTGGATCGCGAAGAGGGCGCACCTGGGAAGTCTGCCGTCTGGGCGTGTCGAATCGCTGTCATGTCTGCGTCTCGATGATCCTTGGCGCTCGGATACGCACGAACGGGCGCTGTCGACTAACGTCGCTGCCGTTCACACACGTGGGGAGAAACAAGTGGCAGCTGCTGGTTCGATTCTTGGCAACGCCGTACTTCGCAAGGAAGACCCCGGTCTCCTGCGCGGCGACAACGAGTACTTCGACGACATGAAGATCGCGTCCAAGGCCGTAGCGTTCGTGCGCTCCGACATTGCGCACGGCACCATCAACTCGATCAATCTGGGCGACGCCGAGTCGATGCCCGGTGTGATCGCCGTGTACACCTCGGACAACACCGAATTGCCGGGATGCAAGGGCTTCGACGCCTTCCCCGACGTGATGGATCGCCCTCCGCTCGCCAAGGGCAAGGTCCGGTTCGTGGGCGACATCATCGCCATGGTCGTCGCCGAGACCCAGACCCAGGCCATCGATGCCGCGGCAGAGATCTACGCCGACATCGACCCGCTCGACGTGGTCATCGACATCGAGACCGCGGCTGGCGGCGCCCTGCTCTTTGACGGCACCGAAAGCAATGTTTGTTTCGCGACGAACTTCCCCGTCGGCGAAGACGGCGCTCCCGTCGAGGTCGACGCACTCGAGGGTGCTGACCACGTAGCGACCGTCAAGATGCTCACGCAGCGTCTGGCCGGTGCGCCGATGGAAGCCAACGGTTGCGTGGCCATTCCCAACGAGCCTGAGGGCGGACTCACGATGTGGGTTTCTCACCAGGCCCCGCACGGCATTCAGCCGGCGATCGCCGCGCTGTGTGGCTTCGCCGAAGAAGACCACGACAAGGTCCGCGTCGTGACCCCGTGGGTCGGTGGCGGCTTCGGTCCCAAGGCGGCGTTCTACGTCGAGTACTTCCTCACCTGCTACGCCGCCAAGGCATTGGGTACCCCCGTCAAGTGGACCGAACTGCGCAGCGAGAACATGGTGTCGATGTGCCACGGCCGCGCCATGGTCATGGAAGCAAAGCTCGGCCTCACCAATGACGGCAAGATCACCGGCTACGAAGCCAACGTGACCGCCGACGCAGGTGCCTATCCGGCACTCGGCGCGATTCTGCCGATGCTGACCCAGCTGCTCGCCCCAGCGGTGTACGAGGTCCCCAAGATCAAGTTCTCTGGTATCTCGGTACTCACGAACACGACATTCATCGGCGCTTACCGAGGCGCTGGCCGTCCCGAAGCCACTCAACTCTTCGAGCGGGTGCTCGATGTGGCTGCGGCTGAGCTCAGCATCGATCCAGCGGAACTTCGCCGCAAGAACTTCCTGCAGCCCGAGGCATTTCCCCTCACCACCATCACCGGTGCGAACTACGACAGTGGCGAGTACGAAAAGGCCCTCGATGCTGCGCTCGAGGCGGCTGGCTACAGCGACCTTCGGGCCCAGCAGCAGGCCCGCCGTGAGTCTGGCGACGCCAAGCAAATCGGCATTGGCGTCTCGGCCTACGTCGAGACCACGGCGCCGATCGGCCTCCACGTCGAGTGGACCAAGGTCGCCGTCACCGACGAAGGCGACATTGAGCTCTATGCCGGTACCTCCGTGCACGGCCAGGGCCACGACACGGCGTTCTCGATGATCGCCAGCTCGATCCTCGGCGTGCCGATGGACAAGATCCACCACTACGACTCGGACACCGCGTCGGTGCCGCGTGGGGCTGGCACACTCGGCTCCCGTTCGCTCCAAACGGCTGGTTCCGGCATTTACGTCGGGTCCGAAAAGGTCCTCGAAAAGGCCAAGAGCCTTGCCGCTCACCTCCTCGAAGCCAGCGTCGACGACATGGAGACCACCGGTGACGGCCTTGCGGTCGCTGGTGTGCCGACCTCGTCGCTGACCTGGGCCGAGCTGGCCGCTGCGGCCAAAGATGAATCGAAGCTGCCCGAAGGTATGGAGCCCGGCTTGGCCTACGAGCACGACTTCGACGGTCAGGACTCGACCTATCCGTTCGGCGCTCACGTCAGCGTCGTCGAGGTCGACACCGAGACTGGTGGCGTCGAGATGCTTCGCCACATTGCGGTCGATGACTGCGGCACCATTCTGAACCCGGTCTTGGTGACGGGTCAGCAGCATGGTGGCATCGCGCAGGGCGCCGCCCAGGTGCTCTACGAACACGTCCGCTACGACGAGTACGGCAACCCACAGGCCGGCAACTTCATGGACTACCTCGTCCCGGCAGCCACCGAGCTTCCGAGCTTCGAGACGTCGAACACCGAAACCGCGTCGCCCCGCAACCCACTGGGTGCCAAGGGCATTGGCGAGTCGGGCACGATCGGCTCGACGCCGGCGCTGCACAACGCCGTGGTTGATGCGGTCGCCCACCTGGGTGTGACGCACATCGACATGCCGTGCACGCCCCAGGCGATCTACAACGCCATCAACGAAGCCGGCTAGCTCGGCTCGCGGCCACCACAACGCAACGGCAACGAGAGCCGGACCGGTTTCGCCGATCCCCACGGGACGCGAACCGGCCCGGCTCCGCCGCGCGTGACGCCGGGGTCGGTCCTCAAACGTCCCGCCCAGCGGGAGACACCGGGGTCGGTCCTCAAACGTCGCGCCCAGCGCGAGACATGGGGTCGGTCCTCAAACGTCGCGCCCTCGGCCCCTCTCAAACGCCGGCGGTCGGCTCGCTTACTCAGCGAGTGAGTTCGGCGAGAATCTCCTCGGTGTGTTGCCCCAACTCGGGAGCGTGTCCTCGAGGTGCGACGACTGTGCGAGAGAAGTCGACCGGAGTGGCCACCATCGTGCTCGTACCCCCGAAGCCATCGGGCACC
>CALLPT010000042.1 GCA_938015575.1 uncultured Acidimicrobiales bacterium
CACAGCCATGTCGCCAACATCGGCGATGTGCGCAGCCTGATCATCCACCCGGCGTCGACGACCCACAGCCAGCTGACCGAACAAGAGCAGCAAGCGACCGGCGTCCAACCAGGCCTGATCCGTCTCTCGGTCGGCATCGAGACCATCGACGACATCATCGAGGACCTCGAGAAGGGCTTCGCCGCAGCAAGCGCCTAGCACGCAGAGCTTCGCTCATGATCTGAAACGGAACCCGACCCGAGCTCGTCAGAGCCGGCATCGGATTCCTTTTCTCACCACCGAGGTGGGTCCGCTCTTCGGAGCCGGGCCCACCTCGGAACCGTTTTGGGGCTCGACCGTCTGAGCCGCCTTGTCGCCCGCTCAAACTTTCAGCTACATTCTGTAGCGGAACGGGTACGGGGGTTGGACACAATGAGCGACGAGCAGCGTCATGGCGGGATCGGGCGGGGCGTCATTGGACTGGGCGTCGTCGCAGCCGCAGCGGTCATCGGACTGGTGCTGGCGGGCATCGCCCTCAGCGATCGTTCCGATCGCATCGCGGAGTTGGAGAGCGAGATCGACGCCGCTCAGCTCGACGCCTCCACGATCGCAGCGGAACGGGATCTCAACGCCAGCGCCGCCGCCATCACCGAGTCGCGGTGGCTTGCTGCGGTCGCCGTCAGTGGCGACCACTCGCCACCGCAGAGTCGCTTGCTGGCGGTCGAGGCACTCAACCGAAGTTCGACTCCGGAAGCAATGGCGGCGATCGGCGAGCTGTTGTTCGCCGACGTACGCGTGAAGCCGCCGATCGCCGACCTTGCCCACGACGGGCCGGTCTGGGTCACGGCCGCAGCCACGAATGCCGATCTCGTTGCGACTGGCTCCGACGATGGCACCGCCAAGCTGTGGTCAACGGCTGGCGAGCTGCAGGCAACCTTGGCTCACGACGGTCGGGTCCGGGCCATCGCGTTCGCGGGCAACGACGAGATCGTCGCGACCGGCACGGCGGAAGGAACCGTGACGGCATGGACGACTGCTGGCGAGCAAGTGGCTTCGACTCGCCACAGCGACCAGGTCAACGCGATCGCCGTGAGCGACGATGCAGCGCTGATGGTCTCGGGCGCAAGCGATGGATTCGCGATCGTCACCGACACGGCGAGCGGCGGAACCGTGCACGAGCTCGAGCATCCCGACGCCGTCTGGACGGTTGCGTTCTCCTCCGACGACACTCGGATCGCAACCGGAAGCCAAGATGGCATCGCTCGAGTGTGGGACCTTGCGACCGGGAACGAAGTCGCCAGCTACGACCTGGGTCAACAAGTATCCGCTCTTGGCTTCTCGCCCGACGGACGCTGGCTCTTCGCTGGCAGCCAGGGAGCCACGGGTCTGCTCATCGATCTCGAGACTGGCGATGCAAGCGAACCACTCGAAGCAAGCTTTCGAGGCGGGCTCCTCGATACCGAGTGGCACCCGGACAACAACGAGCTCGCCGTGGTCTCGATCGGCGGCGTCCACCGATTCGATCTCGCGACTCGGGAGCTCATCGCCGAACACAGCGTGGCGGGCGGGGTGCGCAACGTTGCCTACGGGGCCGACGGATCCTGGTTCGCGGTCGTGTCGGGCGACTTCCAGTTCTCCTTTGGCGAAGTCACGTTCTGGGACACTGCGACCGGCACGCAACTCGCGGGCCTGAATCTCGGTGGTCCCGTCGAGACGGTCGCGATCCACCCCAGTGGAGCTGTCGTTGCGGGCTTTCGCAGCACGCAGGATTTGGTCGAGGTCGGTGGCGGTTTGATCGCTCCGGGACTTTCCAACTGGACCGCACTCGCGTGCGAGGGAACCGACGCCACCATCTCCGAGTCGACGTGGCGTCAGCTGAGCGGCGAAGCCGCTGAAGTGATCGTCGACTGCCCATCAATGTCGGGCTAGGCGTATCGCTAGGTCAGACGGAGTTCGCCTGCTTCGAAGCGCCGGATGACCTCGTCGCGAGCCTGGTCTGGCGTCGTCGAAGTGGTGTCGACAACGAACGGTTCGTACTGCGCGAGCTGGTCGAAGTCGGCGTGCATCTTGCGCACGACCGCCTCGGGAGCAGGTACCTCGGCCCGGTTGCAGGCGCGGTCGACGCCGGTCTCGACGTCGCACCGCAGCACGACATAGTGCAGGTCGAGATCGCCGGCAGCCGTTTGGACCTCGCCGAGAAACCAGGGCCCGAAGATGCCGTCGAGCAACGTCGTGTAGCCCGCGTTCGCATAGCCAGCAGCTGCGGTGGCGCTGATGGTGATGACATGACCGTTCTGCTCGTGCGCTTCGGCACTTGACGGGTCCTTCCAGTCGCCGACGATGTAGCGGAAGAAGTGATCGCCGAGCACGTGGGCGCTCTTGGACCAGTGCTGGGCGAGCAACGCGGCAACTGTGGTCTTACCCGACCCTGGCGGGCCCGAGACGACGATCAAGGGTGCGGTCATGAGGCCTCCTTGGCGAGTGCGTCGAGCACCATCTCATGGAAGTGATGCACGGCGTGTTCGCTGATTTCGGGGCGATCGGGGATGCAGATGAAGCGCCCTTGGTGGTAGCCGATCGAGTTCAACCCGATCTGCACGTTCTCGACCAGCGCGACGTCTTCGGGGCCGAGCACCTCGTCGAAGAAAGCGAACCCTTTGGCCTCGCTCTCGGACAGTTCGCCGTCGGGCGTCAGAAAGGTCAGGGTTTGTCGGGTCGTCTCGGGTCCGGTGGGTTCGAAGTGGAACACGAGCACCCCGCGTTGGCCGGGAATGTGGCCGATCGAAACGTTTGGCCACAGGAACAGGCTGGTGAACCCGGGGCGACCATCTTCGATGAGATAGGTCTCGTTGTCGCCGCGATACGCGCCGCTCTGCACCGACCAACCCGGGTGTGTCTCGTTGCGGTAGGTGTCCATGTCGATGAGATCAACAAACCCCGGGTGTGCCGGATGACAGTGGTAGCACTCGAGCAGGTTGTCGCCGACGTTCTTCCAGTTGCCCTTGATCTCGAAGACCGACACGTCGGCCGGTTTCAGGTCGGCCAGGTTCGGTTCCATCGCGGTGATTGCCTCGGCGGCGCCGGGATAGATCTGGGCCAGTGGGGCGGGATCGGGGTCGAGGTTGACGAACACGAGCCCGCAGAACTGTTCGACCGCGACCGGTGACAGGCGATAGTCGGCGAAGTCGAACTCGGGCATGCGGTCGGCCATCCGGGCGCCGGCGAGCGTGCCATCGGGGGCGTATGCCCACGCGTGATAGGGGCAGGTGATCAGGCGACCGACGGTGCCGGAGCCTTCGAGCAACGAGTGGCCGCGGTGTAGGCACACGTTGAAGAAGCCTCGCAGCTCGCCATCGTCGCCGCGCATGACGAACACCCGCTCGCCGCCGACGTGGGCGCTCACATAGTCGCCGGCACCGGCGACCTGGCTGGCAGGTCCGACATAGAGCCAACTGCGCTGGAAGATCGCGGTTCGTTCTTGTTCGGCGATGTCGGGCGACGTGTAGTAGTCGGCCGCCATCGTGAACGAGCGTGTCGGGTCGGGGTCGAAGCGATCAATCGAACGATCGGGCCTGGAGTACATGCGGCGATGCTAGATCGGCGGCGCGAGCTCCGCTTCAGCCACAGACGGTGAAGGGATACCAGGCTGCCTCGTAGCCGGCAGCTTGGGCCCGCGATCGCAGCGTTCGGATCGCGCTGATGCCGTCGATGAAGTCGAGTCGATCCTGTTGGCCCGCGGATTCAGCTCGAATGCCTGTCACATAGGCAGCGACTGCTTCGGCAAAGTCCTCGGCAGGATTCGACGCCGCATACTCGCCGAAGAAGCCAGCGTCGTTCTCGCAGCGTTCCGCGGCGCCTTCGGGAGTGAACTCGTCGATTCCGGCCCAGAACTCGGCCACCCACCGCGTCATGATCGCGTTGCTTCGCCGGCAGCCGTAGCCGTCGACATAGGTCGGGCAGTCGGTCCTTGGTGGACCGGCGATCTCGCGTGGACCGTTGGCGACGACGTGGGCAAGCTCATGCGCGACAAGCACCGAAGGGTCTTGCGACGTGCGACCGAGGTCGGCCAGGTTGTAGGCCATCAAGACGGCTCCTTCAGTGCCGATCGGGCGCACAAACGCCGTACCGACCCGGCTGCGGTCGGTATCCGACTCGTTGAAGTAGCCGGCGAACACGGCGATCTGGCTCGCGAGTTCGGGCGGTGCGATGTCGTGCACGACCGCCCACACCTCGGCGATGCGAGGATCGGGCATGCCATGGCAGGCGACGCCGAGCGTTCCCTCGACAACGTGGTGCGCGGTGTCGTAGTCGGCGTCAACCCATTCACTGAGACCATCACGCGGCAGACACAGCCCGTCGTTGCGCCGCAACGACGGGTCACTGATCACTTCGTCGACAACCGTCGTGGCCTCGTCGTCGCCACTTGTGTCGGGACGCAGCCGTCCGGTCCCATCGAGCGAGATCCGGCCCGGCGAATCTTCGGCTGCGTCGCCACCTGGCCCGTCGCCGGCGCGGTCGACAGCGTCTGGATCGAAGAACTCGGTGCAGAACCGGTCGGCCGGGACGACCTCGCAGAACTCAGCGTCGGAGAGGTCTTCGAGGAAACTCCGACACGCCGAGGTGTCCGGCGTGACCGCGCAGGTTTCGGCGTCGGCGACCGTCGGAGGTAGCGCGTCAGGCGTCGCCACCGCGACGTCGACGGTGTCCGCCTGGCCGCCGACCGTTGTGTCATCGCCGGTTCCCGAGCAGCCGGCGGCAACCAGCATCACAACGAGGGCCGCAACGGCACTGGGTACACGGCGGTTCATGTCAGCCGCAGCGATCGAAGTTGTGTTCTTGAGGGCCGTAGCCAAGCTCGACGGCCCGATCCCGATACTCGCGCAGACCGGCCTGGCGGTCGATCCAGTCCAAGCGTGCTTGCTGGCCGTCGGTGCGTGGCTCGACGCGCAATACATAGGCGCTGAATGCTTCGGCGAAGTCCTCTTCGGGCGTCGAGGCCGCGTAGCTACCGAAGAAGCCCGAGTCGAGATCGCAGCGTTGCTCGCCTTCGGACTCGACGGTCGGATCACCAGGTGCTCGCTGCCAGAACGTTTCGAACCATTCATTGATGATGGACTCGTCGCGGTAGCAGCCCTCGCCATTGTCGAAGGTGTCGCAGTCCTCAGGGTCGACCAAGCGATCGATCTCGCTCGGCAAGGCCGTGAACACATGCGTGAATTCGTGGGCCATCGTGAGCGTCGCTTCGGCAGGGTCGGCCTCGGTCTCGGCCAGGTTGACCGCCATCAGGAACTGTGTTCCTTCATCGTCGAGCCGCTGCACAAACGCAAGGGTCACACCGTCGGTCTCGGTGGTCGAGAAGCCGGCGAACACGGCCAGGTCTCGCAGCTGGCCGGGGGGCACGAGATCGGCGAGCACCTTCCAGGCTCCCTCGACGACGGTGTTCGGTGACCCGAAGCAGATCGCTCCCAATTCGCCATCGACGACTTGGTAGGCCAGGTTGAACTCGACGCCGGTTTCGTCGCCTTCTGCCTCGTCATCGGGCAAGCAGAGGTCGTCGTCACGCTCGGCCGTCGGGTCGATGCCAGCCGTCGCGATCGAGCCAGGCCCGGTGACAACCTGCAGGTCTTCGGACCCGTCGTCGTTGTCCTCGGGCGGGTCGGTGTCGTCGGTTTCCGGCTGGACGGCCGAATCTGCTTCGTCTGCTTCGACTTCGTCGACGTCTTCACAGAATTCGTCATCGGGGAGCACCCGGCAGAATTCAGCGTCGGACAGGCTGTCGAACCAATCGTCACACGAGGCGTCGTCGGGATTGACCGGGCAGTAGTCGGCATCGCTGGCTTCGTCGTCGCTGGCTTCAGTTTCGTCACCATCGTCGAAGATCGTTTCGTCAGGATCGATGGCGTCGACGAAGTCATCGATCGTGTCCGACGAGCACGAGGTCGCCCCAAGGAGTACGACAAGAAGCACCGCGAGCACGCGAATGCGTGCAGCCATGACGAGAAGCATGCAGGCAAGGTAGGGGCGAAGTTCCTGCGTGCACTACCTCTGCGTCGTAAGTTGGGCCCAATGCAGGTGTGGCTGAACGGCAACCTCGTGGACCGCGCCGAGGCGCGTGTCCCGATCGATGACCATGGACTCGTGGTCGGCGACGGCGCATTCGAGACCTTGCGCACGGTGCGCGGGCAACCCCTGGCGCTTACCCGTCACCTACGTCGGCTGGATCGAAGCCTCGATGCCTTGGCGATCCCTCGACCCGAAGCATCCGATCTGCGACGCGGCGTGCACGAATGCATCGCCGCGTTCGACGGCGACGAGGCCCGGGTGCGAATCACGGTGACGGGCGGCCAGGGGCCGCTCGGGAGCGGTGCACCCCACGGACCGGCAACGGTGATCATCGCCGCAGGAGAACTCAAAGCACGGGCCGAACCCACCGCGATCACGGTCCCGTGGACTCGAAACGAGCGCGGTGCGCTCGCCGGGCTCAAGACGACGTCGTATGCCGAGAACGTTCGAGCGTTGCGATCGGCCAATGCGGCCGGTGCCTCCGAGGCCTTGTTCGCCAACACGGTCGACGAGCTGTGCGAGGGCACGGGAACCAACGTGTTCGTCGTCGTCGACGGTGTGTGTTTGACACCGCCACTGTCCTCGGGCTGTCTTGCGGGCGTGACTCGTGAACTCGTGCTCGAGGTCGCCGACATCACCGAGCAGCCGCTTCCGTTCGACGTGTTGCAAACCGCCGACGAGGTCTTCTTGACGTCGTCGACTCGCGACGTGCAGGGCCTGGTTCGCATCGATGACCGAACGCTCGAGGTCGGCCCGGTGACGACACAGATCGCCGCCGGCTTCGATGCCTTGATTGCCGAGACCACCGACCCGTGAGCACATCGTCTACCCAAGCCCAGCTCGTGTTGTTGCGCGCCGTGAACGTCGCGGGCAAGAACGTGATCCCGATGGCCGAGATGCGCGCCCTGATGGCCGACCTCGGGTACCCCGGCGCGGCCACGTATCTGCAAAGCGGCAACGTGCTCGTTTCCGCGGCAGTGGACGGAGCTGAGCTGTCCGAACTCGTTCGCACCGGGATCGCCGACCGGTTCGGCCACGATGTCCAGGTGCTGACCCGAACCCGCGACGATCTCGCGTACCTCATTACCTCGGTGCCGTGGGAGTACCCGGCGAACTCGTCGTCGGGCATCGTGTTCATGTCCGGTGCCGTGGACCCCGACTTGGACACCAGCCGCTTCTCCCCCGACCGCGCCGTGATCGACGGTTGCGACATCCACGTCGATTGTCCAACCGGCTTCGGCAAAACCAAACTGAGCGTGGCGTGGTTGGAGAAGCAAACCGACCTCGTCGGCACCCGGCGGAACTGGAAGAGCGTCAAGGCGCTCCACGAACGACTCGAGGCATTCGAATGATCCTGATCGAGAACGCGACCATCGTCGACGGCTCCGGTGACGAGCCGTTCGTCGGCTGGGTTGCCGTCGAAGGCGACCGCATCATCGACGTCGGCGCCGCCGACGTCGCAGCTCCGGCTGGCGCTGAACAGATCGATGCCACCGGGTGGGTGCTTGCGCCGGGCTTCGTCGACGTGCACACCCACGACGACATCGCGGTCGTGCGCCGACCCGAGCATGGATGCAAGACGTTGCAAGGCGTGACCTCGGTCGTGGTCGGCAACTGCGGCATCTCGCCCGCACCGCCCGCCGACGACAACGCGCTTGGTCCCGCAACGCACCAGTCGATGCGCGAGTACCTCGACGCTGTCGAAGCAGCCCAGCCG
>CALLPT010000043.1 GCA_938015575.1 uncultured Acidimicrobiales bacterium
GCGGTCTGCGTGTTCGGACGCGTCGCTCAGGATGTAGCCGCCGGATTCGTAGAGCAGCGGCGCGTCGATGAGTTCGGAGAGCTCTCGCCACAGTTCGTGGGATCGGGCGACGAACGGCAAGTAGTGGTCACCTTCGCCGACAGCCAGGCGAGTAATCCGGGTCTCGGCATGGCTCGAACCAAGCGTGTGCGGCGGCTCATACTGGTCGATCCCGAGCACGGCGAGACCCAGTCGGCTCGCATGCCAGGCAACCGCGGCGCCCATCGCGCCCAGCCCGACAATGGCAACGTCGTACTGCACTCGACCAGTCTCTCAGCCAATCAGCTGGTCGACAGGTGCAAAGTTGTCGGTCAGCAGCTGTCCGTCACCCCACGGGTCGCCGAGAACCAGTTCACCGTCGGCGGCATCGATGGTCAACGAGGGAAGCGGTGAATCCGATGCAAGCACGATGCGGTTGAAGCGATCACTCGACTCGACAACCGAGCTGGGCTGAATCACGCCCACATGGTCGAACGCCTCGCTCAGCGTCGCCAGCAACGCAGCGCCGAAGCGACCCTGTGGACCATCGATGAGATTCACGGCATAGATCCCGTCGTCGCGCAGCACCCGGTCGAGTTCGGTAGCGACCTCGACCGTCGTGAGATGCCACGGCACGGCCTCGCTCCCGAACGCGTCACCGATGACCAGGTCGTACGAGTCGGTGTCCAAGTCGCCGATGGCCAGGCGGGCGTCGCCGACCTTGACTCGAAGCCGATCGGTCAACTCGAGCCCCAGCTCGGCCGGCGCGATATCGACGAGCTCGGGATCGATCTCGAAGACGAGCTGGTCGCTCCCCGGCCGGGTGGCCTCTACGTAGCGGGGCACGGTGAACGCCGCACCTCCGATGTGCGCGGCGTCGAGCGAACCGTCAGGCATGCCGTCGACGATGTCGGCGAGCAGCCGGACATAGCGGATGTCGAGGTTCGTCGGATCGTCAAGGTCGACGAAACCATGACGCAGCTGGTCCAGCCACAGCGACCGGCCCTGCTCGGTTCCGTCGGCCGCCGTCTCGACTTCGATCCGCACGCAGTAATAGGTGGTCTCGTGATCGCAGATGCCCGAGCTGCTCAACAGCCCCAGCGCAGCAACGGCGACGACTGCGGTTCCGGGCAGTGTCGGACGGTCGCCGCGCAGCGCGAACGACACTGCGACGCCAATCCCGACCAGCAATGCTCCGATCAAGAAGACGATCACGGTGACCGACAGCACCGAGACGAGCACGAAACCGGTGAGGAAGGTGCCGGCAAGCGCGCCGATCGTGCCAGCAGCGGAAAGGCCGCCGACGACGGTGCCCGTGTCGTCGACGGAGTCGAGCGTGAGCTTGGCCACCATCGGACTGACCGCACTGACGATCGCGGCAGGAAGGAGAAAGGCAGCCGCGACGAGCAGAACCGAAGACCCAGCCGACGTGTTCAGCATCGGCCCAATCGCCCGCACGATCGGGACCGAGAACCAGCTCAGTACGCCGCCGACGATGATCGTCGGGCCGATCAGCCGGGTCGGGTCGTGGCGGTCAGCCAGCACACCACCCGCCGCCGCGCCGGCTGCAATACCCGCGAGCACGGTCCCGATGATCGCGGTGAACGATTCCAGTGAGATACCGACATACGGGGCGACCAGGCGCCCAGCGACAATCTCGAGGACAAGGACCAACCCCGAGGTGGCGAAGACAAGTGCTTGTGCGGCCCGCTGACTCACGCCGGGACCGTAGCCGGGCAAAGCTGTCTACGCCGATGCGCCCGGATCGGCAAGGCCCCGCTGGTACGCGTAGACGATGGCACCCGCTCGGTCCCGAACGCCGAGCTTGGTGAAGATCGACCCGACATGGCTCTTCACGGTCGCAACGCCGACGATCAGTTCATCGGCGATCTCGGTGTTGGATAACCCGCGAGCCATCGCCAGCAGCACGTCGTTCTCGCGGTCGGTCAGCTGCTCGGCTCGCCCGGCCTCCCGAGCATGCGGCAGCACGTGGTCGCGATGATGCGCAAGCACGCGCGGCGTGACGATCGGATCGAGCCACGATCCGCCTTCGGCGACGGTGCGGGTCGCCCGGATCAGATCGTCGGCCGGTGCTTCCTTGAGGATGAAGCCCGCTGCGCCCGCGTCGATCGCGCCCCACAAGATCTCGTCGTCGTCGAACGTGGTGAGCACGAGCACCGGAGGACCTCCGCGCTCGCGAATGCAGCGTGTTGCCTCGATCCCGTCCATACCGCGCATGCGGATGTCCATGACGACGACGTCGACCTCGTTCCCGTCGAGGAAGTCGAGGGCCTCGGCCCCGTCGCCGGCTTCGCCCACGACGTCGAGATCGTCCTCGCTCGCAAGGATGCGCTGCAGTCCGACGCGGATCAGTTCTTGGTCATCGACGAGCAGCACATTCATGGCGTCACCATCATCGCTTCACCGGACTCGACGCACCGCTTCGACCGGCAGGGTCGCCTCGACCGTCCAGCCGTCCTTCGTCGGCCCGGCGAGGAGCGAGCCGCCGACGGACTTGGCTCGTTCACGCATCGAGATCAGCCCAAAACCGGATCCTCGACCCAGATCGATCGTCTCGCCACCTCGATTTGCGACGACGATCTCGCACGCATCGTCGATGATCGAGACAGCAACGGTGACCTGCGCGTCGAGGGTGTGCCGCGAGGCGTTCGTCAAGGCTTCTTGCACGATGCGGTAGCCGGCGAGTGCCGTTGCGGGATCGACCAGGTGCACTTTGCCGTGCAGCTCCGAGGTCACAAGAAGACCGGCGGCCGCAAAGTCGGCCACGAGTTCGGGGACATCGGTCAGGTCGGCCGAGGGCAGGGCCGGCGCAGACGGATCCGTCTCGTCACGCAGCAGTCCGACCGTGCGACGAATCTCGGCCAGGCTTTGCCGCCCGGCTTCTTCGGCCTGAATGAGCGCTCGCTCGGCCTCGTGCGGATCCTTGTGGACCAGGTGTCGCGCTCCGGTGATGTGCAACATGACGACCGACAACGAGTGCCCGACCAGGTCGTGCACATCGCGGGCGATCCGGCGCCGCTCCTGCAAGGCCGCCTGATCAGCGACCAACGAACGCGTGTGCGCGAGTTCTCCGACCGTGTGTGCGAACCGCCAGATCATTTCGCCGGCACCCCAAGCGAACAAGGCACCGAAGAGCCAGTTCGGCCACGCGAAGTCGTCCATCGCCTCGACGACGCCAAGCGTGACCATTACGAAGATCCAGGACCCGACGACGCCGCGCACATAGGTCCGGTTCGTCGAATACGCCGCGGTGATCGCGATCGCAATGACCGCGATGAACATCGAGACCTCGGCATCACTCTCGATCAGATTGAGTGTGATCGGGATGTAGAGGCCCATCAAGAGGGCGGGCCAGGCGGGAAATCGCCAGCTCAGCGCCCAGACCCAGAACAGGGCGACTGTGGGGCCCAGCATGACCCAACTCACCACCTCGTCGTCTCGCGTCACGAATGCGCCTATGGCGATGATCGAGACGAGTCCCGCGAACACGGGCCGCATCGCCCGTTGATCGAGGACCCACTGCGGGGCTTCGATGCGCATGACCCCAACGTAGAGGAGGTGGCGGCCTCGGTCATCCGCCCGCAGGCGGAACGGGGCCCTCCTCCCCCGGACGGTCCGACGACGCGGATCGTCAGGTCAGGTGGGCAACGAGCCAGGTGTGCACGTCGCCCAGGCGCACGAGCCGGTCAACCGACCAGTCGACGAACGCCTCGCTGGTCATGATGGAGCGCTTCGGGTTCTTCTCGATGTAGCGGACCTGCAGCGACTTGTGACGTAGCAATTCGCCCCTGGGGTGGTCGGGATCGAACGGCTTCGGCACCCGCTTGACCGCAGCACCGTCGATATCCGCGCCGGTCTCGGCGACCACCTTGCGGATGGCCTCGTCGATGACGGCGCCGGTCGCGTCGGCATCAACGGCCGCTCGCCACGCGTCGACGTCGGCAAAGTTCATGCCCGAGGCGAAGCCGATCCCATCGGTCGGATGCACCCGCACCATGAGCATCGACGACGTCTTCTTGTTCGGGCCCTCCCAGAACCGAAACATGAGATGGTCCTTGTAGGGCGACGCGTCGGGACTGAAGCGCAAGTCGTTGTTGATGGGAGCGATCGATCCGTTTGTTTTCGGCTGAGCTTCGATACCCGGGCTGATGCGTTCGCGGAGCTGCTCGCCGACCGCGATGACATAGGCCTTTGCCGGCCCAACAACATCGGTGTCGTAGGTCGCCCGGTTCTCGTCGAACCAGGTCTTGTCCCGTGTTCCCAGCTCCGCGAGGAAGTCGAGACCTGCCTTGGAGAAACCCGTGAACTCGCTCATGGAGCATGATGGTTCCACGTATGGCACGCACTGTCGACGAATTGCCTATTTCGGTGACCCCCTCGGGTGGACCACTCGGGGCCTACGTCACCGGGGTGAATCTGGCTGAGCTGACCGAGGTCGCGATCGAGACCATCCGCGCCGCCTGGCTCGAACATCTCGTACTCGTGTTTCCGCACCAGCCCTTGACGCCACGGCAGTACCTCGACTTCGCCGAGACGATCGGCACGCCCGCCGAGTACCCGTTCGTCCAAGGCCTCGACGCCAACCCGTACATCATCGAGGTCCTCAAGCTTCCCCACGAGACCGTCAACTTTGGCGGCGTGTGGCACGCCGACACCGTGTATCTCGAGCGGCCGCCGATGGCGTCGATGCTGTTGGCCAAAGAGATCCCACCGATGGGCGGCGACACCGAGTTCGCGAATCAGTACGCCGCCTGGGAGACGCTCGCGCCCGAGCTCCAAGCCCAGCTCGATGGACGCACGGCCATGAACTCGTCGGCGGCCGCCATGTCGATCCGCAACACGGCCGACCGCATGAGCGAAGAACAGGCCGCCCAGGTGTTCGAGTCGCGGCATCCCGCCGTGCGCACCCACCCCGAGACGGGGCGCAAGTCCCTCTATGTCAATGTGGCTCACACCTATGGCTTGGTCGACGTCGACCCGGCCGAGTCTGGGCCGCTCCTGGACCGGGTGTTCGAGCACCAGGTCCGCGACGAGTTCGTGTGGCGGCTGAGCTGGGAGGTCGACATGCTCGCACTCTGGGACAACCGTTGCTGTCTCCACAACCCGATCAATGACTACGACGGCTACACCCGACGCATGCACCGCATCACCCTCGAGGGCGATGGTCCGGTGTAACCGTCACAGGTGCGGGATGCCGGGGCGGCGTAGGACGACTTAGGACATGGTGAAGTTGCCGTCGCGGCGTTCGCCGACGGCCTTGACACCTTCGGCCCAGTCGTTGGACTCGCGCAGTCGGGTTTGTTCGACGAGTTCATGGTCGGTGGCCGCCCGGATCGTGTCGGCCAGGCCGCGCCGTAGCGTCTTGCGGATCGATCGCACGGCGAGCGGTGCCGACTTGGCGATCTCGAGCGCCTGCGCATAGGCCACGTCGCGCAACGTGTCGAGCGACGCCAGCTTGTACGCCAGACCCATCGCGACGGCTTCTTCGCCCTTGACGCGGCGTCCGGTCAACAACATGTCCGAGGCAGCTTGAGGGCCGACCAAGGCGGGCAGCGTATGGCTGAGCCCGAAGCCCTGGTGGAAGCCGAGGCGAGCAAAGTTCGCCGCGAATCGCGCCTCGGGCGCTGCGATGCGGATGTCCGGCATGAGGGCAAGACCGAGACCGCCGCCGATGGCTGCGCCCTGGATTGCGGCCACGACCGGCAGCTCCGTGCTGAAGAGCCGAACGGCTTCGAGGTACAGGCCGCCGTGCGGCTCCTTGCCGCGGTCCGGGTCGGTGAAGTCCGCGCCCGCGCAGAAGTGCTTGCCCTCGGCGCACAGCATGATGGCTCGCGCCCGGTCGCCTTCTTGAAGCTCCTCGAACGCCGTCGCAAGCTCCTGAATCATCCCGTACGAGAAGTAGTTGTTCGGCCCTCGTCGGATCTCGACGACCGCAACCTTGTCTTCGCCGACCTCGACATTGATGTCGCCCATGCTCTCCGAACTCCTCTGCTCACCGACGGCTCTATTCGCCCTCTGCGTGAGGCCGAAACTACCGTGCGACGTCATGGCGACTCCAACGCACGACTCGGTCCACGCCGAACTCACCGCGTGGCTCGACGAGCACTGGGATCCGGCACGGCCCCTTTTGGCGTGGCGAGAGATGATCTGCGACGGCGGCTGGGCGAAGCCGAGTTGGTCCGACGAGTGGTTCGGACGCGGATTGCCGGCCTGGGCCGACACCGTCGTTCGCAAGGGATTCCGAACCTACGGTGCCGTGTACACACCACCTGGTAGTGGAGTCACGCTCGCGAGTCCCACGATCTACAACGACGGCAGCGACGAACTCAAGCGACGCTTCCTTCGTCGGTCGCTCACCGGTGAGATCCACTGGACCCAGCTGTTCAGCGAACCCGGCAACGGTTCCGACCTTGCCGGCCTCACCACCACAGCTACGCGAGATGGCGACGAGTGGGTCGTCAACGGCCAAAAGGTGTGGAGCACGAGCGCGCATCACGCGGACATGGCCTTCATCGTCGCCCGCACTGATTGGGACGCGCCCAAGCATCGGGGCATCACGTATTTCTTGATGGACATGCATCAGCCGGGTATCGAGGTCCGCGGCATCAAGCAGATGAACCACCATTCGTCGTTCAACGAGATCTTCATCGCCGATGCCCGGATCCCCGATGCCTGGCGTGTCGGCGATATCGGTGACGGTTGGCGGGTCGCTCGCACGACCCTGTCTTATGAGCGCTCCCTTGGTGGCGTGCGGCCGTCGCTGGTGCCCAACATGTCCGGTCGATGCTGGAGCGAACGCAACGAGGAAGCTGCCGAGTACCTCAAGACCTATTCGTGGTATCCCCAGCGAGCCGGGCGACCTGACCTGACGATCGAGCGAGCCCAGCGGTCCGGGCTGGCGGGCGATCCGCTCATCCGCCAGGACCTTGCCGATCTCTATGCCTTCCGCAAAGCTGCCGAGTGGACGGCGTCCCGAGCCCAGGCCGCACGTGCCTTGGGGCGCAAGCCGGGGCCCGAGGGCTCCATCGGCAAGCTCGCGGCCAGCGAGATCGCTCGCCGGAGCGCGCTCCTCCACGCCCGAATCGCACAAAGTCAAGCAATGCTGGCGGGCAGCGACCCCTATGGCGACGACATCGTTGCCGAGGTGCTCATCTCGACCCCCGCCGTGTCGATCGCGGGTGGCACCGACAACATCCAGCACAACATTCTCGGCGAGTCGATGCTCGGTTTACCTCGTGAACCGGGACCGGGCCGAGACACACCGTTCCGCGACATCCCCCGCAACTGACGCAATCAGCGAGGCTCAGCGGCGACCGACGCCGAGCTGGGCCAGCTTGTGCCACGAACGTTCGACGATCAGCGGGTAGGTGTCGAGGTAGTACGGCAGCGCACCACATGCCTGGTTGATCGCGGCGCCACGGCTGCGAGCGAGTGTCGCCGCATCGACGGACAGTTCGTTGAGGAAGACCTGCCTCGTTGCGTCGGTAAACAGCGGCGACCACACGACCTGCACATCAATGGCCGGATCACCCGCACAAGCCAGGCCCCAATCGACAAGCCCGTGGAGATGACCATCGAGCAGCACACAGTTGCCCTCGAGGTCGCCGTGGACCCACGCCGGAGGCCCATCGTGCGCGGGAGCGGCCAGCGCTTCTTCCCAGATTTCCAGTGCCGCCTCGGCATCGATCAGGTGCGCGGCCGCGTCGATGTGGCGCCGTGTTTCGGTGTCATAGGCGGCGATCGCTCGAGCCCGGTTCTTCGCTCTTGGGGCACCCACCGTGGGCATCGACCAGATCTGTCGGGCGACACGAGCCAGGTCTACGGCGAACTGCGCCGGGTCGGTCATCTCGTCGAGACGTGCACCGGTGCCCGGCACCCATCGATGCACGGCCCAGGGGAACGGGTACCCCTCGCCCGGCTCCCCGACCGCGACCGGTTCCGGCACGACCACATCGAGCTCGCGAGCAAATCGAGGCAGCCACTCGGCTTCGAAGCCAACCTGATTCGTCGCCCAACCGATCCGGGGAAATCGGAGCACGAGCGCATCGCCGAGTCGCCAGATGGCGTTGTCGGTCCCCCACGGTTCGACGACGCGCAGGTCAAGGTTGGCGAACTCAGGCAGCTGCGCAGCGACGAGCCGGGCCGCGATTTCGGCCGAGATCTCGACTTCGTCGGCATGCATTCGATTGGGCACATGGCGATCTTCGCGCCCCACGGGAGATGGCATCGTCGAATTCGCCAGCCGTAACCTGCGGGGATGGAACAACACGACGCCATCATCATCGGCGCCGGCATCTTCGGCTGCGGCATCGCCTTTGAGCTGAGCCGCCGCGGCCTCGACGTCGGCGTGGTCGAGATGAACCCGGGCCCGGGCATGGGATCGACCTCGAGTTCGGGCGCGATCGTGCGATTCAGCTACACGACCGTCGACGGCGTGCGCATGGCCTGGGAAGGCAACCAGTACTGGGAAAACTTCGCCGACTATCTCGAGACCGAGCCGGGCGACCACGAGTTCGGCGTCGCGCACAAGGTCACCGTTGGCACCGCTTTTCTTCGCACGCACGAGGACCTGCATGCCCTCTGGGTCGCGAACATGACCGAAGCTGGTGTGCCTTTCGAAGAATGGACGGCCGAAGAGACGATCGAACGGATGCCGTTTCTCACGTTGGCGGAATACGGCGGCGCGCGAGCACCCGATGACCCGGCGTTCTGGGCGGACCCCATCGGCGAGTTTCCGGGCGCGCTCTACAACCCTGACGCTGGCTACATCAGCGATCCGCAGTTGGCCGCGCAGAACCTTCACATCGCAGCAACCAAGAAGGGAGCGACCTTTCACTTCGGCGAACGTATGACCGAGCTCTTGCACACCGATGGCCGTGTCACGGGCATTCGCCTGGAGACCGGCCAAGAGATTCATGCGCCAATCGTGGTCAACGTTGGCGGTCCTTGGTCGTCGATGGTCAACGGCATCGCGGGTCAAGACGCCACGATGGCGATCAAGACGGCGCCGATGCGCCACGAAGCCCATCTCGCCCCGGCACCCGACCACATCGACTTCGAACACAACGGCATGATCGTCGGCGACCTCGACCAGGGCATGTACTTCCGCCCGGCTCCCGGCAACAACATCTTCGTCGGATCCGCGGACCCGGAGTGCGACGGACACGACTGGGTCGACGACATGGACCAGCTCCACCGCGAGGTGACCGAACCTCTGTGGTCGCGCCAGATGATGCGGGTCGCCAAACGCATGCCCGAGTTCGGTGTGCCCCGTCAACGCATGGGGGTCGCCGAGGCCTACGACGTCAGTTCCGACTGGGGACCGGTCTACGACCGCGGCGACCTTGACGGCTTCTACATGGCGTGCGGCACGAGCGGGAACCAATTCAAGAACGCGTGCGTTGCCTCGCACCTGATGGCCGAGCTCATCACTGCGGTCGAAGCTGGCCACGATCACGACCGTGACCCGCTGGTGGTTGCTGGGCGATTCACCGGCACGCCGATCGCCATGTCCGCGTTCTCCCGGAATCGTTCGGTCAATACAGAATCGACCGGCACGGTGCTCGGCTAAGCCTTATCTCAACCGGGCTCGTGGGCCGGTCGGCACCTCGTGCACCGGTCGGTCGACGTTTTTGGGTAAGACTGTGGTGATGTCGATCATCATCGGCGAGGACCGCGAACCGTACCGGGAACCCAAAGCAGGGTCGTTCGGCGTGTTCGCCGTCGCGTTCTATGGCCTCATTTGCGTGATCGCTGTATTCGTTGCCGCGTTCTTCTGGCTCGATGGTGACGGCCAACTCGCCGCAGCCTTGGGTATCGGTTCGCTCGCGATTCCGGTCACCGCCGGATTCTTCGTATCCGAGCTCCGCCATCAACGAGCAGGTGCGCTGGCTTTCGTCGTCGTCGCCGCCGTCGTGGCGGGCACGGCGGCCGCTGCCGCTTGGTACGAGCGCGACGACTATCTCGATCGCCGCGATCTCATCGCGCCCGACCTCGAAGCCTCTTCGGCCACGGCAAGCGTCGAGACCGCCTGAGCGGATCCCATACGTGGGTTGCCAGTCGCAGCCGATAGTTTCGCGGCCATGTTCATCAACGGAGCGTGGGTCGACGCCATCGGCGGCGAGACCTTCGAGATAACGAACCCAGCCACAGGCGCCGTCATCGGCCAGATGCCAGACGGCGACGAGCGCGACGCCGATGCAGCGATCGCTGCGGCCCATGCCGCCTTTGCGAGCTGGTCGACGACGACGGCATATGAACGCGCCGACATCTTGATGCGGGCGTGGCAGTTGATGAAGGATCGGGCCGGCGAACTCGCCGAGCTCATGACCACCGAACAAGGCAAGCCGCTCAAGGCCAGCCGATTCGAGGTCGGCTACGGCGCGGATTTCTTGCGGTGGTTCGCCGAAGAAGCTCGCCGCATCACCGGCGAGTGGCTTCCTTCGTCGCGCCCGGACCAGCGATTCCTGGCGGTCCGCCAGCCCGTCGGCGTGGTAGCTGCGATCACACCCTGGAACTACCCGATTTCGATGCTGACACGCAAGATGGGTCCTGCGCTCGCCGCTGGTTGCACGATGGTCCTCAAACCAGCCGAAGCGACGCCCTTGTGCGCAAAGGCGATCTTCGAGATCTTGCACGAGGCCGGGGTTCCGGCCGGTGTCATGAACATGGTGACCGCGCAGAACCCGGTACCGATCGGCGACGCCTTCACCAGCGACACGCGGGTCAAGAAGCTCACCTTCACCGGCTCGACCGCCGTGGGGCGTCTCCTGGCCGGAAAAGCGGCCGCCTCGCTTCAGCGCGTCTCGGTCGAACTCGGCGGCCACGCACCGTTCATCGTCTACCCCGACGCCGATCCGGAACAGGCTGCCAAGGGGGCTGCCGCACTCAAGTTCTTGAACTCGGGTCAGGCCTGCATCAGTCCGAATCGCCTGTACGTGCACCGCGACGCCGCTGACGCTTTCGTCGACACGCTCACGGCCCGCGTTCAACGCCTGGTCGCGGGCAACGGCATGGACGACGGTGTCGGAGTCGGCCCCCTGGTCAACGATGCAGCCGTCGACAAGGTCGCCGCCCAGGTCGAAGACGCCCGGGACAAGGGAGCCGGGATTCCGGTGGGTGGCTACCGCCTGACCGACGACGGTCTCGACAAGGGCCACTTCTATGCCCCGACCCTTTTGACCGACGTGACACCCGACATGACGGTCTACCGCGAGGAAACATTCGGCCCCGTCGCGCCGGTGGTCGTCTACGACGATGTCGACCAGGTCATCGAACTTGCCAACGACACCCACTACGGGCTCGCCGCCTACGTGTACACCCAGAGCCTCAAGACGGCGATCACGGCCTTCGAGGCCTTGCGGTTCGGCATCATTGGCATCAACGACGTGAATCCCACCTCTGCCTCGGTTCCGTTCGGCGGCATGAACGACTCGGGACTCGGACGCGAAGGTGGCCACGAGGGTCTCGATGAGTATCTCGAGACCAAGACCGCCGGCATCAGCCTCCGCTAGTCGCTGCCGCGCACCGCTGGGGTGGCGTCGCTGTCGAGCAAGCCGATCGCGTCGGCGGTGCGGGCGAACGATGCTTGCAACGTCGGTCGTAGTGGATCGTCGTCGGCCATGCCCTCGAGTCGATCCAAGAGGTCGACGATCGTGTAGGTCGAGCGGTCGACCCAGGTTGGCGCCCATCGAACTTGGGTCGGCGACCAGCCGAGGTCGCGGTTACCGGTGAGGGTGACTTCGATCATGACGCCGTCTTGGGTCCCGGTTCGATTTGGGTTGTCGTATTGGTTCGACAGCGAGTTGCCGAGGCCATAGATGACAGGCACCCCATTCACTTCGGTGACGGGCTGCACGACGTGGGCGTGATTGCCGATGATCAGATCGACACCGCCTGGAGCCGTCAATGCCGGCGCTAGATCAAGTTGGTCCGTCGACGGTGTCCGCTGGTACTCGTTGCCCCATTGAATGCTGAGCACAACCACGTCGGCACCGGCCTGCCGCGCCCGTGCCGCTTCGGCCCGGATCGAATCGACATCGTTGACATTGACCAACCACGGCTCATCGGCCGGCAGCACGAAACCGTTCAGCCCGTAGGTCCAGGACAAGTGGGCGACCTGGACACCGTCGACGTCGTAGATCTGGGGCGCGATTGCTTCTTCTTCGGTGCGCGCCATGCCGGCGTGACCGAGGCCGACGTTGTCCATCTCGTTGAGGGTGGTGCGGACACCGTTCGGCCCACGGTCCATCGAGTGATTCGAGGCGGTGGAACACCCGTCGTAGCCAGCGTCGACCAAGGCCGCTGCCAGCTCTCGGGGTGCCTCGAACGTCGGGTAGCCATCGAGGCCGATGTTGTCGTCGGAGACCGGCGTTTCGAGCACGCAAATTGCCAGGTCGGCGGCGGTGATCCGTGCTCGGACCTCGTCGAACATCGGCCGGTAGTCATAGGTCCAGTCGCCGCCGTCGCCGTAGGCCAACGCCATCGCGATCACGGGCGTGTGGCTCAACACGTCGCCGCTGAACAACAAGGTGCGTGCCTCGACCGCGAGCGGGGTCGGCGTCGCCGGGATGACCAGCGGTGTCGGGGTCGGCAGGGAGGCCGCCGGCGGTTCGACCACCGGTTCGGTCGTCACCGCGACGCGTGCTGCCAGCACCTGCTCGCCGGCGCTGCTTGGGGCCGGCGACAGCGCGGTTTCGGCGCACGAACCCGCCGCGAGAATCGCGAGTGCACTCGAGGCGAGCACGACGATCAGGCGCTGCACCCGTGTCGATCCCTTGCCCAGCCGCCCATCAACGAACTGTAGATCGACGATACGACGGCGTCGAGAACCGAATCTCACACCAGCGTGTCGGGTGGCCTACCATTGGCCCGCGGGAGAGAACCCGAGCCGGCGGAGGAGAAGCCAAATGAGGATTACCGAGCGGAACCCGAGGGCGAAGAGCGCCCACACACCACGCCCCCTTCTGCTGTTCGCAGCGCTTGCTGTGTTTGTGGCGGTGCTGATTCCGAGCGCTGCCGAAGCCAGCACATACACCTCATCGAGCAATCCGTGCCCGAGTTGGTCGATCAGCGACGTGCTCGCCGACCTCGACGGCGACTGGGACGGCGACCGGGTCGACAATGGCGACGAGGTCTTTGTATCCAATGGTCTGAACCCGTGCGTCTACGACTCGACGCAGTGGTGTGCGAACAATCCGTCGTACTGCTACGACGTGCTCTGGAGCGACGTCGAGTACCACCTCATCTACAACGTCACCCGTACACGTACCTGTGTTGGTGGCTACTGGTCGTGGGCATCGGTCAACGCGAATCCCGCGGGTGATTGGGACAGCGACGGCGTGAGCAACAAGCACGAAGCCGACAACGGCGCCAACCCGTGCGTTGCCCCATGCCCCACCGCGTACCACATCGACGTGGCCCTGAATCCGTGGGGCGATTGGGACTTCGACGGCCGTAGCAATCGGGCCGAGGTCGACAACTGGACCAACCCGTGCGTCTACAACGCACCGCTGCGTGTCACCTATGTGCAGGTGCCTGTGGTGACCTACGTGCAGGTGCCGCAGCACCAACCGCAACGTCTTCCCCACGTCGGATCATCCACGTACCAGGCGCCGGCGCCGACCTATCAGGCTCCGGCACCGACGGTGAACCCGTGCCCGGCCGGCTACCCGTACTTCCACGAAGCAAACGGTCAGTGCTACGCCAATCCGATCAAACCGTGGGGATGATCTGACCCACAAACGGTTCGAGGGAGCCGCCGTCGGCCAGAGCGTCGACGGCGGCTTCGATCGTTTTGGCACGGGCCGAGCCCAACACGGGCGCAGCGAAGGCGTGAAACTTGGCCCGGATCTCCGCATCGTCGAGGTGGGCTGACGCGTCGCCGCGCGGTTCATGGTCTTCGCTCGTCACGACCTGACCGTCGGCGAGTTCCACCGAGACTCGGGCATACCGATTGGCCGGAAATGCTGCGTTGTGCGCTGGGTCTTCGTGGATCGTCACCCGGTCGGCGAGTCGGTGGATGCGCGGATCGCCCAAGCCGTCGGCGGTGACCTCGGTCGCGCCGAGCCGGCCGCGAGCGAGGGCGGCGGCGACGGGAAAAGGCAGGCTGTACTGGGCGTGCTCGGTCGTCGCCGGGTGCGCGGTTGCCAGTCGTGCGGCCTCGTGAAAGGTCGTCACCTCGATCCGTTCGATCTTGTCCGGGTCGATGCCATAGGTCGCACGAAGGGAGAGCGCGGCTTCGACCGAGGGTTGCGCCCAGCGACACACCGGCTGGGGCTTGAAGTACTGGTCGAGGATGATCCAACGGTCGCCAAGGTCGGCCCAAACCTCGTGGACTTCGGGGTCGCAGACGGTGATCGCGGGCGCACCGGTGAACCCATCGGCTGCCAGATACGCAGCCGATACACCGGCCATGGCTCCCCATCCGGAGCCGTCCTTGAGCATCGTCGGGTGGTCGATCACTCGCATCATCTGGCTGCGAGGCCCGTGATATTCGGCAATGCCCATGGCCTCGAAGGTTTGGGTCTGTGTGAGTCTCAGAAGCCGGGCGCCGAGTGCGGCTGCCCCGACGGCGCCCCACGCTCCCGAGGTGTGGTAGTCGGGCGCAGTTGCGTGCAACGCGATGCCGGCCCGGGTCGCGAACTCGTAGCCGACCACCAGCGAGGCGAGGAATTCGGTGGCGTCGTCGTGACCCTCGGCGAGGGTGAACGCCAGCAGCGCCGGGAGCTGGTGACACCCGGTGTGGCCCTTGGTCAAGTTGTGTCCGTCGTGGGCATCGATTGCGTCGATCGTCATGCCGGCGGCGAGGGCAGCGCCGGCCGGGCTCACTCGTCGGCCGTCGAAAAGCATCGGCACCGCGGGTCCGGTGCCCGCGCCGAAGTACCGAGCCGCGTGATTGCTGATGATGCCAGAGAGTTCCGTCGACCGACCCGCCGCGGCGACGCCAAGCAGATCGAGGAGGCATCGACGTGCGAATGCCATCGCGTGGTCGGGAATGTCTGCGGCGGTGGCACCCAGCACGAACTCGATCGTTGATTCCGGCAGAGCACTCGGGGTCACGACCATGACGCCACCGTAGTCATCGCAGGAAGAGCCACCCGGCGACGAACAGTCCGAACGAGATCACGAACGCTCGGAGTGCACGGAGCGGAATACCGCGAGCGATCTTTCCGCCAAACGCGGCGCCGACGCCGCTGCCGATGAACACCGGCAGCAGCGGCTCCCACTGCACCCAACCACCAATGCCATAGGCCACGGTGGCCATGACGGTGCCGATCGTCATGATGATGTTCTTGCCCGCGTTGGCGCTGAGGAAGTCGGTGAACCCACGAATGGTGAGCATGGCGAGGATGAGATTGCCGACACCGGAACCGAAGTACGTGAGGTAGATCGACATCACAAAGATCAGCACCAACCCGAGGCGGCCGTCGGTGAGCGAGTGGGCGTGCTCGGCGGCCCATCGACGAACCATCGGACTGACCGCAAAGAACAGGGTGGCCGCCAACACGAGCCACGGCACCAGTGATTCGAACGCGTCGGCCCCGGTCGTGAACAGCAACAGGATCCCGATCAGCGCGCCGGTGACGACGACGATCAAGAGCTCGGGATAGCGATGCTTCTCTGCCCGGACTTCGGGCCAGTACTCGGGGACCGCGGCGAGATTTCCGGGTGTCAGCGCCGCCAGCGTCGTCGTTGCTGCCTGGATCGGCGTCAGCCCGGTCGCCAGCATCGCCGGATAAGTGAAGAAACTGCCCCCACTCGACACCGAGTTGATGACCCCGGCGAGCAGGCCCGCGCCGAGCAGAAACAGATGATCGAGCAGGCTCATGTACGGCGCAAGGCTCGCGCCCGGCGCCAGAACAGCAAGCCGAGCACCGCGGCGAAGATGATGAGGCCACCGATGAGGGTCGTGACCTCGGGCGATTCGTCGACGAACAGCCAGACCCACATGGGGGCGAGGATCACCTCGCTCATGAGGAGCAAGGCGACCTCGGAGGCGGGCACAACGCGCGTCGCGTGATTCAGGAACGCCCCCGGAATCGCGAGCAGAACACTTCCGGCGAACAGGCCGATCGCCATGTCTCGCATCGACAGGTCGAATCCGGCGGTGAGTGCGGACCCGACCAAGCCGAGCACGGCGAGAGTCGCGCCGCCCACCAGGATCGGCACCTGGGCGTCGATCTGTTGCGCGCCACGGATGAGCGTCGCATACAGACCGAAGATGATCGGGATCGAGATTGCGATCAAGCCGAGCGGGTCGATCCGATCGGTGAGGGTGGCGGAGAACATCACCAGCACGCCGGCGACCGATACTGCGGTCGCCAACAGAACGGCCCGAGACACCCGTTCACGTAACAGGATCCACGAGAAATAGGCCGACGTGATCGGGGCGAGCGCTTGGAGGAAAAGCACGAACGCGACCGAGGCGCGCTCCAACGAGAAGATGAAGACCGCGCTGATGCTGCCAAGCAACAGGCCGGCGACGATATGGCTGCGCTCGATCGGTCCGGTCAGATCGCCCAGGCGACCCCGATAGCGATAGGCCAAGATCACAAGCGTCACCGTGAAGGCGCCGATGCCGCGAAAGATCACGTACTGCCAGGCGTTCATGTCTTCGGTGAGTCGAAACGCCAGCCCGCCGAAACTGAACACCACGCCGGTGGCCAAGACGATGAGCGAGCCGACGAAAACAGAGAAGCCGGGCACGTCGCGATTCGCGCTGTCAAACCTTGGGCCCGCAGCCGGGTCCACGCTTCGGGCTGCCGCGCTCGCGCGGAACGGTTGGACCACGAGCCGAGGCTAAACCTCGGCGCCGTCGCGGTGTCCAAATTTCGGCTGACAGCTTGTCACCTCGCACAGCTACCTGGCACCGAGCCAGTCGCGGGCTGCGCCGGCAATGGATCGTCTCGATGCAGGGGCGCTTCCCCACCACGGCTGGCCGGATGCCAGACTCTTGGAATGGCCGGAGTTGCACGTCTAGGACAAGCGGGGCGCGATCCCGATGAGATCATGGCGGAGCTCGCCGCCAAACGTGATCACGACGTGCGATGGGAGGACGGACGAGCCTTCGGCGCGGTGTACGACGGGGGACCTGGCGTCCGCGAGATCGCCGAGCGAGCCGCCTCGCTCTACCTGCACGAGAACGCGCTGAACACGCGGGCGTTCCCGTCGCTCGGCCAGATCCAGTCCGAGACGGTGTCCTGGACGGCTGGGTTGCTGCACGGTCCCGAAACGACATCGGGATTCTTGACCAGCGGCGGGACCGAGTCCATCCTGTGCGGCGTCAAGGCCGCCCGCGAACGCGCCCGAGCCGAGCGCGGCATCGATGCTCCCGAGATCGTGTTGGCGTCGAGCGCGCACGCTGCATTTCACAAGGGCGCGCACTTGTTCGGATTGACGGTGCGCAAGGCACCGGTGCGCGACGACTGGACGGCCGACGTCGACGCAATGGCTGAGCTGGTCAACGACAACACCGCCCTGATCGTGGGTTCGGCTCCGCAGTATCCCCAAGGCGTTATCGACGACATCCCCGCCATTGCCGCGCTGGCCGCATCCGTTGGCGCCAGCTGCCATGTCGATGCCTGCATGGGTGGGTTCGTGCTGCCATTCGCGGAGATGCTCGGCCGCACGGTTGCGCCTTGGGACTTCCGCGTCGAAGGCGTGACCACGATCTCGGCTGAAATTCACAAGCTCGGCTATGCCCCCAAGGGTGTGTCGGTGATTTTGCATCGCACCAAAGAACTGCGGAAGTACCAGACCTTCGTCTTCGACGACTGGCTTGGCGGGTTCTATGCGTCGCCGAACCTGCAGGGCACCCGAAGTGGGCTCCCGATGGCGGCCGCCTGGGCGGTGATGCAGTACCTCGGCATTGACGGCTACAAGGGTTTGGTCGAGACCACACTTGCCAACGCCGATGAGATGCGAGCCGGTGTCAACGCGATCGATGGGCTTCGGGTGCTCGGCGAGCCGACTTTTCAGTTACTCGCGATCGCCGCCGACCCCGGCCATGACGATCCGATCGACGTCTTCGCGCTTGCCGACGCGCTCGACCAACGAGGCTGGCACCTCGACCGCCAGACGCCGCCGGACTCGCTCCACGCGACCGTCTCCAATTCAAATGCTGGCGTCATGGGCGACTATCTCGCCGCGCTCGCTGCGGCGGTCGACGACGTTCGCGGCCAGCGTGCCGAGGATCGTTCGACCAGCTATTCGACCGCCGACTAGCGCAACGGCGCTGGCTCAATCAGTACTGGCTCAATCAGTACTGGCCGTCGGCGTCGAGGCGGCGTCGCCGCCCATGCACCAGTAGCCCGAGACCGAACAGCACCAGAATCAAGCCGATACTCGCGATCGGCTGCGCTTCGGAGCCCGTGTGCGCAAGCGCCGGCGGTGGCGGCGGGTCGGGCTCGGGAGTTGGCTCTGGCGTCGGCGCGGGCCCGGGAGCGGTCAGGCGAGGGGGAATCGACGCATAGGTGATGGTCACGGTCGAGGTCAACACGACGTCGGTGCCTTGGACATGGACCTCGTAGCGGACCACCGTCGGGTCCCCCTTGAACCCAGGTTCGGGCGTAAAGGTGACGACACCTGACTCCAAGTCGACGGTCCACACACCTTCGTTCAGCACGGCCAATGCCTTGAGCCCTTCGCCGGTCTCCGGGTCGAGGATCACCAGGCTTGAACGATCGAGCGGTGTGCCTCCGCCGTCGTTCTCAAGTGGGTCGATCGAGACCGGAGCGCCGATCTGATTGCGGAGGTCCTCGTCGGGGGCGGCGGGCGGGGCGATGACAAAGGCGTTCGGGGCTTCTTCGTCGGGAGCGCCGTCGCCGTTGGGATCCACCGATGTGCCAATCACCGACAGGTCCGTCACGTTCGTGCCGCCCGGCGACGTGCCGCGAGCAACGACTTGGTTCTCGCTCACCAGGCGGCCGGTTGGCTCGATGAGCAACGCAAGTTCGACCTGACATGACTCGTCGACATCGAGCATGTCAACGCCGGAAAGGATGGCGACGTCCGAAGACCCATCGAAGTCCGACGAGGCGGTGCAAGGTCCATCAATCAGAATGGAAGCGATTTCGTAGCTCAGCCCCGGGAACGCCGCCGCGAGATCTTCGTCGATCTGCACGCGTGCAAGCGGAACATCACCAAGGTTCTCGACGACCAACAAGAAGGTCATTGCCCAAATGCCATCATCGACCGGATGCGGGTCCTCGACGACGGCCTTGGCGATGCCGATGACCGGCGCTTCGGTGATGTCGATGATCGTGACGTCGTTGGTCGGATCACCATCGGTCTCGCCGTCGGGGCCGGGCGCGTCGACGGTCTCATCGCCGCTGTCGCTGATGTCCTGCACGGGCACGCCAGATGGGGTGACGCCCGTGGCGAGGGCGGTGTTGACGACCTTGGTCGTACCGGCGCCGGGCACCACCACTGCATCGACCCGAACCAGGCAGTGATCGCCCGGCGCCAACCGATCGGCGCGAGCTATGACCGTGTCGTTAACGCCATCAAATGACAGGTTTGCGATGCACTCGCCTTGAGACACTGTCACCTGATCGATGCGTTCGACACCGTCGACGCCGAGCGTTCCGGCGAGGTCGTCCTCGATCGCGACGTTCGCGACGGCGATAGCACCGTCGTTGTGCAGCTCGAAGTTCCAGGCGATGTTCCAGGAGCCGTCGCTGTTTCCGACGATTCCCGCTGCGGTCTTGACCAGGCGCAGCACCGGTGGAACCTCGACCAGCGTCCAGGTCGGATCATCGTCGCCGGAGCCATCGTTGCCGGGCGGCGTGCGGCTGCCCGAGTCCGACACGTCTGTGACGGTCGAACCGCTGGGATCGGCGCCAACGACGGTTGCCGAGTTCAGGACACCACCTTGGTCGATATCGGCCTGGTTGATCGTTGCCGTGCCGGTGCAGCTGATCGATGCCCCGGGCGCGAGGTTCTCGAGGGAGCCGGCGGGGCAGGTCACGCTGGCTTGGGGGTCGTCGAGCGACAGGTCGGCCAGGGTGACATTGCCGACATTGGTGATGGAGAACGAGTAGGTGACCTGGCCGCCAGGACCCGTGACGGGGGATGGGTCGACCGAGACACTGGTTTTGATCAACTCGAGCGCACCGAGCGCTGGGATCTGCAGATAGGTCGGGTCGTCGGAACCGCTGCCATCGTTGCCGGGCGGGGTACGACTTCCCGAGTCGGAAACGTCGTCGACCACGTCGCCGGTGGGGGCACGGCCTTCGACACGGGCGCTATTGGTGACGCCGCCGGCGTCAACGTCGCTCTGGCGCAGCAGGTAGTTGCCGCGGCACGTGACCGAATCGCCGGGCTGCAGCAGGCCGAGGCCGGGATGCGACGCCGCGCTACAGATTGGGCCACCAGCATCGATCAGTGGATCGCCGACTTCGGCATCGGTAATCGTCACAGTGCCGTTGTTCGTCACGATGAAGTCGTATTCGACAACCGTGCCCGCGGTCGTCGCCGAACTCGTGACTGCGGTCTTCACGAGGTCGAGCGAGGGAGTGGGCGTCAACGCGGTGCGGGTCGGATCGTCAGGATTCCCGTCGCCGTCGGGATCGACGTTCGTGTCGTTGACAGGATCGTCGGAAACGTCGGAGACCGTCTCACCATCCGGAGCCTGTGCCTGCACGGTTGCGCTATTGGTGACACCGCCGTCATCGAGATCCGCGACGGTGATGACATGGATCGCCGAGAAGGTCGTGTTGTCGGTTTCGCCCGGCGCCAGCGAGGTGACGGGGCCTCCGACGACCTCGACGAGTGGGTCGTTGAGGGCGAAGCCGCTCAGCGTCACGTTGCCGGTGTTACGAACCGTGAAGGTGTAGCGGATGGAATCGCCGGCATCGACCACTCCGTTGCCGTTCGTGTCGAGATAGTTCCCGGTCTTGAGCAGGCTGACCGATGGCTGTGCCACCAACGCAATGCGGGTCGGATCGTTGCCGGCATCACCATCGTCGATCGGGGCGCCGGTCGCGTCGGTAGCGGGACGACCCAGCTCATCGAGGGATCCAATGGCAGCAGGGTCCGAAGCGTCGGAGATGTCGGAGACCGAAGCGCCCTGTGGCGTCCGACCCGAAGCGGTTGCCGTGTTGTCGACATACCCCTGATCGATTTCGGACTGCGAGAGGCTGCGCACGGCCGTGATGGTCATCGAGTCGGTTTGTCCCGGCGCCAGCGAGGTGATCGGGCCGCCGAGCACGGTCGCCTCGGCATCCGTGACCGAGACGTTGGTCAACACCACGTTGCCGAGGTTGGTGACGGCAAACGAATACGTGGCGATGTCGCCAGCGTCAACCAGCCCGTTCGCGTTCGTGTCGGTGATCGGGCCTGGCGTCTTGACGAGTGCGAGCGCGCCGTCGGCGATGATGATCGTCGTGTCGGTCGCACTGGTCGGCGCCAGGAGACCACGTGCTGGCGCACCGCTGACAGTGGCGAGGTTGTCGACCTGGCCCGCATCGACTTCGGCCTGAGTGACCGCAATCGACGTGCAGATCCAGATCTGTTCCTCGGCGACCTGCAACGTTGCATCATCGAGGATCGATTCCGCCACGAGGGTCGGGGCCGAGGCGCATTTGGCGTCGGCAATCGCGACGTCGGTGATCGTCACGTTGCCGGTGTTTGTCACCACAAACTCATAGTCGAGGGTGTCGCCCGCCCGTTCTGGCGTGCTCATCGAGGTCTTGGCCAGGGTCCACGATGGCGCGGCGAGCACCGAGATGCGTCGCTCGTCGGTCGACGACTCGAGGGCGCCGCCCGGCGGGTTGCCGTCGACGGTCACGACATTGTCGACGCTGCCGGCGTCGATCTCTGCTTGGGTGACCGGAACCGAGACGCATGACCAGACTTGGACTTCGCCGACCTGGAGCAGCGTGTCGTTGTTGACCGTTTCGCTCTCGAGCCCGACCGGGGTCGCACACTTGTCGTCGGCAACCAACACGTCGTTGACGGTCACGTTGCCCGTGTTGATGACGCTGAACGTGTAGGTCAACGTGTCCCCTGCCGCTGTGGGCTGGTCGGCCGTTGCCTTGACGACGGTCGTGCTCGGCGCGGCAGCGAGGGTGACGGTGTGGGTTGCGGTCACGGGAGCGAGCGTGCCGGCGACCGGTACTGCGGTCACCGTCACCTCGTTGTCGACCCGTCCGGCGTCAGCTTCGGCTTGGGTGACGGGCACCGAAATGCAGGACCAGACCTGCACCTCGCCAACGTGCAACAGCGTGTCGTTCGCCACCGACTCGAAGTCGAGGCTCGGGGTCGTGGCGCACTTTTCGTCGGCGACGTCGACGCTGTTGATGGTGACGTTGCCTACGTTGACCACCGTGAACGAATAGGAGAGCATGTCGCCGGCCGCACCGGGCGAGCTTGTGGTCGACTTGGCGACCTCGATTGCGGGCTGGGCGATCACGCTCGTCGAAGCACTCGCGACAACCGGGGCCAGCACGCCTCGCGACGGCGAGCCAGTCGCGACCGCGGTGTTGTCGACCCGCCCAGCGTCGATCTCGATCTGGGTGACGGGAATCGAGACGCATTCGAATTCCCAGACCTCGGCGACCTGCAGCTGAGCATCGTCGATCAACGACTGCGAAACCAGAGCCGGGTCGGCTGCGCACTTCGGGTCATCGATGGCGATGTCGGCAATGGTGAGGTTGCCAGTGTTGGTCAACACGAATCGATAGATGAGCGTCTCGCCAGCTGCGGCGACGGTGCCATCGGTCGTCTTGGACATGGTCCACGACGGCTCGGCGGTGACGCCGACGATCTCGGTATCGCTGGCAGGTACGAGGACACCGCCGGATGGAACGCCCTCGACGGTGACGGTGTTGTCGACCTGGCCGGCATCGACTTCGGTCTGGGTGATGGGGATCGAGGTGCACGACCAGATCTGGACCTCGGACACCTGCACGACTTCGTCCGAGCTGACGGACTCGCTGATCAGTTCGGGCGCTGCGCTGCACTTGGGGTCGATCACTGCGAGATCAGAGACCGTGACGTTGCCGACGTTGATGACCGTGAACGTGTAGACGATGACGTCGCCGGCGTTGGTCGGCTGCGCACCACCGGCCTTTACGACCTCGAGCCGAGGCCGCGCCGGAATCGGCGCGGTATGGGTGGCGACGACCGGGTCGAGCGTCCCGCCCGCCGGGGTGCCGCTGATCGTCGCCGTGTTGGTGACAATGCCAGCATCGACCTCGGCCTGCGTCACGCCAAGCGACAGACACGACCAGACCTGGGTCTCGCCTGGTGCAAGCTGCCCATCGGCGCCGAGCGACTCGACATCGAGGGTCGGCGTCGAAGCACACTTCGCGTCGGTGATCACAGGTGCCGCAATGGTCACGTTGCCCGTATTGATGAGGGTGAAGGTGTAGGCGAGCTGATCGCCGGCACCGGCAGGAATCGACGAGGTGGCCTTGACCGCGGCGAACGACGGCGCCGGGGCGATGGGACGACGGTGGCTATCCGATGCGGCGAGCAACGTGCCCCGGACGGGCGTACCGGTCGCGACGGCGGTGTTGTCGACCTGACCGGCGTCGACCTCGGCCTGCGTGACGGGGATCGAGGTGCACGCCCAGACCTGGTCTTCGCCCACTTGCAGCGTCGCGTCATCGACGAGCGATTCGGACAGCAGCACCGGCACGGCGGCGCACTTGTCGTCGACGATGACGATGCCGCCGATCGTGACGTTGCCGGTGTTCGCCACGGTGAACGTATAGGTGAGGGTGTCGCCTGCTTGGGCCGGGGCCGACGATGTTGCCTTGAGCAGCGACCATGACGGGGCCGCGACGACGGGGGTGCTCACGGCATCGGTCGTCGGGGGCAGTGAACCACCGGCGGGCGTTCCGGACACGGTCACCTCGTTGTCGACGCTGCCGGCGTCGACCTCAGCCTGGGTCACCTCGATCGAAGTGCACGACCAGATCTGGGTCTCGCCGGCCTGGACATCGCCATCAGCAAGGATCGACTCGGTGACGATCGTCGGCGCCGTGGCGCACTTGGGGTCGTCGATGACCGGCGCGGAGACGGTGACGTTGCCGGTGTTGACGATGGTGAACGTGTAGTCGAGTCGCTCGTCGGCAGCGAACGGAGCCGACGAGGTTGCCTTGACCACATCGAGCGCTGGCTGAGCGGTCACGCCGAGGACATGGCTGTCTTCTACCGGGGCGAGTGTGCCGCCGGCAGGGGTTCCGGTCAGCGTGACGGTGTTCTCGACCTGACCGGCATCAATCTCGGTCTGGGTGACCGCGATCGAGGTGCATGTCCAAGTCTGGATCTCGCCGGCTTGCAGTACGCCATCGGCGATCAAGCTCTCGTCGGTGAGCAGCGGCGCCGACGAGCACTTCGGGTCGGAGACGGCGATCGTCGTGATGGTCACATTGCCGGTGTTGACGACGGTGAACGCGTAGTCGATGGTGTCGCCCGCGGCGCCAACAACTGAGCTCGTCGTCTTGAGCACTTCGAACGATGGGTCCGCTCCGACGGGAGCGATGTGGGTGGCGGTCGCATCGATCAGCACACCTTGGGCTGGCGTACCGGTCGCGGTCGCCGAGTTCTCCACCTGGCCTGCGTCGATCTCGGCTTGGGTCACCGGGACCGACGTACAGGTCCAGGTCTGGGTCTCGCCGACCTGCAGGGTGGCGTCGTTGTCCAGTGATTCGGTGATGAGGACAGGTTCGGCTGCGCACTTGGCATCGGCGATCGCAGGATCGGCGATCGAGACGTTGCCGGTGCTGACCAGCACGAATACATAGTCGAGGGTGTCACCGGCGGCGGTCACGACGCTCGATGTGGTCTTGACCAAGTTCCAAGCGGGCAGGCCGGCGACGGGCGTCGAGTGGCCGGCAACGGCTGGGTCGAGGATGCCGCCTGCGGGGACTCCCGTTGCGGTAGCGACGTTGTCGACCTGGCCGGCATCGATTTCAGCCTGGGTTACGGCAATCGACGTGCAGCTCCACGTTTGGGTTTCACCAACGGCGAGGATGTTGTCATCTGCGATGGATTCGGACACGAGCGTCGGCGCGGCCTGACATTTGGGGTCGGCGACGGCGATGCCGGTGATCGACACGTTCCCGTCGTTGACGATGGCGAACGTGTAGTCGACCGTGTCTCCGGCCATGAATGGCGAGGCCACTGACGACTTGACCATGTCCCACGAGGGTGTTTGAGCCGCGAAGGTCGTCAGCGTGTCGACCGCATCGTCGAGCACCCCACCGGCGGGAACGCCGGTGATCGTGACGTTGTTCAGGATTTCGCCGGCATCGATCTCGGGCTGCGTCACCGCAATCGAGACACAGGACCAGACCTGGGTCTCGCCGACCTGCAAGATCCCGTCGGAGACCTGCGATTCGGAGTCGAGTGCCGGGACGGTGGCGCACTTGGTGTCCGCGACGTCGACGACCGTAATCGTGACATTGCCGGTGTTGACCAGGGTGAAGGTGTAGGTGAGCGTCTCCCCTGCTGACGACGGATTGTCGGCGGTCGACTTCACGACGGTCCATGCCGGTGCCGGCTCGACGGGGGCAACCAGAGTGTCGACCGCATCGGCCAAGACGCCGCGAACGGGGTCACCGGAAACGGCCACGGTGTTACTGACGCTGCCCAGGTCGACTTCGGTCTGAGTCACCGGAATGGAAACGCAGCTGTAGTTCCAGACCTCGGCGACGTCGAGTCGGTTGTTGCCGTCGTCGCCATCGGTGCGGGTCGCCAACGTCGCGCACTTGGGATCGGTGACCACAACATTGTCGATCGTGACATTGCCAGTGTTCGATACTGCGAAGCGATACGTCACGATGTCGTCAGCTTCTTGCGGGAGAGCATCGATCGTCTTCGACACCGACCACGACGGCGCTGCCGGCACCGGCCGAATGATCGTGTCCGTCGCGTTGGTCAGCGTGCCACCGGCCGGGTTACCCGACGCGGTTGCCGTGTTCGAAACCTGGCCGGCATCGACCTCGGCCTGGGTGACCGGGATCGAGGTGCACGACCAGACCTGGGTCTCACCGACTTGGAGGACCCCGTCGGCGATCTCGCTTTCGGTGCCGAGCACGGGTGCGACGGCGCACTTCGCGTCGGCGATGGTGATGCCATCGATCGTGACGTTGCCCGTGTTCACGAGAGCGAAGGTGTAGTCGAGTACATCGCCGGCCGCGGTCGGCGTCGAGGCACTTCCCTTGATCAGGTCCCAGGCCGGACTCGCGTTGACCGCAAGCGCATGATCGTCGACAACCGTCGTCACCGTTCCACCGGCAGGGACACCATCGACGGCGACGGCGTTGAGAATCAGGCCAGCGTCGATCTCGGCCTGGGTGACAGGAATCGAGGTGCACGACCAGATCTGAGTTTCGCCCGGCTGCAGCGCGCTGTCCGCGACGATCGACTCGAGGTCGAGGGTTGGGGTTGTCGCACACTTCGGGTCATCGACGACGATCGATCCGATCGTCACATTGCCCGAGTTGACCAAGGTGAACGAGTAGTCGACGAGATCGCCAGCCTCGCTCGGGTTCGACGGCGTGGCCTTGAGCACGGTCCACGCAACGTCTGGCGCGATCGGTGTGGAGAAGCTGTCCGTTGCGTCGTCGAGGCTGCCTTGGGCCGGCGTGCCGGTGACCAGCACCGAGTTGTTGACGACACCCGCGTCGACCTCGGCTTGGGTCACCGGGATCGAGGTGCAGGCATAGGTCCAGGTCTCGTCGGTGTCGAGCCGGTCATCGCCGTCGAGGTCGCCGCCAGTGCGGGTCGGCGCAGCGGCGCACTTGGGGTCAGTGACGTCGACGGTCGAGATCGTGACGTTCCCATCGTTGGCGATGGTGAACGTGTAGAGAAGCGTGTCGCCAGCAGCGGTTGGAGTGCTGGCCGATGCCTTGACGACGTTCCACGCTGGCGCCCCGAGGACGGACACGGTGTGGGTGTCGTCGGCCGGCAACAAGGTGCCGCCAGCCGGGGTCCCGGTCACGGTGACCGTGTTGACAACGGAGCCCGCATCGACCTCGGCTTGGGTGACGCCGATCGAGATGCACGACCAGATCTGGGTTTCACCGGGCGACAGCACACCATCGGCTGCCAACGACTCAAGGTCGAGGGTCGGCACGGAGTCGCACTTCGCATCGGCGATCGTGACGTCGGTGATCGAAAGGTTGCCGGTATTCACCACAGAGAAGCTGTAGTCGAGCGTGTCGCCTGCCTGGGTCGGGACCGACGCCGTCGTCTTCTCGACGGCCATACGCGGCGCCTGCGCGATCGGAGCGCGATGGGTGGCCGTGGCGTCGATGAGCACGCCGCCGCTCGGGTCGCCCGATGCGGTCGCACTGTTGTCGACGAAACCGGCATCGATCTCGGCTTGCGTCACCGGGATCGAGGTGCACGACCAGATCTGGGTCTCGGCGACAGCGAGGAGCCCATCGGCGTCACCTGATTCGCTCACGAGTGTCGGCGAGGCCGCGCACTTCGCATCGGCCACCGCGACCGAGGCGATGGTGACGTTGCCGGTATTGATCAGGCTGAACGAGTAGTCGAGCGTGTCGCCCGCGGCGTCGGGTACCGAGGCAGTGGACTTGACCAGCGTCCATTGTGGATCAGCGTCGATCAGGACCGAGATCGACCCGACGGCGTCGACGAGCGTGCCATCTGCCGGTGTACCGCTGGCCGTCGCGGTGTTGTCCACTCGTCCGCCGTCGACTTCGGCTTGGGTCACCGCGATCGAGGTGCAGGTGAAGATCCAGGACTCGCCAGGGTTCAGGAGACCATCGGCGCCGATGTCGCCCGACATGAGCGTTGGGCCTGCGGCGCACTTGGGGTCCGACACGCTGATGGCCGAGATCGTCACGTTGCCCTGGTTGAGCAATGCGAACGAGTAGTCGAGCATGTCGCCCGCCGCCGAAGGCGTCGACATGGTCGACTTGGTCAGCGCCCACGCAGGGGCGGCTCCGATCGGTGTGGTCGACATTGGCGTTGCGTCGGCGAGGGTCCCGCCGCTGGGCGTGCCGCTGATGGCGGCCGTGTTGACCACTTCGCCGGCGTCGACCTCGGCTTGGGTCACCGCGATCGAGATGCAGGTCCACACCTGGGTCTCGCCTGGAACGGCAACGCCGTCGCTCAGGATGGACTCGCTGATCAACGACGGGGTCGACGCACATTTCGGATCATCGATCGCGATTCCAGTGATGGATACGTTGCCGGTGTTCACGATCGTGAATGCGTAGTCGAGCGTGTCGCCAGCTTGGGCGGGTGTCGACGTCGTGGACTTGATTGCGGTCCAACTCGGATTCGCGGTGACAGGTACACGGTGGCCGTCGACTGCGGGGGCAAGGACACCCGCGGCGGGCACACCCGTGACGGTTACTTCGTTGAGCACCTCGCCCGCGTCGATCTCAGCTTGGGTGACGGCGATCGAGGTGCAGGACCAGACCTGGGTCTCGGCCGGCGACAGGATCCCGTCGGCGGCCAAGGACTCGGAGATGAGGACGGGTGTCGTGGCGCACTTGGGGTCGTCGACGGCGACCGATCCAATCGAGACATTGCCGAGTCCGACGATGGCAAACGTGTAGTCGATCGTGTCACCGGCGCTTGTAGGAACTGTCGATGCCGCTTTGACAACCTGCCACTGCGGGTCGGCGGTCACTGGGGTGACGACGCTGTCGTCGGCCGGCGCCAACGTGCCTCCGGCCGGGGTGCCGGTGACGGATACCGAGTTGGCGACGAGGCCGGCATCGACCTCGGTCTGGGTGACCGCGATCGAGGTGCAGGTGTAGGTCCAGGTTTCGGTGACGTCGAGCTGGCTGTCGCCATCGGTGTCACCCGAGGCGAGGGTTGGCGCAGCCGCGCACTTGGCGTCGTCGACGACCAGCGCCGAGATGGACACGTTGCCGGTGTTGTCGACAACGAACTCGTAGTCCAGCGTGTCGCCGGCTTCGGTCGGCACTGATGCCGTCGACTTGGCGATCGTCCACGACGGGATCCGAGGAATGATTGTCGTGATGGTGTCGGCCGCGTCGGCGAGCGTGCCGGCGATTGGGGTGCCGGTGACCGTCACGCTGTTCGTGACCTCGCCTGCGTCGACCTCGGCCTGGGTCACACCGATCGAAGTACAGCTATACGTCCACGTCTCGGTGACATCAAGTTCGCTGTCGCCGTCAGCGTCACCGGAGACCAAGGTCGGCGCAGCGGCGCACTTGGCGTCGGTCGGGGTGACCGAGATGATCGTGACGTTGCCGGTGTTGTCGATCACGAACTCATACACCAGCGTGTCCCCTGCCGCAGCCGGGGTGGAAGAGGTCGACTTCGCCACGGTCATCGCCGGAGCAGGAACAATCGACGTCGACAACGAATCCGACGCCGAAGCAGGCGTCACACCATCAGGTGCGTTCGCGTCAACATCCACGGTGTTCACCACGGCACCGGCATCAACCTCAGCTTGGGTCACGCCAACCGAGGTACAGGTATACGTCCACGTTTCGGTGACGTCCAGCTCGCTGTCACCATCGGCGTCACCGGACAGCAGAGCCGGCGTGGTTGCGCACTTCGCGTCAGTCACGGCGACTGAGAGCAACGACACGTTGCCGGTGTTGTCGACCACGAACTCATAGACGAGCGTGTCCCCATTGGCCGACGGCGTCGAAGAGGTCGACTTGACGACCGTCATCGCCGGAGCAGGAACAATCGACGTCGACAATGAATCCGAAGCACTCGCCGGCGTCACACCATCAGGCGCCGTGGCGTCGACATCCACCGAGTTCAGCACCGCACCGGCATCAACCTCGGCCTGAGTCACACCAATCGACGTACAGCTATACGTCCAGGTCTCGGTGACATCCAACTCGCTGTCACCATCGCCATCACCAGAGATCAACGCAGGCGTGCTCGCGCACTTCGCATCCGTAACGGCAACCGAGAGCAACGACACATTGCCCGTGTTGTCCACCACGAACTCATAGACGAGCGTGTCCCCCGCCGCAGCCGGCGTCGACAGAGTCGACTTCGCAACCGTCATCACCGGAGCAGGAACAATCGACGTCGACAACGAATCCGACGCCGAAGCGGGCGTCACGCCATCAGGCGCCGTGGCGTCGACATCCACGGCGTTCAACACCGCACCGGCATCAACCTCGGCCTGAGTCACACCAATCGAAGTACAAGAGAACGTCCACGTCTCGGTCACATCGAGCTCGCTGTCACCATCGGCGTCACCCGAAATCAACGCAGGCGTCGTTGCACACTTCGCATCCGTAACCGCGACCGCCAGCAACGACACATTGCCCGTGTTGTCCACCACGAACTCATAGACCAGCGTGTCGCCCGCAGCCGACGGCGTCGACAACGTCGACTTCGCAACCGTCATCGCCGGAGCAGGAACAATCGACGTCGACAACGAATCCGTGGCCGGAGTCAGCGAGCCTCCGGCTGGAACGCCGGTTACCTCGACCGAGTTCAACACCGAACCGGCATCAACCTCGGCCTGAGTCACACCGATCGAGGTACAGCGATACGTCCAGGTCTCGGTCACATCAAGCTCGCTGTCACCATCGCCGTCACCAGAGATGAGCACAGGCGTGGTTGCGCACTTCGCATCGACGACCGAGACAGCAGCGATCGACACATTGCCGGTGTTGTCAACCACAAACTCATACACCAACGTGTCGCCAGCAGCCGACGGCGTCGACGACGTCGACTTGACCACCGTCCACGCGGGCGAACGCACGACCGAGGTTGTTTCGGCATCGGCGGCGCCAGTCGTCGTCAGTCCGTCTGGCGCTGTGCCCGACGCGGTGGCCGAGTTCACGATCTGGCCCGCGTCGAGGTCGTCTTGGGTCACGGTGTAGATAGCGGTGCACGTCGTCGTCCCGCCCGGCGCAAGCGAGGTGACTGGGCAGCTGACTGGGCCCGTGAGCGGATCGCTGACCGAAATCGGGTCAAGAGTTGCGTCGCCGGTGTTCGTGACGACGAAGGAATAGGTGACATCGCCGGGTGCCGAGATCGTCCCGGCTGGGGGAATCTTGTCGAGGGTCATCGCGATCAAGGCCGCGGTGGCCGAACCGCTGCCCGATGCCGGAGTGCCTCCTGGGTCCGCGCCCGAGACCGTGGCC
>CALLPT010000044.1 GCA_938015575.1 uncultured Acidimicrobiales bacterium
CCACCAGTCATCCGCTCCAAGTCGGCGATGACATGTTCTATTTCTGCTGCCCCGGCTGTCGTTCGGCATTCGAACGTGAGCAGTCCGCGAGCGAAGACAAGAGAGGTACCTGATGGAGATCACCAACCACTTCGAAGTCGAGCAATCGCTCGACGCGGTGTGGGACTTCTTCGGCGACATTCCCCAGGTCGCATCGTGTCTTCCCGGCACCGAGCTGACCGACGAGCTCGGCCCCGATTACTACGGCGGCAATGTCGCCATCGGTCTCGGCCCGGTCAAGCTCGACTTCGACGGCAAGGCGAAGATCATCGAGCGAGACGAAACCGCTCGCACGATCTCGGTCGATGCCGAAGGCGCCGACAAGAAGGGCCGCGGCCAGGCAGCGCTGTTGCTCAACGCCGGTCTCGAAGAGCGAACCGGCGGCGGCACCAAGGTCGGCGTCACCATGGACCTGCAGCTGTCGGGCGCCGCCGCCCAGTACGGCCGTGGCTTGGTCGCCGACATCACGTCGGTCCTCCTCGACGACTTCGCCGCCAACATGCAGAGCCAGCTCAACGCGATCGATGCGGGTCTGGACCCGAACCAGGCGGCCACGGCGCAGAGCTCGAGCGCCAGCGGTCTGGCGATCGGCCTGCGAGCCGCGCGCATGGCGCTGACCCGTGTCTTCCGCCGCTTCTTCCTGCCCTACAACCCCGAACTTGTATAGGGGTAGTCCGCTTTGTTCGCTTCGCTCACAAATGCTGCGAGCGCTGAATGGCGCTCGGTCCCTAATGAATTTCTCTGGAGGAAATCCTGATGCTCTGGTGGATCGGAAATCTGATACTGCTCCTGGCCGTGGTGCCGATCGCGGTCGCGCTGCTGAGCCGAGTGCTCGGCGCCCTTGAACGCATCCGCAAGGCGAGCGACGACATCTTGGCCGGGGGAGTCGCCCTCGCAGGCGAGCTCGAGACCACGCCCGACTTGTTGGCCCAAACCGACCGAACCATCGAAGAGGTTGCCGATGGCGCCGTCCGCTACGCGGGCTCCGTCGGCAAGCTCCTGCCGTAAGGGGAGACGCAATGCCGTTCGTTGCCTGGGTGACCGTGATCATCGGTGCACTCATCATCGTGGCCGCCGCTGTCGGCCTGTTCCGGGTGGTGCTCCACCTGCGGGTGGTCGACCGCACGCTTGAGCAAGTGGTCGGAGGTGTGCAGGTCATCGCCGAACGCACCTCGACCGTGCCGACGGTCGTGCCGTCGGTGAACGCCAGCCTGAAACCCGTCCGCGACTTCACCGAAGCGATCTGAGGAGGATCCCCATGGTCATACTTGCTCAAGGATCCACGACCGGGCTCTGGACGGGGATCGTGCTCGGGCTCATCGTGGTCGTTGCCGTCGTCGCACTCGTCGTGCCGATTCTGTTGCTGGCCCGTTCGATCGGGAACCGTGCGACCGACATCAATGCGGCGCTCGAAGACGCCGTGGTCCACACCGATGCCCTCAAGGGGCTCACCACAACGATCGAGTCCGCCGGGATCATCACCGCTGGCTTGAACCGTGGCCGCAAGAAGTTGGGAGGCTGACATGTTGCTTGCTCTGACCGATGCCCAAGAGAACCTGTGGTGGGCGATCGTCATCGGCGGCTTCGTCGTAGTGCTCGCCGTCGTCGCCTTGTTGACGATGCTCGTGCTGCTTGTCCGCACGATCGAACAGCGAGTCACGGTGATCCGAGACACGCTCGAAGCCGCGGCGGCCAACACGGCCGACACCGCGCTGATCGGTGAAACGGCGCTCGGCGTCGAGGCAGTTCTGAACGAAGGCCTGGAGCATCACCTGTTCCTCGGCCGTGTCCTGGACAAGGTGCGCTCATGACCACACTCGTCGTTCTCTCCGTCATCCTGATCGCGTTGCTGATCGCCGGTTTGGCGATCTACCTGTTCATCGTCGGCAGCCAGCTCACCCGAGTGGCGACCCTGCTCGAGGAATGCGGCCAGATCGTGTGGAAGATCAAGCGCGACGCCGACGCGATCGAGCCGGGCTTGCAGAGCATCAACAACACTGGCGGCGTTGTCGCTGGCGCGTTGCCGCTGCTCTACGGCATGGCCGAAGGCATCGTCACCGGTGCTACCTACGAACCCGAGCCCGAGGATCACGAACGCCCGCCAGCCTTGCCCGCCATGGGCCGCCGTCGCAGCCGCCTCCACGAAGGCGTCGGCTACTTCCCCGAGGGCTAAGCCACTCGGGGCGAACTACGACGCGGTGCCTTCGGGGCGTTCGCGGCTGGTGGTGAGCGGGCCGGTGGTCGGGGCGTTGTAGCTGCCGATCCAGTCCTTGTCCCACGCTTGGTCGTATTGCTCGGGCGCGCACCCGGGCCTGTACACGGCGATCAGTTCCTTGACGATCTGCTCGCGGTGAGCTCGCGTGCCGCCGGGGACCTCGTAGGTCGCGATGTGCAGGTTCCACTTGTTGCCGGCGCGGCGCTCCCACGCCTTGGCTCGTGCATGGCCGAACGGCAGCCGCGACTCGGTCAGGTCATCGGCATGATCGACATCGATCACGGCGTAGTCGTACGGCTTGCCCTCGGGATCGGCCAGATACAGGATCACGTAGACCGCGGCCTTCGCGGGCGGCGTCCAACCGCCGAGGACTCGGGGCCCTTCGAACGGGTAGCCGGCGAGCGAACCGAGGCGGATCATTCGTCGAAGTCGTATTCATCTTCGCCGACGACCTCGGCCCGAGTCAGCGGCCACTGGGGCAGCCCGGCCGTCTTAACCGCAGCCTCGAACAGCGGGATCGCAGCTTCGACTGCGGCGTCGGACGATTCGGCCTCGACCAGGATCTGGGCGCCATAGGCCATTGCCCCGACGCCCGAGGCAACACCACCGAGCGGCGCGACTGCGTCGGCCAGTTCGACGACCTCGTCGAGCTCGACCGGACGGTCACCCTCGGCCTGAATCGACACACTCCACTTGTTCACGACACCATCATCCGATCTCGGCGAGTCGCACGGCAAAGGACTCCAACGAGGCGAGGTCGTGACCGGTCTCGACAGCATCGAGATGCGGCGCAGCGATCGCCATGGCCAGTGTGTTCGGTGTTCCGTGCGTTGCGTCGGCAAACAGCGGATTCATCCACACAATCCGATGCGACAGTCGAGCCAGACGCTCGAGCGCCTCGGACAACAAGATCGGGTTGCCTCGGTCGAGCCCGTCGGAGCAGATGACGACGGTGGCACCGCGGCTCATGCCACGGCGGGCATAGGTGCGCACGAACTCGTCGAGCGATGCACCGATGCGAGTGCCGCCATCCCAGTCGAAGACACGCTCGGCCGCGAGCCGCAGCGCGTCGTCGGGGCTGCGGCGGTTGAGCGCGGGCGTAATGCGGGTCAGGGTCGTGCCGAAGCAGAACACCTCGACCTTTTGCGCCGCCCGGTTCATGGAGTAGGCGAACTGCAACAGGTTGCGTGAGTGATCGGCCATGGACCCCGAGATGTCGAGCAGCAAGATGATCGGGCGAGGCCGTACTTTGCGAGACATCATGCGAAGCTCGCCACGGTCTTGGCTCAGCCGCATGGCCTCGCGGGTCATGCGGCGGATGTCGAACGTGCGGCCTTTGGGATCGGGAGCCCGCCGGCGAGTTTGACGAAGCGGCGGCTGCAAACGGGTGCGCTTGATGATGCGTCGCACCGCGGCGAGTTCTTCTTCGGTGCAGGCATCGAATCGCTTGTTGCGCTCGACCTCGACACCCGAAGCTTGCAGGCCCAGGACCAACGGCTGGTCGTCGCCCTGTTCCTCGCCACCCTCGCTGTCGGGCACATCGAGCACACCGGTCTGTCCTTGCGGCACCGGTTTCTCGGCTGTCTCTTCGTTCTTCTTCGGTGGAGCGATGCCCAGGAAGAACTGGCGGAAGACCTCGTCGTAGACGGGGAGATGGTCGCGGCGGTGCACCAGCGTGGAGCGGCCAGCCCAGTACAGATCGACCGGGTCACCGACAGACAGCTCGTTCGCCGCCTCGCAGAAGTTGAGGACGTCGGCCGGTCCGACCGGCAGGTCGTGGGCTCGGAGCGCGTGCCCGAACTCGACGAGGCGTTCAACGATTCCGCCTTCGCCCGTTCCGCTTTCGTTGGGGCCGCGTTCGGCCGTCTCCGGTGGGGCGACCTCGGCGGACATGTCAGTCCGTGAGCACCCGATCGAGGTCGCTGGTCACGACCTCGACATCGTCACGATCCTTGATCACGGAACCGAGCGTGTCGGTCGCGCTTTGCGCGTCGAGCGTTTCGGCGTCGACGACACCCAAGGCCTCGACCCAGTCGAGGGTCTCGGCGACGCCCGGCGGCTTGGCCAAATCGAGATCGCGGAGGCGATGCACGGCCTGGACGACCTGTTCGGCCAGCTGCTCTGCGACCTGCGGCGCGCGAACCCGAACGATCTCGATCTCTTCGGCCAGCGACGGGTAGCCGATCCAGTGATACAGGCAGCGGCGCTTGAGGGCGTCGTGGAGCTCGCGGGTGCGGTTCGACGTGAGGACCACGATCGGGCGGTCCTCGGCGGCGACCGTGCCGATCTCGGGAATCGTGATCTGGAAGTCGGAGAGCAGCTCGAGCAGGAACGCTTCGAACTCATCGTCGGCCCGATCGATTTCGTCGATCAGCAGCACGGCGTTGCCGCCCGAGCGGATCGCTTGGAGCAGTGGCCGCTCCAGCAAGAAGTCAGGGCCATACAGGCCACCGACCGTCGACGCGTCAGTCAGCTCGTGCTCGGAGAGCGCGCGGACTTGGAGCATCTGGCGGGCGTAGTCCCACTCGTAGAGCGCCTGGTGGGTGTCGATGCCTTCGTAGCACTGAAGGCGAATCAGCTCGCGCCCGTGGATGGCCGCCAAGCACTTGGCGAGCTCGGTCTTACCGACGCCGACTTCGCCTTCGAGCAGAATCGGACGTCCGAGGCGAAGGCCGATGAATGCGGCCGTCGCGAGGCCGCGCTCGGCGAGGTAGCCGACGCCACGTAGCTCCTCTTGGAGCTCGGCGACGCTTCCGACGTGGGTTGCGGAATCAGTCACCCGCGGCGGAACCGGAAGCTTGATCGCCTAATACGAGATCACGCAAGGAGCCGCCTTCGGTGGAGAGCTTGCCTTCGCGAGCGAGCAGGGCTTTCCATGATGAGGCCAGGTCACCACCGTCTTCGGCGATGCCGTCGAAGGTGAACTCGCGAGCGTTGCGGCAGACCTTGGTCGGGCTGCAGTCGGCGTCCATCTCAACGTCGTCGTCGACCGTCCA
>CALLPT010000045.1 GCA_938015575.1 uncultured Acidimicrobiales bacterium
GCGCCGGCAACGAAGCCGTCGACATAGAGCTTGGCGTCGCCGACTTCGATCGGACCGACCACGCCGAGCACGCCCGACTCGCTCAGACCAGCCGCGAGCGCACCATTGATGTAGCCACCCTGATCCGAGCGAACGGTGTAGGCCGAGACGTTGGCGATGCCAAACGTGTCCACGGCGGTACCCCACGCGAACGCAGTGTCAGGGAAGTCCGGCGCGATCTCTTGCAACGGACCGCCGTACTGCGAACCGTGCGCGATGACCAGATCGAACCCGTCTTCGGCATAGCCACGGATCGCGGCCGCCGCATCTTCGACGATGAACGTGCCATCGGTGACCGCGATCTCGAGCTCACGGTCGCCCGCAACCGCATTGACCGCATCGACCATCGACTGGCTGAATGCCAAGTCGTTGGACGCCGACGGAGCAACGACGGCAACCTTGAGCGGGCCAGCGGGCGCCGCAGGCTCGTCATCGTCCATCGCTTCGGGCTCCGCGTCGGAGCTCGAATCGTCGGCAGTAGACGTCGACGTGTCATCGGTCGATGCATCGTCTGCGTCGCTACCTCCGCACGCAGTCGCGAACAGCGACAGCGCGGCGAGTAACGCTATGAGCAGCGCTAGTGGTCTTGATTTCATGATCCCCTCCTGAGGGTTCGGTTCAGGCATCCCGATCAAATGGTCGTGTCAGCGCCGACGGCTGGCCGATGCGGCGACTGACAATCACGAGAACAACAATGGTGAGCAGCGCGGGCGCCATCGCGGTGAGCGCCGAGGCTGCGCCGCTGACGATGCCCAGCGTCTTGAGTTGCAGCACCGTCGACGAGACGATGCCGAACAACAGCGCGCCGGCCATCACGCCGCCGGGTCGCCACGCCCCGAAGTAGACGAGCGCGACCGCGATGAAGCCCTGACCTGCAGTCAGGTTCTGCTGGAAGATGTTGGTGTTCATCACCAGCGCCGCGCCGGCAAGCGCGGCGAGAATGTTGCCGAGCAGGATCGCCCCGAGTCGAATCCGATTGACGCTGACGCCGAGCGTGTCGGCAGCCTCGGGAGTCTCGCCGACGGCCCGAATATTCAGGCCAAAGGTCGTGCGGTTGATCATGATCGTGATCACGGGCACGAGGATGTAGGCCAGGTACACGAGCGGGTTGTGGTTGAAAAAGATGTCGCCGATGTGTGGGATGTCGCCGAGCAGCGGGATCTTCCAGGGCGTGAGGCCCCGGATGGGCAGCGGCACGCCCACTTGCTTCTGGAACAACAGGTCGGTGAATCCAAGCCCGAACAGGAACACGCCGATACCGCTGATGCCTTGCTCCGCGTGCATAACCAAGGTCATCCAGGCGTACACCAGACCCATGAGTGCGCCGACGACGATGGCCGCGAGGATGGCGGCGGGCAGCGACCCAGCCCAGCCCCAACCACTCGGGTTGAGACGCACGTAGTACGCGGTGAACGCACCCAAGAGCATGACGCCCTCGACGCCGAGGTTGAGAACGCCCGAGCGTTGACCGATTGTTTCGCCGAGCGCTGCCAGCAGGAACGGCGTGGCGAAACGGACCGCAGAAGCGAGCGTGGCGACAATGACCGAGACGGTGAAGAAGTCACTCCACATCAGGCATCGCCTCCACTCGTCGCGGCGACTTCGGTCCGTGCCTCGTCTGCCGCGTCAGTTGCTACGTCCGATGGTCCCGAGCCGGAAGTGACGAATCGGTCGGCCCAGGCCCCCAGCCGCCCTCGGGCTTTGAGGCTCGACACCACGAAGATCACGACGAGACCATTGAGCGCCACGATGAGTGCGCCTGGTACTTGGACTTCGCGCTGGAGGTCGATCCCGCCCTGCAACAAGCCCCCGAACAGGAACGATGCCGGGATGGTGGTGAGCGGATGCAGCCCACCGAACAAGGCGGCCACGATGCCGTTGAAGCCGGCGTTCTGGGTGAACGCAGCGGCGCCGCCTTCGCCGATGAGTCGATGCGACTCACTGCCGAACACGAGCACAGCGCCGGCGACACCGGCACAGGCGCCGCTGAACGCCAACGCCTGGACGATGCTCTTCTTCACCGCCATGCCCGCGTAGCGCGAGGCATGCGGGTTGTGGCCAACGGAACGCAAACGCATGCCGAGCGCGGATCGGAACAGCAACACGTAGCCCAATACCGCGACCAGGATCGCGATGAGAACACCAAGGTGCAGTCGGGTGCCGCCGGGCAGCAGCGGCAGGTGCGAGTTCTCGCTGAGTCGTTCCGTCTGCTGAATCTTGATGGCGCCTTCTTCGATGAGCCAGTCCTGCAGCAAGAAACTCATGAACTGGGCGGCGACGATGTTCATCATGATCGTCGACAGAATCTCGTTGACGTTTGCGTAGGCCTTGAGCGCTCCGGGGATGGCACCCCAGATCCCGCCGCCGATCGCACCGGCGAGCAACACAAGTGGCACGAGGATGATCCGTGGCAGCCCGGGAAGCCCGAGCGCAACAAGCGTGGAAAGGATGGCGCCGGCGATGATCTGGCCCTCGCCGCCGATGTTGATGACGCCCGCCCGGAAGGCGATGCAGATTCCGACGCCAACGAGCAGCAACGGCATCGACTTGATCGCGGTATCGGCCAACTCATCAGCACCACCGAAGGCACCCGAGAAGAGCGCCTTGTATCCGTCGATGGCGTTTGCGTCGAGTGCAATGAGCATGATGGCGCCGACCAGCAACGCAGCTAGCACTGCGAAGATCGGCACCGCGGCGCCCGCCAACGGGCGCGCCAAACGTCGCAGCAATCCGACGCTCGGTTCTTGGACCTTCTCCACGTACCCCTCAACAACGCAGACGGATGAGGACAGTGCATCGCGTGAACGACGTTCTGTGGTCCTCGACCGGTCAACTTAACAAACTGTTCACCCGCGAATTAACAAACTGTTCAGTCAATGTGGGCGGCGCCCTACTCTCGAAGCCGTGAGTGATGCGCATCTTGAGTTCCTGGTCGAGCCGTTCGTTATCGACAAGCCGGGCGGACATGTGCAAGCGGCGGTCGATGTCGTCGCCAACGCGGGGCTGTCACCGGACATGGGACCGTTCGCGACGACCGCCTCCGGCTCGCTCGACGAGGTCATCGAAGCGGTCGCTGCGCTGCTTCGGGCCGGCTTTGCCGAAGGGGCCACGTCGATCCAGGTCCGCGTCGATCAAGGAGGCGAGGCACCCGCGCTCGGCTTGCACGATGCGCTCAACCGCATCGTCGCCGACGTCGAACGCGAGATCGGCACCTCGCTCGATCAGATGGACCGTGCGCAAAAGCAACAGGCCGTCGCCCGACTCGAGGCTCAGGGCGCGTTCCTGTTGCGGGGCGCGGCCGAGGAACTCGCATCATCGATGCAAGTGTCCAAGGTGACGCTCTACGCGTACCTCAACGCCCTCAGCGAATGAGCTCGTTCGCCGCGACTCTGCACACTTGCTGTGCCCACACACCACGCGAGGCCGGCGAGCTGTCACGCAGATAGGTTGGCGCGATGGACGCAACCACCGCATTGCAGGCCACTCGCGACCTGAGCGCACAGTTCGCCGAAGTGTCGATGGCGCACCTTGACGCGCCGATCGACCATCTTGACGGTTGGACGGTTCGCGACCTCGTGGCACACCTGGGTGGCGTCTATGTCTATGCGACCGTCAACGCGCAAGCGGCATCGACGGAACCCACACGTCCCGGTCCCGAGGCCCGCGCACCCGAGGGTGATGCGATCGCCGGCTGGTTCGCAGATCGAACCAACACCTTGGTCGCGACGCTCGAGTCGGTGCCACTCGACCAACAGTCATGGACCCACGCCGGCATGCAACGGGCCGGGTGGTGGCGGCGTCGCATGGCGCACGAGACGGCCGTTCACTTGTGGGACGCCCAAGCCGCAGCGGGCTCCGCTCAGCCGATCGACGGCGACTTTGCCGCCGACGGCATCGACGAGTTCTTCGAAGTATCTCGCGACGTCAACGCCGCACAATCACGCCACACGTATCCAGCCGAGTCGCTGCACCTCCACCGATCCGACGGTCCGGGTGAATGGATGATCCAGCGAGGCGCAAGCGAAACCGACCTGGCCGTCACCCATGAGCACGGCAAGGGTGATGCTGCGGTTCGCGGTCCAGCGAGCGAACTGCTCCTCTGGATCTGGGGCCGTCCCGTCTCCGACATCGAGATCTTCGGCGACGAATCTGTCGCCGCTGCGTGGCGAAGCTTGGCGCCCTAACGCATGCCCGCACTCATGGGCCCCGCGATCGTTGTGGTGATCGCGATCTTGTTGCTCGTCCTCGTGTGGCGCCTCGCTCGCGAGGGGCGTCGTCGGTTCGAGTACTGGAAGGGCGTTCTCGGCGTGTGGAAACGCAATCGCGAACGCGACCGGACCTAGCTCTTGGACTCGCGATAGATGTCGAGAAACTCGTCGAGGTCGACTCGGGCGATGGCCTCACCGACCAGTTCGACCGGCAAGTTCTCGAGCTTGGTGAAGCGGACACACGACTTGCCCATGTCCATCTTTTTGCCGGTCGCTTCGTATTCGGCGACGAACCAATCGTGCAGGTCCGCCCGGCTGTAGACCGATGTCAGATAGACGGCCATGTGCCGCTTCTGCGAGGCCAGCGCCGCGAGCATGAGCGGCTTCTTGTTGTAGGTGTCGGGGAACGTCTCGAGCGGGACTTCATAGGCGATCATCCCCCAATTCATGGTCTCGACGAACCCGGCAGGCAGGTTGTCGAGGATGACCGATCGGACTTCTTGAATGGCGTCGCGCCGATCGTCGGGAAGTTCCGCCAGATACTGCTCGACCGTTTCCGCTCCACTCGATACCACGGTCCGAGACTAGATCTCAGACCCTTGCACCGTCGAGGGCACGCCACCAGGTCGCTCGTCTGCCGCTGATGTGCAAGCCTCGTTGTATGCAGCTGAGCAGTACCGACGACCTTCGCACTTTGTACCGACCAGCCCGAGGGGGCGCGGTCGACAAGGTGATCGACCACATCGACGAGCACTGCATCGAGTTTCTGGCCAAGTCACCACTGCTCATTCTCTCGAGCGCCGATGCCAACGGTGTCGTAGATGGTTCCCCCAAGGGAGGCGAGCCGGGCTTCGTCGAAGCCCTCGACTCGCACCGCATCGCGTGGGCCGACTCGTCGGGCAACAACCGACTCGACTCGTTCGAGAACATCGTCGAGAACCCGAGCGTCGCAGCCCTGTTCCTGATTCCCGGTTTGCCGGAGACGTTGCGGATCAACGGCACGGCGGAGCTGTCGACCGACCCGGCGCTTTGCGAACGCTTCACCCTCGGAGGACGCCCGACCAAGGTCGTCTGTGTCGTCACCGTGCACGAGGCGTACATCCATTGCGCCAAAGCGTTGAAGCGCTCGTCGTTGTGGGACACCGACACGTGGTTGAGCGACGAAGACCTCCCCGATGCAGTCTGCATGTTGCGCGATCACGCCGCAATCGATGCTCGTGTCGACGAGATCCGCGCTGGTTATGACGACGACGTCGACGCGACGCTCTGGAGTCCTGGCGGCACCACCGGGCCCGCCAGCTAGCGCGTGGTGCGTTACTCGACCGGGTCAGCGGGGCAGAGGTCGCGCGGGATCCCGACGGCGCATTGAGCGATGATGAGCGCATCGACCACCCCGACAAATCCGTCGCCATCGACGTCGCCGTAGTCGATGTAGACATGTTGCGTGGCTTCGAAGCCATCGCAGCTGGCGACGGTCTGTCGATTGTCGACTGAATATTGGGCGAGGAACAACGCGTCGACGATGTCGACGAGCTCGTCGCAGTTCACATCGCCAAGTGTCGGCCGCTCCAGGGCTTCCGCCGGAAGCCATGGGCCGGTCGGTCGGAACACCGCGATGCGCCGCGCGCTGACACCGCTGGCGGTCGTGAACTCGCCTGTGGCAACGAGACCCTGGTCGTAGATCGCGATGTCCCAGACACCCCAGAAGCTGTTCATCGACACGTACCACGAGTTGTCGATCTGACCGGTGGCTGCGTCGAGCGCGATCATCTTGCGATCGGTGTCGTCGAACCAGCCGTCGTGGAACCCGGCGAACACGTAATCGTCGGTGACCGCAACCGCCTGCATGTCGCCGTCGGCCTGGTCGCTGACCCAAAGCAGCTCATCGACGGCGGTGAATTTGGAGACTGCGTTGCCGGTCTCTGCGAGGTACACGGTCGTGCCGTCGCTTGAGAACTCGGCGTTCCACATGCCGCTCGTCAAACGAGATGCCGCGTCGAGACCGTTGACCTTGAGGCCGGTGACCAGGCTGATGAGTTTGGTTTCGGCCCGAATGTCGTCGGCTCGTTCGGCGACGGCGATCAGGTCGCCGTATGCGTCAAGATCCTCGACGTAACGAGTGACTTGGGGAAGCCACGACGCGTCGAGCGCACCGGTGCGAGGATCAACCCGCACGACATTGTCGACCGACGTGCCGTTGTACTGGTCGATGTTGCCGCCGAGATAAAGCCAGCCGTCGTGATACACGACATCTCGCAGTTCCGAACTCACGGCGGCCACGAAACCCGGGTCACGCTCGCCGGTAAAGGCATCGAAAGCGACGATGTTCTGGGCCGCTACCCCGTCAAGGTTCTGGAACTCGCCAACGACCCAGACCATGTCGTCATGATGCTCGATGCCATACACCTCGCCGTCGAAGGCAAACGTGCGCGCCAACAGGTCCCCCGAGTTGATGTCCATCACGGCCAGCCCCGAGGTCGCGACCGTTGGCGCTTCGAGCGCATGGTCGCGGGCCGAGGCGAAGTCACCGCCGATCCAGAGCTCGTTGCCCACCAACTCGGTCACCCACACCGGTCCGTCGACACCTGCGCCTTCGATGGGAACCGTCAAAAAGGGGACCGGTTCCTGCGCCTGGCCAGTCGTTGGCGTTGCCACGAGCGACGCAGCGAAAAGGGCGAGTGCGATGAGCGCTACGAGGACGCGTGCCCGCGCTTCAGGGGCACCATGTCGACGCGGTCGCCAGCCGCCTGCGTACGAGATCAAGGTCTCACGGTGGCCGATAGAAGGCCCTTTCGTCAACCGCACCTAGGTCGTGCGGTACGCCACCACCGTAGACCACCACCTGCAATATGTCAGTTCCGTTACGGAAGCGGTGGAGGGCGAAATCCGTAGTCCAGCAGCCCGACTACGCCTGCCAGCGCGACTTCCCCAGGCTGTAGCCCACCGAGCGCACCGTCTGGATCATCGTCGCATGCTCCTCGCCAAGCTTGGAACGCAGGCGCCGGATGTGCACGTCGACCGTGCGGGCGCCACCGAAGTAGTCGTAGCCCCAGACCTGGCTGAGCAGGACCTCGCGGGTGAAGACCCGGCCGGGGTTCGAGGCGAGGTAGCGCAGAAGCTCATATTCCATGTACGTGAGCTCGAGCGAACGTCCCGAGATCGCGGCCTCGTAGGTATCGACGTTGAGGACGAGGTCTTCGTAGACGACGAGTTCACTGCTGGCACCCGCTTCGCCTTCACGCCAGAGCGCGTGGTCGAGTCGCCGCTCGAACTCGCGCGGATGAAACGGGGTCAGGCAGAAGTCGTCGAACAACGCATCGCGGGTCGCTAATTCGTCGAGCTGGCGTCCGCTGACCAGCAACATGATCGGGGCGACCGGTGTCTCACCCGATCGAAGCACCTCGCAGATCGCAAACGCGGCGCCGGCATCGCCGTCGGCCTGAATGATGGCGCCGCCCCATCCTGCGGGAGGGGTTGCAGCTTCGACCTCGCCGGCGCTGCGCACGCCAACCCATGCCCGTTCACTTAGGTCGAGCAGCTGCGCGACCTCGGGCGGAACCGGGTTCGGATGAACAAGCAGAGGTCGCACGACCCGCTCAGACTACCGGCCTGCTTGGAGCGCTCTGAACCCGATTCGGCCGTTCATGAACTCGGTAACACGCTGTTCACATTCGGCCCATAGAGTTCGCCAGAGCAATCAGACCTGAAACGGGAGTAACTATGTACCGGGCTGAATACATCTGGATCGACGGCACCGAGGACCCGTACCCGGGCCTTCGTTCGAAGACCAAGGTTCTGGAAGACGGCAAGGAGCCGGGCATCTGGGGCTACGACGGTTCGAGCACCAATCAGGCTCCCGGTGAGAACAGCGACGTTGTTCTGAAGCCGCAGTTTGTCTGCCCTGACCCGATCCGTGGTGGCAACGACATCCTCGTCATGTGCGACACCTACGTTCCCGAGACGATGGAGCCGCTTCCGTCGAACACCCGTGTCGCTGCGGTCGCGGCCGCCGAGGCCTACGGCGATGCTCAGGACATGTGGTTCGGCATGGAGCAGGAATACACGCTCATGACCCGCAACGGTTGGCCGGCCGGCTTCCCCGAGGGCGCGTTCCCCGCTCCCCAGGGTCCGTACTACTGCGGCGTCGGCACCGGCCGCGTCGCCTACCGCGAGCTCATCGAAGAGCACACCACGGCATGCATGGCAGCTGGCCTCAAGATCAGCGGCACCAACGCCGAGGTCATGCCCGGCCAGTGGGAATTCCAGATCGGCCCGGCCGGTACCGTCGAGGTCGGCGACCATCTGTGGATCGCCCGCTACCTGCTCGATGTGTTGAGCGAGAAGTACGACGTCATCGCCTCGATCGCGGCCAAGCCGATGAAGGGCGACTGGAACGGCGCCGGCATGCACACCAACTTCTCG
>CALLPT010000046.1 GCA_938015575.1 uncultured Acidimicrobiales bacterium
GGGCAGCTCGAGCAGTGGGACTTGCCAGGCCCAGCCGCGCTGGGGCTCGGAGTAGAAGTGGAACTCGTCGATGATGACGATGTCGACGTCGGTATCGGCGCCTTCGCGCAGCGCCTGGTTGGCCAGGATCTCTGCGGTGCAACAGATGATCGGCGCACCGGGATTGACCGACCCGTCGCCAGTGATCATGCCGACGTTGTCGGTGCCGAACTCGCGACACAGCGCAAAGAACTTTTCAGACACCAGCGCCTTGATCGGCGCCGTGTAGTAGCTGCGACGCCGCGACGCGAGCCCGGCGAAGTGGGCTGCTGTCGCCACGAGCGACTTTCCCGAACCTGTCGGCGTCGCCAGGATCACGTTGGCGCCGCCGAGCAGCTCGAGGATGGCTTCTTCTTGATGGTCGTATGGCTCGATGCCGGCATGGTCAAGCCAGTCGAAGAACCCGCCGAGGATGTCGTCGGGATCGTCGCCGTCGGGCAGACGATCCAGAAGCGGTGTGTTGGACATCGGGTCTTTCAGGCTGCGTGGCGTGATTGGGCGCGGGTCGAGAACTCGTCGCCGAGCGCGTCGAGCCACCAAGGTGCGGTCGCCGCCGGTAGGCGGACTGGACGCGGGTCGGCTTCGGTGCCGAAGAGGCGGTCCCAGATACCGGTGGTCACGCCGAGGTTGGTCCGAGCACCGGCGAAGTGGTGGCGGAAGTGGCGCTGGCGCATATGAACGCCGAGTCGGGTACGAGGCGCTCGGTGATGGAGATGGTGATGCACGATGTCATAGGTCGAGTACCCCGCACTCCAGGTCGCGCCGGCAGCGACGGTGAGGACCGTCGGCAACCGCGGCGCAATCGCTAGTGCCACGCGGGTGCCCGCAGCACCGGTCGCCGCCATCGCGAGATGGCCGGCCGCTCGACCCCACACCACCGACCAATTCGGATCCCGGTGGTGGTTCCGGTGGATTCCCCCGATCGGAATTCGCCCGACGAGTCCACCGCGTTCGGAGCGTTGGCCAAACGGGCCATGGAGCAACCATCGATGCACCGCGTACTCGGTGAGGGTCCACGCGATCGCACCACCGGCAACACCGGTGGCGACCTGTGCAAAGCGACTCACGTCGCCATTGTGTCACGCAGCGATTCCATACGCCGTCGCGTCTCGTCGAACAGGGGAACACGGACCGACACCATGCTTCCTCCGTGCTCTTCGCTGCGGCCGATCGTCATCGATCCGCTCAGCTCGCTTTCGACCATCGACCGCACAATCGTCAACCCCAGACTCGCGGAGTCGCGAATGGAGAAGTCGTCGGGGAAGCCGATCCCGTCGTCGCTGACTTCGAGCACCACCGCGTCAGGATCGACGCGAGTCAGGACCTTGACCATGGTGCTGTTTGCGTGATCGATGACGTTTTGGACGAGTTCGCTGGCGACAAGTGCAAGCGGCGTTGTCAGCTTGCTGGGAAGCACCGCAGAGTCCGCCGTGATCTCGAAGCGGACCGGGTGCCCCGGGTCGACGAGCGAGTCCCGAATCATGGTCGTGAGCGTCGACAGGATCTCGCCGAACTGGACCTCGTCGTCGGTGCGATGCGAGAGCAGCTCGTGAACGATGCCGATGGAGCGAATGCGGCGGGCGGATTCAGCAAGCGCGGCGCGAGCGTCTTCGCTGTCCACCCGACGGCTCTGGAGCTGAAGAAGCGACGACGCCGTTTGCAGGCTGTTCTTCACCCGGTGGTGAATCTCGGCGATCGTCGCATCTTTGGTCATCAACAGCCGGTCTCGCTGCCGCAGCTCAGTGATATTGCGAACGAGCACCAGTGCGCCGGTAACGACATCTCGAGTGAGCAATGGAATGCAAAGGGTCGACAACACGCCGGATTGCAGATCGATCTCGTCGGTGTACTCGAGACCGTTCGCGTATGCCTGGCGAAACCCTGGAGCGTCGATGTTCATGTCGCCGAAGCGCTGACCCATGTTGACGTGGATGTCACCGACTTGGCGAAGCACCGTCAGCGCATTGGGCGACGCGTACTCGAGGCGACCGGCGCGGTCGAAAAGAAGGATTCCGTCACCGACACGCGGCGGGTGGTCGTGGCGGCGCGTCTCGACGCGGAACGGATAGGTCCCCGCCGCGATCATGGTTGCGAAGCGGCGAAACGTGGCGAAGCTGAGCAGCTCCAGGTCGCCGGGCATGACCTCGATCGACGGCGAGAACTCGCGGGCGAGGACCCCGATGATCACGCCATCAACGGTGATCGGCACCGCGAGGGTGCGGATCCACCGAGAACGCCGCTCCAACCAGATTCCGCCGTCGACGATCTCGCCATTCTGGAACGCCCGGGTTGCGAGCGGACGCGTGCGCATCGGGAACGTGCCGCCGGTTTGATCGATCGGATACACGGTTCGTGCATTCATCGGGCGAACGTGGGACACCACCCGGAAGTCATCGCCCTCGGGGATGAACAGGAGCACGTCGGCCTGGGAAAGGTCCGCGAGCAGCGGACTGGCCTGGCCAAGTCGGCGCAGGTGGCGACTACGCCCCGGCCGTGGGTCATCGGTGCTCGCGCCACTCATGGCGACTGGTTCAGTCCGTCCACGCCGCTCACTTTGTTCACGACACCAGCTTGGCTTCGCGGTGCTCCCGATACGCGAACCGGAAGCGATGCACCAGGTAGCCGAGCACCGCCGCGCCGGCCAGAAGCAGCAAGTAGCCAAACCAGCCGAGCCGTTCGACCGTCGTAATCTCGATCGTGATGCCCTCGGGTTCCGGCGCACTCGGGTCGTAGCGAAAGGTGAAAAGGTCGCTGACGAGATCGCCATCAAGACCAATGGTCGTATAGGAGACCGTGTAGACCCCCGGCACTTCGAGCGGCTCGATCGGAATCACGATGCGCATTTCTTCGCGCACTGCGGTGCCGCCGATGGGGTTGCCGGCCGGATCCAGGAGCTGGGCCCGGAAGTCGGCCTCGGCATCGAGCCCGCTGAACTGCAACGCGATGGAGTGAAACTCGCCGCCGACGACCGAGTCGACGCGAGGGGAGGACTGCCGCAGTTCGGCGTGCGCCGATGCGGCTGGAGCCGTCGTCGCGAGCAGCAGGCCGGCCACCAAGATTGTCATCATGGCTCGCACGACCCAGCGCATCGGTGACGCTCCGTGGCTACTCCCTGAGCTGTTCGGCGCACGCCTGACGACCATGATTCGGAGGCTAGCGGTCAGTGGTCCCCGGGCCGGGTTCAGGCCGGCTGTAACCTCCGCCACATGCGTGCCTACCGGCTACACGACGCCAGCTGGACACGCATCGTCACCCATCGGGTTCGCCGTCCTAACGTCGTCGCGGCCCGATTGCAGTCTCGGCGTCGTCGGGATCGGCCCGTGCCGCTCGACGGCCAGTTGGTGCTGATCGCCGGAAACCAGAGCGTCGATCCTCGTCACGGTGGCGCCGTGGGCCGGCGCGAGCTCCTTGACCGGCTTGTCGAGGCATTGTCGGTGCCCACAGTTGACGGGGTTGTGGCGAGCGCGGACCTGCTCGAAGAACTGACCCTGCTGAACGTGCTTGAACACCGCTTGGCGATCTGTTCGAGCCCGGGCGAGAGCCAAGGCGTTGCGGGGTCCACGATCCTGGCGGCCAACTTCGACGGGGCTCACCTTGGTGCCAGTGGCGAACAGGCGACTGCTGGTTCCGGGTTCGCCGAACGCATCGCCGAACTCCAGAACAGCGGGGTCCCCGCGCTCATCGACATCGTGCAGCCGTCCGGCGCCGCCCACTCCGACTTCGAGACCGATTGGCACGACTGGATCGGGCCATTTCAGTCGGTGTCACAGGCCGTGTCGACGGGTGCTGGCGTCTGGTTTTCGCTGCCGGCGATCGCCGGGATGCACTCGCTTGCCGCCCAAACGGCGTTCCCAGTGCTGGTACGTGACACCGATGTGCCGATCGACACTGCGGCGTGGAAGGCCCTGTTCGCCGGCGATCTACCGCTCAACGTGCGCGGCATGGTGATCGGTGCCAGCGGCCTGTTCCCCCTCGCGAGCGCCGTCGGCGAAGCAACCGAGCAGATCGCGGCGTCGATTCGCCAACGCGTGCGCTAACCCGCGACGAGCGGTGCGGTGAGTCAGCCGCCGGTGAGGCGAGCTCGGGCAGCCGCGCTGCGCTCGAGCAGGTGGGGCGGCACCATCGCCCGAAGCGCCGCCAGGGGATCGTTCGCATCGCCAGCAGCGCCGACGCTCGCCGCGGCATCGCCTCCGCCGGCCGTCGCGTTCGCAGCAGCCTCGGCGGCGCGGGCGGCAGCCTCGGCTTCGGCGTCTCTTGCCACGCGCCAATCGTCCCAGTGGTACGGCCGCACGATCTCGTCGCTGTCGAGCGATCCCATGTCCACACCGTTGTCGAAGAACACCCAGTAGCGGACCCAATCGAAGCCGTTCACGACCTTGATGCGGCCTTCGGTGCCTGCGGGTACGCCAGGAAGATCGACGGTGGCGAGGACGGTGTCGTTCTTCTTGAACGGGGTCCCGAAGTCGACGGTGCGATTGAACAAAGGCATAACGCCGCCACGCTAGCGCCCCCAGGTCGCTCAGCCTCGACCAATGGCGCCGGTACCCTGCACGTCGATGCAGTACCCGCCTGATGCTCTCGAGTCCAGCGCCCTTGCCTTCTTTGCCGAACGGCACCTGGCGACACTCTCGCTTGTCGTCTCCGACGAAGAGGTCCACGTCACGCCGGTCGGATTCACGTGGGACAATGCGACCGCCACGGCGAGGGTGATCACCTTTGCGGCGTCGAAGAAGGCTCGCCTGCTCGAAGCCGCCGGTTCGCTTCCGGCATCGCTGTGCCAAGTCGACGGCGGGCGATGGGCATCGTTGTATGGCCTGGCGACGGTGTCGTCGGATCCCCAGGTGTGTGCCGACGCCGTGCGCCGCTACGGCGAGCGCTACCGGCCGGCAAAGGACCGGGGCGCGGATCGGCGAGCCATCGAGATCGTCGTCACCAAGATCGTGGGCCGCATCCCGGATTGAGCCCGCGACCATGCACTACGACGGTTGTGTCAACGCTGTGACACAACGGGCGAAGTGGGGATTTCGACCAGTAGATAGACCCACCGCCGCCGCCTAGGTGCCATTCTGTAGTCCGTGTTGACCCGCTCGCGCCGTGCGCGCTTCGTCCTCATCTTGCTGGCTGGCCTGACGCTGCTTCTCCCCGCCTGCGGATCCGATGTCGTTTTGCCCGATGCTGTCACACGTCAACTCGACATCCCCAACAACTCCGTCGCAACGGTGAGTGACTCGATCACCGAAGAAATCCCCCTCAGCGATCTGCTGCGAGCGACCTCGCTGGCCCGTGACCTCGGCACCGACCTGCGGTTTGTGATCGCCGGCGACACCGATGAACTTGTCGATGCTCAAGCGGTAGCCGACCGCTACGGCGGCACCGTGCTCTCGTACAAGTCGGGCGACCCCAGGTTCACGGCCAGCGGTGAGATGTCGAACGACCAACTCAACCGGGCGATCGCGGCCGCCAGCGGCGAACCGGACATGGGTGCATCGGCGCTCGCCTTTGTCGCCCAGCTCGAAGCAGACGGTGGGATCCAACCGGGTGCGAGTTCGGTGCCCTGGTGGATCTGGGTGTTGCTCGCCGTCGCGATCGTCTTCGTGTTGTGGCAGCTGCGTGCCTATCTGTCCGCACGCAAGCGCGCCGCTCGCCGTCGCGAGCACTTTGCGCATCGCAAGGACATCTTGCGTGATTGGGCCCAGCGGCTGGGTCCCGAGGTCGACGCGGTACAACCGCACTACGCACGCCTCGATCCTGAGCGCCGACGGGTGCTCGACGAGTCCCGGCAACTGATCGAGTCGGTGATCCCAGCGGTCGCCGATGCGTCGTCGCTCGGCGAGCTCGATGCCTCGGAGATTCGCATCGCTCGCACGGCGATCAAGCTGCGCTCGCTTCGCGTACACCTCGACGTGTGAACGTGTCGATCTTGCGGAGCCGGCCATGACCGCCGGCCCAGAAACCGTCATCGTCACGGACCTCGACGGCACCGTCTGGGACAACACGCTGGTCGCGCACCCCGACACCCTGGCGGCCATCGCCCAGGTGCAGGCACGAGACGATGTCGGCTTGCTCGTGGCAACCGGGCGTCGCCGCAACAGCGCCCGACGCGCCTTCGAAGCGAACGGGATCGCGGCGCCAGCGGTGCTTCTCAACGGGGCGATCGGCTTCGACTTCGTTGCCGAGGAACTCTTCCACTCGATCACCTTCGACGTCGACGGGCTCGCTCGGGTGCTCGAAGTCCTCGACACGCACGGTGTCTCTCCGGTCGCCTATCTGTCGGACACGACCGCGGTAGCGGTCGAGGGCGTGACGACGAGCGCCCATCACCTAGGCACGCTCGAAGGCGACCTGGTGTGGTGGACACTCGACCAACTCGCCGTGCGCCACGACGTGCTCGGCTTGAGCATGCTTGGCGTCGATCGCGAGCTGCTCGCGTCTGCCCACGAGGCGCTGACCGGCGAAGCTCACGCGGTGTCGAACTTGTTCGGCGACGCGCTGTACCCGCCGGCCTCGATGATGGTCGCGCCACCCGGGGTCGACAAGCAGCGCGGAATCGAGACCTGGTTCACGCACGCGGGTTGGCAGCCCAAGCGGGTGATCGCGATGGGCGATGCGGGCAATGACATCGCCATGCTCGAAGCCGCCGATGTCGCCGTCGTCATCCGTACCGCCACCGACGATGTGCGCGCACTGGCCCATCACGAGATCAGCCCACCCGCCGAGGGCGGATGGGCTGAGGTACTCGATCTGCTCTAGCGAGCGCTTGGGCTAGCTGTCGGTGGTGTCGACGAACTCGATGCGCCGGTTCTGCTGCTTGTCCTCGGCCGTGAGGTCGGGGTCGATCAGCAGCTGGGTCTCGCCGTAGCCGACGGGGGTGAGGATCTCGGGATCCACGCCGTTGTCGACGAGATAGGTGACCACCGAATTGGCACGAGCATCGCTGAGCGCGAGGTTGCCCGCTTCGCCGCCATCGGAGTCGGTGTGACCCTGGACCTCGAGCGAGGTACCGGCAGGCACGTTGGTCAGGACCTGGACAGCATTGTCGAGTGTTGGCACCGACTCGGGCAGGATCTCGGCGCTGCCGACGGCGAACTGGATTGGTTCCAGGCGCAGGAGTGCGTTGACATCGGCGGTGGCCAGGCTGCGTTGGATCGAGCCAGGCACCAGCACGCCCTCGACGACATGGACGATGCCGTTGTCGGCACTCAGGTCGGCTTGGGCAACCCCGAAGCCGCCAGGCAAGGTGCCGTCGGCGCCGATGCGCAGGGTCTCGCCGGCCAGGGTTTCGAACTCCGCGCCGGCGACAACCTGGTCGCTGGTGACAATGCCGGGAACGACGTGGAAGCCAACGGCGGTCGCGAGCTGATCGTCGTCGAGGCGCTCGATCACGGAACCAGCGGCTTCAAACGCGGCGTTGGTAGGGGCGAACACCGTGAACGGACCGGCATCGGGATCGGCCAGGACAGGAACCAAACCGAGCTGATCGGCGACCCCGACGAGGGTGCTCAAGTCGGCGCTGCCAACGGCCAGGTCGGCGATCGTGACGACGGGAACGGCGGTCGGCTCGGGGACCGGCGTTGCCGTCGGTTCAGGGACGGGCGTCGCCGTGGGTTCCGGAGTCGGTTCTGCTTCGGGCTCCGGCTCGGCTTCTGGCTCCGGCTCCGGCTCGGCTTCTGCCTCGGGTGCTTCGATGGTCTCGATCGAGGCTTGATGAACCTCGCTGTTGCCGCACTGCCACAGGATCAGACCAAGGATCAGGCCACCGGCGATGAGCAACGCGGGAATCAGCCAGCCCAACCCGCTGCGATCACGGTCGTTGTAGGCGTAGCTGGTCGCGCCCGCCCCCACGGCGCCGACACTCGCGGCTGCGGCCGCAACGCCGGCACCGTGACCGTCGTCGGCGCCGCCGATGGTCGGGATGAGTGCGCCGAGGCCACCGGCACCAGCGAGCGATGCGATGCCGTCGAGGAAGCCAGAGTGATCGTCGTCGTCGGCTTGTTCGAGGATGTCGCCGAGCGGGCCAGCGGCCCCGATCGTGGCGAGCTGCTCAGAGAGGCCGTCGGCATCGAGGCCGTCGTCGTCGCCGATCTTGCCGAGCATGCTCATGACGGCCGGGGCGAGCATGGGAAGAAAGCGCGTCACCGACGACAAGTCGATGCCCGACTCGTTGCTGATGTGGCCCTCGATGGCGCCGCGCTGCTTGCCGAACAACGACCCGACAAGACCCGAAGCGAGCCCGGTGCGGTCACCCTGTTCGAAGAACGAGCCGATCGAACCGAAGAGCCCTCCCTTGTCCGAGCTCACCAGACCATGAAGGGCGCTCGCACCATCACCGCCTGACTGGGCTCCCAGCCCGGCGAGTACGGCAGGAATCGCCGCGCCGAGCATGGAGCGGGTGTCGGCCTCGTTGGTGCGCAGGCCGCCCATCAGGCTGGACACGTTGTCCGGCGTGCCCAAGGCTCCCGTGATCTGATCTAGCAAACTCATGGCACGGAATCTAACGAACCGCCGAACCGTCGCCACCGTTTCAGTCAGTACGGGTGGGCGCAAGCCGATCGAGATCGACTAGCTTCGCCGCCATGTCTGAGACCGCGACCGAGACTCCTGAGCTGTTCCACCCCGGCATCGTCGCCGAGCGTGCGCCTGATCGGGTCGCAATCCAGATGGCGACCAGCGGTGAGCAAATGACCTATGCCGAGCTCGACGCAAAGGCGAATCAGCTGTCGCAGTTGTTTCGGGCCGCGGGCCTGGAACGAGGCGATCACATTGCGCTGTGCATGGAGAACCGGCTCGAGTTTTTCCTGATCTGCTGGGGTGCCCACTACGCAGGGCTCTACTACACGGCGATCAGTTCGCGCCTGACGACCGACGAGGTCAACTACATCGTCAACGACTGTGGCGCGCAGGCCTTCATCACCTCGCCGTACAAGGCGGAGCAGGCCGTTGCGATTATCCCCACGACCCCCAACGTGAAGATGCGGCTGGCCGTCGGCGGGCCGGTCGAAGGCCACGAGTCATTCGACGACGCCATCGCGGGGCAACCAACCGAGCCGCTCGCTGGTCGCCTCGAAGCCGCCGACATGCTCTACAGCTCGGGCACGACCGGCCGTCCCAAGGGCGTCAAGGTCCCCATGCCCGACGCGGAACTCGGCGCGCCCCAGCCCCTGCTCACGCTGGTCGCGATGTTGTTCGGGGTGAGCGACGGATGCGTGTATCTGTCGCCGGCGCCCTGCTACCACGCAGCCCCGCTGCGCTTCTGCATGTCCGTGCACCGCATGGGTGGCACGACGGTCGTGATGGAGCGGTTTGATCCCGAACAGGCGCTCCAGCTGATCCAAGATCACAAGGTCACGACGAGCCAATGGGTGCCGACGATGTTCGTCCGCATGCTCAAGCTCGACGAAGAGGTGCGCAACCAGTACGACGTCTCGTCGCTGCAAGCTGCCGTCCACGCAGCGGCGCCATGCCCGATCGACGTCAAGCGCAAGATGATCGACTGGTGGGGGCCGGTCATCCACGAGTACTACGCAGGTACCGAAGGAAACGGGTTCTGCTATGTCGGCAGCGAAGACTGGCTCGCTCATCCCGGAACGGTCGGCAGGCCGCTGACCGGCATCCTGCACATCTGTGACGACGAGGGCAACGAGCTGCCCGCTGGTGAAGAAGGCGGGATCTACTTCGAAAGCGACACCGTCTTCGAGTACCACAACGACTCGGAAAAGACGGCCGACTCGCGGCTTGCGAATGGCTGGTCGACGCTCGGCGACGTCGGCAAGGTCGACGAAGACGGGTTCCTCTACCTGACCGATCGCAAGGCGTACATGATCATCTCGGGCGGCGTGAACATCTACCCGCAAGAGGCCGAGAACGTGCTGACGATGCATCCCGACGTCTACGACGTGGCGGTGATCGGCGTGCCGAACGAGGACTTCGGCGAAGAGGTCAAGGCCGTCGTCCAACCGGTCGCCATGCCCGCCGATGACGAGGCCGCCAAGCAGTTGGAGCGCACGCTCATCGACTACTGCAAGGAACAGCTGGCTGATGTGAAATGCCCGCGCTCGGTCGACTTCCGCGAGGAGCTGCCTCGCCACCCCACGGGCAAGCTCTACAAGCGGCTGCTCAAAGACGAGTATTGGGCCCAAGCAGGACGCTCGATCTGAACGTCAGCGGGGCTTGCGCCAGACGCTGACGTGGCCGGGGCTGTCGGCCGTGAACGGTGCTTGGTCCCAATCGCTCCACCGAGACTCCAACTCCATCCCGGCGAGCTTGGCCATCAGGTCGAGTTCCGACGGCCAGACCCAGCGGAATCGGCCGCGCACGATCCGAGGCGTGTCGCCCATGTGCCAGTGGTTCGACGTGAACGTCTGGCCTACCGGATCGTCGTAGTCGTCGAAGCCCAGGTAGCTGTCCGAGGTCCCGAAGATGTAGCGAGTCTCGCCTGGTGGCACCGAGGCCAATTCGGGTACCAGGACCTCGATGACGAATCGGCCGCCTGGCCCGAGGTGGCGGGCGGCGTTGGCGAAGCAGGCGACCTGGCCGTCTTGTGACGTGACGTTTCCGATCGTGTTGTAGACGAGGTACGCGAGCCCGAACTCGCCAGGCTCACGCGTTGCACACGTCACGATCGACATGTCGCCGAACGTGATGCCTACCCGGTCGCTTGTGGGCTTGGCCCGAAGTTCGGCCAGCATCGGTTCGGAAAAGTCGACGCCGTGGACCTCGATGCCGCGATCGGCAAGCGCCAGCGCCACTCGGCCAGTGCCCACGGCCAGCTCCAGTGCCGGTCGATCGCCGGCGAGGTCAGCCAGCGTGTCGATCATCGGCGCGAGCACCTCGGGAGCGAACCGCTCCGCGTGGCGCTTGTCGTAGTTGGCCGCTATCTCGGGATCGAGGTGTTGATCGTCGGGGCTGCCGTACATGCGGCGAGCCTAGGTGTGCCTGGCGGGTTGGTCAGCCGGTATTTGCTTCGCCGCGACGGTCTTCGAACAGGACAAGTGCTTGCTCGAGTGCGCTCCAGTTGACCTGCGTGGCCGTCTCGTCAGAACGCAGCGTCGCGAGTGCGGCTTCTCGGAGCACGCCGGCCAGGTCGGCGAACGACAGGCCCTCGGTCTTTTCTGCGAGTTCCTGAAGGTCGACATCGTCGGCCAGGTTCACATCGGTGATGTTCAGGAGCGCCAACCGGGCTTCGGTCACGGGCAGGCCGATCTCGATGTGGCTCTCGAAGCGCCCAGCCCGAAGGAGCGCGCCGTCGATCAAGTCCTTGCGGTTCGTGGCCGCGATGACCGACACCTGACCCCGGTCGCTCACGCCGTCGATTTCGGTGAGCAGAGCAGCAACGACCTGGTCCGACACCGACGACGCGCTGCTTCCACGAACAGGAGCGAGCGCGTCGAACTCGTCGAAGAAGATGATCGAAGGGGCGGCGTCGCGGGCCCGCTGGAACACGGTGCGCACAGCGCGTTCGCTTTCGCCCACGTACTTGTCAAGCAGCTCGGCGCCCTTGACCGCGAAGAACGCACATCCGGCTTCGTGGGCGAGTGCCTTGACGACAAAGGTCTTGCCGGTGCCCGGCGGCCCCCACAACAAGATGCCCTTGGGCGGCTCGATGCCCAGGCGTTCGTAGCGTTCGGGCTGGGTCATCGGCCAAATGACAGCCTCGGTCAGGCGCTGTTTGACATCGGCCATGTTGGCGACTTTTTCGAAACCGAAGCCGGTGATCTGGCCGAGGGGCACCGAACCGAGCGAGGGGGTCGTGTTTTCGACGGCTTCTACGGCGACGTCGGTGGTGAGCGATTCGCCCATGCCCGTGATTTGGGACGAGGCCTGGAGGACCGCGGCGAGTACATCGGCACCGCTGAAGCCCGACGACTTGGTCGCGAGTCGGTGATAGTCAATGTCGTCGCCACCGGGCACCTGGGCAAAGGCGGCTTCGAACAGCAGCTCGCGTCGGTCGAGGTCGGGCGGCGGGATCGACACGGTGCGTGGGAGCAGGGGTGACTTGGCCAGCGACTCGTGGAGGTCAGCAACGGTCTCGACGCCGAGCACACAGGCGACCTGGGGTTTGTCGGCGACCTCTTCGAGGAACCACCGCAATACCGCGATGAACTGGGTGCGGTACGTCGAGAGGGCATCGTCGCCGGTGAGCTGTTCGAGCCGGTCGACGAAGATGACCCGTGGTCCTTTGGGGGCGTTGATGGCTGACGACAGCCGATCCAGGAGCCGTTCGGGTTTGAACACGCGGCTGATGTCG
>CALLPT010000047.1 GCA_938015575.1 uncultured Acidimicrobiales bacterium
GTCGTCGGCGAGTGCCAGCGCCGTGAGCGTGTTGAGTTCCATGTCTTGGCGCCAGTTCGGCGATGACTGATACGGAGCCAGGCCGCTGGTGTGCTGGAGAAGTTGGCGCACGGTGAACGCGCTGTTGTAGCCGAAGTCGGGGAGTGCGCCGAGCGCCGGCGCAGGCGAGTCGAGGTCGAGCACGCCTTCGGTCACCAGGTTGAACACGATGCTTGCCGTCATGGTCTTGGTCACCGAGGTGGCCATGAACGCGCCGTTGATGTCGAGTGGAGCACCATCGTTCTCGGAACCGACGCTGAGATAGGTACGTGAACCGTCCGGGTAGCTGAAGCCGATGCGCGCGCCGCTGACGTCCTTTGCCGCCAGCCACTCGGCCAGCAGCGCCTCGGCCGAGGCGACATCGGCCTGATCGGCGAGGGTGAGCTCGGTTTGGGGAGCGATCGAAGGTGCCGGCGGCATCGACGACAGCTCCGGGGCCTGGCCGTCATCGCCTTCGAGAATGACCACGGTGTTCGCGCCGCCATCATCGAAGGAGTAGCCATCGGCATCGACAACGATCACGCCGTCGCCCCGACCCCTGTCGCCTTCGCCACCGACGATGATGACACCGTTGTCTCGGCCGCTGTCGGTATCGATGATGACCACGCCTTCACGGCCATCGAGCCCGGTGTCGATCTGGTTGCCGGTCAGAATCGCCGCGTCATCGCTTACAAAGGCGGCTGGGCCATCGGGGTTGTCGTCTGCGCTCGGCAGATCCGACTCGGTCTGGTCGCCGTCGATGCGGCCGGTCAAGGGATCGATGCCCCCGGCCTCGGGACCTTCGTCGACCTCGAAGAGTTCCTCATCGGTGTCCGACGAAAGCTCGGTCAGTTCGAGCTCGTCGACCGGTTCGCCATCGTCTGTATCGAAAGCGTCTGAACCAAAATCGTCTGAACCGAAATCATCGAAACCGTCGAGTTCGTCGGGGGTGGCGTCGTTGAGCCCAGGAAGCGCGACGGCGTCGGGTTCGCCCCCACCCAAGACACGAGTGGCAAGGAAGCCGACGAAGAGGAGAGCCGTCAGTATGGCCAGCAACTGAAGACGCGTAAGTTTGCGAGCATTCACAAGAGTGCCGTCGGCCTTTCTACACGTTGTATGAGGCCAGCGTGTAGGCCTGAAGGCCCTCTGGCTCAGTTGACGCGACGCGTATCCCATCAGGCCTATTGGTCCGCGAGCCGCTGGGACTTCGTCCCGGCCCGTTCGGTCGGGTTATGCCAACATCGCCACATGCAGATCGAATCGGTGTTGTTCTTGCACCCGGGAATGATGGGATCGTCACTGGCGGCGTGCTGCGCACCCGAGGGGCTTTGGGTCTCCGAGGGGCGTTCGCCCGACACCGTGACCCGGGCAGAAGCAGCATCGCTTCGCGACGTCGGATCGCTCGGCGAGGGTCTCGCTACGGCCGCGTGTGTCGTCTCGATCTGTCCGCCCGCCGCGGCCGAGCCCATGGCAAACCAGATCGCCGACGCCGGATTCAATGGCCTCTACGTCGATGCCAACGCGATCAGCCCGGCAGCGTCCCGTCGGATCGGTGAACGGTTCGAGAACTATGTTGACGGGTCGGTGATCGGCCCCCCAGCCCATCGCGCCGGCACCACCCGCTTGTACCTCAGCGGCGACGAGGCAGCGACGGTTGCCGATCTCTGGGCCGACTCGGTGGTCGACGCCCGGGTGCTCGACGGTGCGCCCGGCGCTGCGTCGGCGCTCAAGATGGCCTATGCAAGCTGGACCAAGATCGGGTCCGCGATGGCGCTCGCAATCCGCGCGCTCGCGACGGCGGAAGGGGTCGACGACGCGTTGGTGCGCGAGTGGGAACTGTCCCAGCCCGACATGGTGACGAGAACGGAACGGTCAGCGGGTGCGGTTGGACCCAAAGCCTGGCGCTTCGTCGGCGAAATGGAGCAGATCGCGGCCGCCTTCGCCGCCGCGGGCCTGCCAACCGGTTTCGCCGAAGCTGGCGGCGCCGTCTATCAGTCACTCGCGCCGCTCAAGGGCACCGAAGCCCCTGCATTGACCGACGTACTGGAGTTGCTGGCGCCCGAGTAGGCGATAACCCCATACCCCACCTAGGTCGTTCGCTTCCTCTCCGGTTGGGTAAAGACCGCGCCAGGGCTTCCCCCGTACGGGGCATTGCTCAAGAGTGGCCTCGACGTCCCCGCTTGGGGATTGACCACGTCTACCGGGGAGAACAACCGAATGATCCAACGTCGAGTACTGACGTTGCTGGCACTCATTGCCATGCTCAGCGCAATCATCGCGCTGCCGACAAGCGCCGACGCACAAGTGCGCGGCCAACGCGGCGGACAAGACGACGAGGCACGGGGAGGCTCGTCGTCGGCGTACGCGAGAGGCGAGCAGGCCATCGCTCGACTCGGTGACCGGCTACCGGCTGTCGCACGGGCCAACGGGCTGTCGGCCGTCGAGCTGGCACACATGCTGCGTAGCGATGACACGCTCGCCGTCGACGGCGACGAAGGCTTGCTGTATTTCGATGTCCTGGCACCGGGCGAAACGCTCGTCGCCGCTTCGGAAACCGTGGCCGCGGCGCCACCCACGACCGGGCCCGAGTTTCAGCTTTCGAGCAACCCGGGCGCGGCCAAAACGATCTACCTGGACTTCGACGGTCACACGACCGAGGGGACAACCTGGAACAGCCAAAACGGCATCGCGAGCATCGTGTCCGCGCCCTATGACACCGATGGCGACCCGGACACCTGGTCGGCCCAGGAGCTGACCGTCATTCGAGATTCATGGGCCGTCGTTGCCGAAGACTTTGCGCCTTGGGACATCAACGTCACCACGATCGACCCCGGTCCGAACGCACTGCTGCGTTCCGGCTCCGGTGATCAGCAGTGGGGCGTGCGGGTCCTCATGACGACGGACAACTTCCTCAGCTGCGGCTGCGGCGGCGTCGCCTATATCGGCTCGTTCGATGACGCGACTGATGAGCCGGTCTTCGTCTTTAACCAGAGCTTTGTCGGCGTATCCGAGGCAATCTCACACGAGGTCGGCCATGCCATGTTGCTTGCACATGACGGTGCGACCGGGGTCGGCTACTACACCGGTCACTCGTCGGCTGACACGCCGGGCTGGGCGCCCATCATGGGCGTCGGCTACTACGAGCCTGTCTCTCAGTGGAGCCAACAGGAGTACTTCGAGGCGAACAACAACACGTCATCGGCCAACTACGGCAACGGGCCCGACGACATCGCGATCATCTCGTCGCTGACCAACGGCAACAACTTCGGGCTGCGTGCCGACGATCACGGCGACGCAGCCGGCTCGGCGACCGTGCTGACGACCGGCACGCCGGACCTCGAAGGTCTCATCTCGACCCGGGTCGACATCGACGCCTTTTCGTTCACGACCTCGGGCGGAGCGATCTCGATGAGCGCGAACCCGGCCGCGATCGGAGCGAACCTGGACATCGAGCTCACCCTGCGCAACGCCGCCGGCACGATCGTCGCAAGCGACAATCCCTCGGCAGAACTCGCCGCGTCGCTCACGACCACCGTCACCGCCGGGACCTACACGATCGAGGTCAACGGCGTCGGGGTGGGTGCGCCCGGAGCGAACCCGCCGACGGGTTACTCCGACTACGGCAGCCTCGGCGCTTACACCCTCGCCGGCACCATCGGCGGCTTCGGCGGCGGCGGCGATACGGAGGCACCTGGCGCTCCGACGGGCCTGACGGCCATGGTCGACGGAACCACCGTCGAGCTGTCGTGGACCGCGAATCCCGAGGCCGACATTGCCTCGTACACGGTGGCACGGGCGGCCGATCCTGGCGGTCCGTACGCCCCGATCGCAACGGTGACGACGCCGCAGCACAGCGATGACACGGCACCGATTGGTGTCAGCTGGTACCGGGTCACGGCCACCGATACATCGGCGAACGAGTCGGGCCCGTCGGCAGCGGTGTCAGCAACGGTCGAAGAGCCAAGCGGGGAGACGACGGTTGTGGCCAATGCCGAAACGGCGGTCAGCGGACTCGTCGACGCCACGTTTAGCGCCACCCAGGCCCGAGACGGCGTCGTGCAGACCCTGACGGAACGGAGCTCGGGCGGTAAGCCTCAGAACCGCTACGACCTTGGTGAGCATCGCTGGACACTCCCGGCTGCTTCGGGCAATCAGACGATTGAGCTCGTCGCTTCGGCGAACGATGCCGGTGATGCCGACGATGGGTTCATGTTCGAATGGTCGGCTGACGGCGCCACTTGGCTCCCGTTGGCGACCGTGCCCGCAGGCGGTTCGATCGATATGTCGGTAGCCATTGGCGGGCCGTCGGGCGCAATCCAAGTGCGGGTTGTGGACACCGACCGGACCGCGGGCGAGTTGAGCTTCGACAGCGTCTCGGTGGACTACATCGCTCGCACCGGCTCGGGTGGGCCGGTCGATCCGACCGATCCGACCCAGGCGTTGGCCACCATTGCCACGTCGCAACAGGGAGCCGGCCGCGGCAGCCAGTACGGCGTCGCAACCGTGACCGTGATCGACGATCAAGGAAGCCCAGTTGCGGGCGCAACCGTGACCGTGCAATTCAGTGGGGACTTCGACGAGACCGTGTCGGCCACCACCGACGCAAGCGGGGTGGCCGTGGCGCAAACCAGTACGGCCGTCAAGAAGCCGACCTTCTCAGCCTGCGTGAGCGATGTCGTTGCGACCGGCCTGACCTGGCTGGCCCGAACCGAGGCCTGCTGACGACGGGGGCGTGATCAGTCGCCGCTGTCGTCGGACTCGGATCCGGCGGCAGCGGCTTCGATCGTTTCCAGATCGAGCGACGCCGAGTTCATGCAGAACCGTTCGCCGGTCGGCTGCGGGCCGTCGGGAAACACATGGCCCAGGTGGGCGCCGCAGTTCGCGCACAATGCTTCGACTCGGACCATGCCGTGGCTGTGGTCGGCGCGTCGCTCGACCTTGGCGTCGTCGGCCGCGGCGTAGAAGCTCGGCCAGCCGCAGCCCGAGTCGTACTTGGTGTCACTGGAAAAGAGCTCTTCGCTGCAGACCACGCAGTGATAGACACCGGCGTCTTTGGTGTCCCAGTATTTGCCGGTAAAGGCCCGTTCGGTTCCCGCTTGCTGGGTGACCGCATATTGCTCGGGCGTCAGGCGGTCGCGGAGCTCGGCGTCGTCGACTTCGTAGTTCCTCATGACCTGATCGTAGAGGGCGCCGCATCGTCGCGTCGGGTCGATGGCGAGCCGTAAGGACCTTGTAAGAGGTGTAAGGCGTCGTTAAAGCGGGCCGCTACTGGCGGCGTCGCCGTGGTGGCGGGCCATGGCATCGCGGTAGCTGCGGTTGAAGTAGTTCCACAGTTGTTCGCCGTAGGTCGCCGGTCGGTGGGCGCTCGCCATGGCAGCGGTGCCGCCTTTGGCCTCGCTCGGGGTGGGCATGAAGCCGGCGTTGCGATGATGCGGGCTTGCTTCAACCGCTTGCGCGAACCGCGGGTCGAGGTCGATAGGCGCGAGCGAGGTGTCGAGCGAGGGCCCGTGGAAGTAGCCGGCCGACCACCGTTCGTCAGACGTGATGACCCGATGGGGTGTGGCGACCAGGTAGTTGCCCGACATCGACTGGATCATCTCGCCGAGATTGATGACGAAGGTGTCGGCAATGACGGGCACATCGATCCAAACGCCGTCGGGGTTCTGCACCTGGAGCCCGGGGGTCGGTCCAGGGGCGAGCACCGTGAGGAAGCCGGCGTCGTGGTGCGGGTTCACCCCGGCCCCACCGGCCGGAGTCGGCGGATAGTGGATGAACTTGGCCAGCGACATCGTGCGATCACCGAACAGCTCCCGGAAGTGACCGTGGGGGAGCCCAAGCCCGACGGCCAGCGCTGCCATCAGCTTGTCGGCGAGGCCGGCGAGGGCGTCGATCCACCGCTCGCTCAGCGCCTGGTGGCCGGCGAGAATGTCGTCACCGAGCCACTGATTGGGCCCGTACAGGCGGTGATAGACGGGCGCGTCTGGGTCGTCGACGATCGGGTGTGCGGTCCATACATCGATCTGTTCGCGGATGTCGGACTTGTTGTTGGTCGTCTCGGCGCCGACGGGCTCCCAGCCGCGCATCTGGGCGCTCGCGTTCTTGTCGATGCGACGCTTGTGTTCGGTCGGCAGGGCGAAGAAGCGGTGCATCATGTCGAAGACATCGTCGACGAGTGATGGGTCGATGCCGTGGTTGGTGACGACGGCGAAACCGATGTGGTGGCAGATGTCGGTGAACCGTCGAGCGAAATCGGGGTCGGGTTCCTCGCCCAACGCGGGGCTCACATCGACGATCGGTATGGCGTCGAAGGCGGGTGCGGACATGGCGCGACGGTAGTTGAGGTTGCGCCGGCGTCGAAACGAATCCGGGAGTGTCACACCCCGCCCATAGGGTCGGCCATAGAGTCATGGAAGGAGGCCGATTCGCCATGAGCGACAATTCAGCCCGTCAGAGAACCGAGACAGCTTCGTTCGGGACCGGCGCACGTGAGAGTCACGACAGCACCGCGTTTTACGCCCGATTCGTCCCGCCCGAGACCTCGTCTGACGAGACCGTCATCCATCCCGACGATCGGCCGTTCAACGACGAAATCTTCTTGGGAACCGCCCAAAAGGTCCTGTCCGACGAGCAGTCGGTCGCCGACAACTCGGTGGCTTTGGTCGTGACCTCGCCGCCCTATTTCGTCGGCAAGGACTACGAAGAAGCCATGGGGCAGGGCCATGTGCCGGCCGAGTACGGCGAGCACCTCGAGATCCTGCACGACGTCTTCGCCCATTGCGTCCGCAAGCTGGAACCCGGCGGTCGCATCGCCGTCAATGTCGCCAATCTTGGCCGCAAGCCCTATCGGTCCCAGGCCGCCGATGTCCTGCGGATCTTCGAAGATCTCGGGCTGCTGCTGCGGGGCGAGATCATCTGGAAGAAGGGCGACGGCATGAGCAGCTCCACGGCGTGGGGCTCGTTCCAAAAGGCGTCGAACCCCGTGCTGCGCGATCTGACCGAGCGCATCATCGTCGCGAGCAAGGGTCGGTTTGATCGGGCCGTGCCGGCACGGGCGCGAGCTGCTCGCGGCCTTCCGTGCGAGGGGTCGATCTTCAAAGAAGAGTTCATGGAGGCCACCTATGACTTGTGGAAGATCCCTCCGGAGAGCGCGACCCGCGTCGGTCATCCCGCCCCGTTTCCCATCGAACTACCGAAACGTCTGATCGACCTGTACACCTATTACGACGACCTGGTGCTCGATCCCTTCATGGGCGCGGGAACGACGGCAGTCGCCGCGGTGCGAGCGGGCCGAAACTTCGTGGGCTGTGAGACCGAGCGCGAGTACCTCGAAATCGCAAATGGTCGCGTGGCCGAAGAGCGCGAGCGCGCGGAACGCCGACGCAGCGACGGTCGGGAGTTGCAGGTGGTGATCCCGGCGTTCAAGACATCTGACGACGACGAAGACGACGGTCTCGATCCCCAGGCGCGAGCGGTCCGAGAGGGCATGAAGGCCGAGGATCTGGCTCGCGTGGTCTTGCGTGAATGCGGCTTCGGTGCGGTCAGCGAGAAGAAGACCAAGTTGCGCTGTGGGGTCCAGGTCGACATCACGGCGACCTCCGAAGACGGGGCGCTCTGGCACTTCGATGTCACCGGCTCCTTCACCAGCGAACGCGATGGCCTGCGTCGCACCGACACCCTTTGGAAGTCGCTGGGCAAGGCGGCGGCTCGCAGCTTCGATCCCGACGCCCACGACGTGCCGTTCGTGCTGTTGACGACCAGCAAGCCGGCCAGCGGGGCTGGTTGGCGGGCACTTCAGGCCTGCCAGCAGGGCGACGACCGGGTGGTGTTTGATGCCATCGAGATGTTGTCGGCGGCGGGCCAGGAGCGGCTTCGTACCTATGCCCGAGACGGGCGCGCGGTTGGATCGCCGGAGCCGATGAATCGGGCTGATCCCGAGACCCTGTTCTGATGCCGGCGACTTCGATTTCGCCGGGCGCGTGGGCGGTGGTCAACTACGACACGCCTCAGATCTTTCTGGCCGAGAATGCCGCAGTGATTTCGCGCCTGATCGCCCTCAAGGTCGTTGCGGCGACGGATCCGTCGGTGTTCGGCGAGTCGATCCCAGCGGTTCGAGCACACTTGCTCCATCAGCGCTGGCCCGAGGCGGTGCTTGCCTGGATCGATGCGACCGGCACGACGATCGATGTGTACGACGAATACGTGCCTGTCTGGACCGATCGCAGCCTCGATGATGAGTTGGCGTCGATGGCCATTCGTACCTCCAAGCTGTTCGAGGGGCACGACCCCGAGCACATCTAGGTAGCTGGCGCGATCGATGGCCGCGATCCGAACCGAGATCACTGAAATCGTCACCGGCTTGGCCATGCTGGGCTTTCGTGACCTCGACGAGGCCTTGTTGGTCCGGCCGATGTCGGTGGTGAATTTGACCACCGAGCATTACGAGCGTCTCGATGCCGCTCGGCGGGCGGGGTCGCACGACCGAGAGTTCGAAACCGCGTGGGAGAACGGCCGGGTCTTTGCCCGCGCCGATGATGGGTTGCGGGGGCGGCCCCCGTGGACCGTCGAGTGGAAGGGTCCACACAAGCCGCCCGGTTATGAGCAGGTCCCTGCCGATCTTCGGGTTGATCACGTGTATCTGGTGTCGTGCAAGTACGGCAGCTCGATCCTGCACAACGTGAGCCCTTCTCATCTCTTCGACCGATCGCTGGCCGAGCGCCGGGTCGAACGCGGCAGCGACTGGTTCTTGTCGACGGCTCCCGATGCCTATCAGCGGGTGTACGAGACGTGCCTGGCGGATACGGCGATCACCGGTCTGCCCGCATCAGTAGCGGATCTCGACAAGGACGATCGCCAATCGCTCAAGCAGGCCCTGCCCAAGCGAGGCCGGTTGCCCGACGCGTCGCAGCACGCGTACGAGGACTTCTCGATGGCCGTTGCCACCGCGTCGGCGGATCGTTGGCGTGCCTCGCTCGGTACCGCCCGCCAGCGCGAGGCCATGCTGTGGCGGCTCCTGCGCTTGCAGGCGGCCCCGTACTTCGTGCTGGGCGCAACGACATCGGGTGACCCCCTGCGGTATCGAGTCGGCACGCCATGGGACTTCCGCAGTCGCTTCGAGCTCAGCAGCTTCGAGGCCTGGCCCGAGCCGGCTGGCCAACCCATGGTGCGCTGGCGGGCCGAGGTAGCGCCACGCGGGTCGGCCTCCGATGGACCCGAGCCACCGGCACAGGCGTCCCTGCTCGGTGAAGCCGATCCGGGGTCGGAAACCACGGAGCCGCGGGACACACCGGTCGCGATCGAGGGTCATGTCGAGATCCGCTGGACGCACGGTCGCTTCAGCGGCGCGCCCGAAGCAAAAGTGCACCTCGACACCCACCCTCACGACGTCCCCGGCTATTTCCCCATCACCTGAAACGCCGGAACCGCGGGACACGCCGGGACACCGCGAGACACTGGGGTCGCAGCTAAAGCGCTGCATCCGGGACACTGGGGTCGCAGCTAAAGCGCTGCATCCGGACCCTGGGGTCGCAGCTAAAGCGCTGCATCGGGGACACTGGGGTCGCAGCTAAAGGGCTGCATCCG
>CALLPT010000048.1 GCA_938015575.1 uncultured Acidimicrobiales bacterium
CAGGGCATCTGCGCCATGTGCACATCCGAGGAACAGGTCCGCGACGAGGTGCTCATCACGGTCGTCCACGAGGTCGCCCATCACTTCGGCATCGACGACGACCGCCTCCACGAACTCGGCTGGGACTGAATCCCCACGCAATCGCAGGTTCGGCCCTGGCGGGCCTCGGCCTGCTCTGCGGACTCAATCCCTACGCAATCGCAGGTTCGGCCCTGGCGGGCCTCGGCCTGCTCTGCGGACTGAATCCCCACGCAATCGCAGGTTTCGCCCTCGCAACCGCCTCGGTGACCTAGGATCTGCGGCCATGGCTTCAGCACCCTCGGAAAAGGCATTGGCAGAACAGTTGGCGGGCGTCCCGCTGTTCTCGCAGGCGACGCTCAAGCAACGGCGCGCGGTCGCCAAGCTTGGCAAGGTTCTTCCCTGGAAGGAAGGCGCCACGCCGATCAAGCAAGGAAGCAAAGGCGCCGCGTTCTTCCTGATTCTCGAAGGCGACGTCGATGTCGTTCGCGACGGTGCCAAGGTCGCCCGCCTCGGCGCCGGCGATTTCGTCGGTGAGATGGCCCTGTTGCGCAACGAGCCTCGCAACGCCGATGTCAACGCGGTCACCGAGTCGACCGTGTTCGCACTCGGACGTCCCGCCCTGGCTGCCGCACTCAAGGCCGAGCCGACCATGGCCCTGTCGTTGCTCGAGGCAATGGCCAAGCGCGACAGCGTTCGCTGACCGAGGCGGCTTCGCATGGGCTTCGATCGGAAGCTGCTCAACTCGAACGAAGAGATCCTGCTTGATCTACGACCGCACTGGTGGTTTGTCACCCCCCAGGTGGCGACCGTTGTTGCCGTCCTGATCGTGGCCGGCGTCGCCGCTGGGTTCGGTGCGCCCCAGGTTGTCTTCTGGATCATTGCGATACTGCTCGTGCTGGCGGTGCTCAACCTCGCCTGGCGTTGGCTGGTGTGGAACGGCAACAACTTCGTGATCACGACGGATCGGCTCGTCCATCGCACGGGTGTCGTGTCCAAGACCGGTATCGAAATTCCGCTCGAGCGGATCAACACCGTCTTCTTCAACCAATCGCTGTTCGAGCGCATGGTGGGCAGCGGCGATCTCACGGTCGAGTCGGCGGGCGAAGGCGGACAGCAGGACTTCCACAACGTGCGTCGCCCGAATCTGATCCAACAAGAGATCTACCGGGCGATGGAGATCAACAAGAACCAAGAGTTCACGGCAATGGCGGCGGCACATGCGGCCGCCGCGGCGCCGGCAGAAGCGCCAGCACCGTCGATCCCGGAACAGATCGAACAACTCGATCAGCTGCGCCTGCGCGGCGTAATCACCGAAGCCGAGTTCCAAGCCAAGAAGACCGAGCTGCTGAATCGAATGTAGCCATGACTGCGGTTGCGCAGGTTCGGCCTGCTTGACTGTCTCGATGGCTTCAACCGATCAATCGAACTTCGCGCGTCGCGATGGCATCGATCTCTATTACGAGCTCGCCGGCAATCCGGCCGGCCCGCCCATGTTGCTCATCCCCGGGCTCGGCATGCAGCTCATCGACTGGCCGGATCACTTCGTAGAACCACTGGCCGCGCAGTATCAGCTCATCCTGATGGACAACCGTGACCGAGGACTATCGACGGTCATGCACGGCGCTCCGTCGAATGCCGGGGCGATGCTCGAAGCGATGCTCGCCGGTGAGCAGCCCGAAATTGCCTATCTCCTGGCCGACATGGGTGACGACGCCGCCGCGGTGCTCGACGCGGTCGGGGTCGACAAGGCGCACGTCGTCGGCATCTCGATGGGCGGCATGATCTCGCAGACGCTCACGCTGCAGCACCCGCACCGGGTCGCCTCGCTCGCTTCGATCATGAGCACGACCGGCGCCAACGACGTCGGCCAACCCACCCCTGAGGCCCTCACCGCGATCATGGCGGCGCCTGCCGAGGACACCCGCGAATCCATGATCGCCACCGGGGTCGAAAACATTCGTGTCTGGGCAAGCCCGGACCACTACGACCCCGAAGAGATGGCCATCTCGCTCGCGGCGAGCTGGGACCGCGTCGGTGGCGCCCAAGCCGAAGGCACCGCTCGTCAGACGTGTGCGATCCTCGCCAGCCCCGCTCGAGACCAGGCACTCGGCGCAGTAAAGGCCCCCACGGTCGTCATCCACGGCACCGCCGACAAGCTCGTGACGCCAAGCGGCGGTGAGCGCACCGCGGCCTGCATTCCTGACGCCGAACTTCTTCTGATCGACGGCATGGGGCACGATGTTCCCAAGGCACTCGTCGACCAGGTCGTCGGCGGAGTCACCGCCAACGCCGCCAAAGCCTGATTCGTCCAGGCCCGAGGCAACTGGTTCGAAGCATCACTGAGGAGAAAACAATGGGTCCGCTCGCAGGAGTCAAGGTCATCGAGCTCGCCGGGATTGGCCCCGGTCCTTTCTGCGGGATGATGCTCGCGGACATGGGCGCCGACGTCGTGCGCGTCGACCGCGCCGGGTCGGTTCCCGACGAGTTTCCGGACCGGCCGAATATCGATGTCTCGATGCGTGGCCGTCGCTCGATCGGCGTCGATCTGAAGAACCCCGACGCCATCGAGATGATGAAGCGCCTCATCGCCGAGTCAGACATCTTGATCGAAGGGTTCCGCCCCGGTGTCACCGAACGCATGGGCATCGGCCCCGACGATTGTCTGGCCGTCAACCCTGCGCTCGTGTATGGCCGAATGACCGGCTGGGGCCAAGATGGCCCGTACGCGCTGGCCGCCGGTCACGACATCAACTACATCGCCTTGTCCGGTGTGCTGTCGATGATCGGCCGCAAAGACGAAGGGCCGGTGCCGCCGCTCAACCTCGTGGGCGACTTCGGCGGCGGTGGCATGTTCCTGGCCTTCGGTGTCGTCTCGGCGCTGATCAGTGCCCGCGCCACGGGCAAGGGCCAGGTTGTCGACGCCGCGATGGTCGACGGGGCTGCCGTGTTGGCATCGATGTTCTCGACCATGCGTGCGACCGGCATGTGGAAAGACGAACGCGGCACGAACATGCTCGACACTGGCTCGCACTTTTACGACGTCTACGAGTGCAGCGACGGCGAGTACGTCTCGATCGGTTCGATCGAGCCACAGTTCTACGCCCTGCTGCTCGAGAAGATGGAGCTCGACCCGGCCGAGCTTCCTCGCCAGATGGACCGCGAGCAGTGGCCAGCGCTCAAGGCCAAGGTCGCCGGAATCTTCAAGACGAAGACGCGAGCCGAGTGGTGCGAGATCATGGAGCACACCGACATCTGCTTTGCCCCGGTCCTCAACCCCGACGAGGCGCCGACGCATCCGCACAACGTGGCTCGAAACACGTTCATCGACATCGACGGCATCACCCAGCCGGCACCGGCACCGCGCTTCAGCGGCACACCGACCGCAACACCGTCATCGCCGCCCCACGCTGGCCAGAACACCGACGAGACGCTCGCTTCATTCGGTTTCGCTGCCGACGAGATCAGCGCCCTGCGAGACGCCGGAGCGATCGCGTAGCTCAGGCGTCCATGGCGTCGCGTCCGTGGCGCGAGCTGCGAGACTGCGCCCATGGCGAACTTGGTCTTCTTCCACGCGCATCCCGATGACGAGGCCATCTCGACGGGTGGCACGATGGCGCTCATGGCAGACGCGGGGCATCGCGTCGTGCTGGTGTGTGCAACTCGAGGCGAGATGGGGGAGCCGGCCGAAGGCGTGCTCGAACCAGGCGAGCTGCTCGGCGACCGGCGTGAACGCGAACTCAAGGACTCGTGCGAGGTACTCGGCGTCGACGCGCTCGAGTTCCTGGGTTACAAGGACTCGGGAATGGTCGGCGAAGCATCGAACGACGATCCCAGCTGCTTCTGGCAGGCCGACCTCGAAGAAGCAAGCCAGCGCATGGCCGCACTGCTCGACAACTACGACTGCGACGTGCTCGTCGGGTACGACCCCCACGGCGTGTACGGCCACCCTGATCACCTCAAGGTCCACACGGTTGGGGAACGAGCCGCCGAGCTTGCCGGCGTCGATCGGGTCCTCTGGGCAACCGCGAACCGGACCGTCATCGACGAGGCCCGCCAGTCGGGAGCACTGGGCGACGAAGACCTCGAAGGCGACGACCGGGTCGATATCGAAGCCTTTGGCATGCCGGCGATTGAGATCACACATGCGATCGACGTCACGGCCGCCCTCGACCGCAAGCGAGCCAGCCTCGCCGCCCACGCCAGCCAGATCACCGACGAGAGCTTCTTCCTTGCCATGGACGACGAGATGTTTGCCCAAGCGTTCGGCACCGAATGGCTGGTCGACGCAGCGCGTCACCGCGCCAGCGCCGAGCGCCAAGGCGACTTCATGACGTCGATCTTCGACTGAGCCCGACCGGTGCTTGCTGACCTGCACACGATCGGCGCGTGGGTCGTCGTGATCGCCAATGGCATCGCCGGCGTCTGGTGCCTGGCTGCGCACTGGCTCGAGCCTGCCCGACATCGAACGCTCTGGCCGTTCGTCATCGTCGCCCAAGTCGCGATCTTTGTCGAAGTCGCCCTTGGCGTCGCCCGACTCGGTCAACTCGAGGGTGAACCGCCCGAGTTCCACACCTTTTACGGCTTCCTCTGCCTTATTGGTGTTGCCATCCTCTACGGCTACCGGTCACAGCTCGGCCACATCCGTTACCTCCTCTACGGGGGCGGCAGCCTTTTCATCATGGGTTTGGCCATTCGAGCGATGTTCCTTGACGCCTCGCCGATCGTCTGAAGACGGCCGCAGCGTGAACTGAGCCATCGGTGGCGCCCGCAGGTGCTTCATGGTTAGTGTGCGCTGCAGCGGGCCAAACCGACCATCGCGGCCCTGAACGATCTCGAGGAGTCGCCATCATGACCGTCAGTGCCTACGTGCTCATCCAGACCGAGATGGACAAGGCAGCAGCGGTGGCGGCGGCCATTTCTCAGATCCCCGGCGTCGTCGCCGTCGACGTGGTGACCGGACCGCACGACGTGATCGCCAAGACATCGGCCGAGACGATGGACGAGCTTGGGCGCATGGTTGTGAGCAGCGTGCAGAAGGTCCCGGGCATCAACCGCACGCTGACCTCGCCGGTCGTCAACCTGTAGAAATAGCCAAGCTGGGTTCTTCGCACGCGAAGCGGCCCGGCGTCTGCACACGCCGGGCCGCTCAGGTAGGAAAGCCGCCGGGGGGAGAGCGGCTGGTTCCAGATCAGGTGCTCACCGCAGCGACATCAGTCGACGGTGGTGATCTCAATCTTGCGAGGCTTGGGAGCCTCGATCTTGGGGACGCTCACGATCAGAACACCGTGCTCGGAACGGGCGCTCAGACCTTCGGCATCGACGTCGGGGCCGAGACGGAACGACCGGCTCAAGGAGCCATGGCGGCGCCCGGCATGTACGAGTTCGGCATCGTCGGCGATGGTGAGCTCTCGGCTGGCCGAGACGGTTACGACTCTGCCGTCGACGGTCAGCTCAACGGTGCTCGGATCGACGCCGGGAAGGTCGATGTAGAACTCGTAGCCGGTCGCCGTCGATACGGCGTCGACGCCGGGTGTGGCGAACTTGGCGGCGTCGCCGGCGTGCTTGAAACCGTTGGACAGGTTGTCGACGACCTCGTCGAACTCGGAACCCAGGTTGAGGCCCCGGGTCAGGCGCTCGAAGTCGGCGAGCAGATCAGACGAACGAAAGATCATTGCGTGTTCTCCTCTTGAGAGTTGGTTGGCTTCGCCCAATGGCATGTTGCCGATGGGAGGTGCTAGCCAGTGGGTGGATGCACACACGTCGAACGACGCCAAGGCGCGCGCTATTCCCGCGGTGGTCGCGCCATGGCTGAGACCTCGGTCACGGTGCGCATCACCGACATCGACGTCGGCGAGACCCGCCTTGCTGTCAGTGCGGCGGGGCCGCCCGGCGCGCCGCTGGTCGTCCTGCTGCACGGGTTCCCCGATATCGGCTACTCCTGGCGCCATCAGATTCGCGGGCTCGCGGCCGCTGGATATCGGGTTGTTGCTCCCGACCAGCGGGGACACGGCTGGAGCCAGGCTCCCGAAGGGGTTGAGGCGTACCGCGTCGATCACCTGGTCTCCGATGTGTTCGGATTGCTCGACGCAGAAGCCGCGTCCGAGGCCGTCCTGGTGGGACATGACTGGGGGACCTGGGTCGCGACCACGGCTGCGTTGTCTTCGCCAGATCGAGTCCGCGCCGTTGCCATGCTGAGTACGCCCTATGTCCAACGTGGCGCGACGAGCCTCTTCGACGAGCTGCGGGCGGCGGCGCCCGACGACCCAATGCGAGACCTGCTCGATGTGCTCGACCCCGACTATGCGACGCGACTCCAGGCTGATCCTTTCGGGTCGCTGCAAGCCCTGCAATGGCGACGCTGCGCCCGCCCGAGCGGTCGGGTCCCTGAATCAGGCGAGCCAGCCGGTCCGCCGCCGTATCTCTCCGCAGGCGAGTTCGAGAACTACTTCCGGGCGTATGCGAAGTCCGGGTTCGCCAACCCGCTTCGGGTTCTGGAGAACACACCTGCCAACTGGCAGCTTGGCGAGCGGTGGAAGGACACCACCTTGGATGCCCCGGCGATCTTCATGGTCGGGAGTCAGGACCCCGCGTACGCCGCGCCCGACAGCGTGATCGGCCGGCACATCGCCTCGCTCACCGGAACCTGCACCAAACTTCGCGGCACCCATCTCATCGAAGGTGCCGGCCATTGGCTACAACAGGAGGCTCCCGAGCAGGTCACCGACCTCTTGCTCGCCTTCCTCAAGGACGTCGCATGACCGAGACCGCAAACGCTGGCGGCGCAACCGACTTCGAGATCGATCGCGTACAGCGCCGCACCTTGCGGGTCTTGTGGGCCAGCTCGATGTTCAGCCGCGGCGCAGTGTCGATGATTTTCGCCGTTGCCGTGCTGGCTATCAAGGACCTGCTCGGCGATGACCGCTGGGCCGGCATGTCCACGGCCGCCTCGACCGTCGGCTCCGCGATCGCGGCTGCCAGCCTGGCTGCGTTCATGCAGCGCCGCGGTCGCAACCCGGGCCTGACGGTCGGGCTCGGCATCGCCGTATTCGGCGCGGTGTTGTGCGTCATCGCGATCGAGTCCGAAGTCCTGCTGGTGTTCCTGCTCGGCATGGTCCTGATCGGTGTCGGTTCCGGTGCGTCGAATCTGTCCCGCTACGCGGCGGCTGACCTTGCCGCCCCCGAACGGCGAAGCCGAGATATCAGCTCGGTGGTGTTCGCCGCGACCTTTGGTGCGGTCTTGTTCCCCCTGCTCGTGGGCCCCGTCAACGGACTCGCCGCTGACCTGGGGTTCAACGAACGATCCGGAGGCATGGCACTCGGCGCACTGCTGTTCGCGATCTCGTCCGGCGCCATCTTCATCTTCATGCGTCCCGACCCGCTCCGGGTCGCCGGTGGCATCACCGACAAGGCCACGACCAAGGCCAACGCGGTGCCGTTTCGCCGAGCGGTCGCCATTGCCTGGGCCCACCCGCTCGCTCGACTCGCGTTCGTCGCGCTCGTCGTCTCCCAAGCCGTCATGGTGATGGTGATGGCCATGACCCCGCTGCACATGGAAGCCCACGGTCACAGTGACGGCGTTGTCGGCCAGGTCATCTCGGCTCACACCCTCGGCATGTTCGCCTTTGCTCCGCTGGCCGGCTACCTCTCGGACCGGTTCGGTCGTCTGCCAATCGTCGTGCTCGCCGGGGTCACGCTCGCCCTTGCGACCGTGCTCACCGCGCTCGCCGGCGAAGCCCCCAAGCTGCTCATGTTTCCTGGCCTCTATCTGCTCGGCCTCGGCTGGAGCTTTGGCATCGTCGCGGGCAGCGCGTTGCTCACCGAGTCGGTCGAGGAAAGCGATCGAGTGGGCGTTCAGGGAGCAGCGGATACCGCAACCAACCTGGCGAGTGGACTGGGCGCCCTGTCGTCGGGAATTGTGGTGGACATGGCCGGTTTCCACGTGCTGTCTTTTGTCGGTATGGCCGCAGCTGCCGTCCTCATCGCTCAGTCCTGGTTTGAACATCGCCTGGCCGTCGGTCGTCTTGCATGACCATCGACTACCGATCGGTCGCCGACGACGAACGCACTGCATTCTTCGAAGCCGTTGCCCGCGGGTTCGGGTCCGATCCGCCTGAAGACGACCAAGACGCGATCGATCGGTTCTGGGCACTCATGCCCCTCGATCGCTCCGTCGCCGCGTTCGACGACGGCAACATCGTGGCGACGCTCGGCGACTTCGCACTGCGTCTCACCGTGCCCGGAGGCGACCAGATCGCGATGGCTGGCACCACCGAAGTCACGGTCCGGCCAACACATCGGCGACGCGGGATCCTGCGCGAGATGATGCAGCGTCATCTCGCTAAAGCCGCCGCCCGCGGCGAGGCCGTCGCTGGGCTGTGGGCGAGCGAGGCTGCGATTTATGGCCGGTTCGGCTTTGGGCTGGCGACCGAGCTACACGAGATCAGCCTTGACTCGCGGCTGGTCGAGTTCCCGCCGGCCGCCGACCACTTGCAGACCGAGATCATCGACCCTGCTGACCTGTTCGAGCTTGTCGCCCCGTTCTGGAGCTCGCTCGCACCCAAGTGGGCCGGCTTCGTCGACCGCGACGAACCCAGGTGGCGTGACATCATCGCTGATCCACCTTGGTTTCGAGGCGGCGCAACCAAGAGTCGCAGTGTCGTCGTGCGCGACGGTGACGAGATCGTCGGCTATGCCGCGTACCGCCAGAACCGGCGGTGGGAGGCATCGGTGCCAACCGGCACCGTCATGGTGCAAGCGCTGGTCGCGGCCAACATCGAGGCCCACCGCACGCTGTGGCATCACGTCACCCACGTTGATCTGTTCCCGATGGTCGAGTATTGGGACGCCCCGGTCGACGACCCGATCGTGTGGGAGACGAGCAACCCGAGAGCGGTCAAGCGAATGCCAGTCGATGGGCTGTACCTGCGCATTCTCGATGTGGGCGCCGCGTTGCAAGCACGCTCCTATGAGTCCGATGGCGAGATCGTGATCGCCATCAACGATGACCTGGGCCACGCCGATGGCACGTACCACGTCGAGATCGACGGGGGAGCGGCGACGGTCACGGCCACCGATGCGACGCCCGACATCGAGATGGACGTGCGCCAACTCGGGGCCCTGTACCTGGGCCGCAACGCAGCGCCGGCGCTTCACACAAGTGGACACATCGTGGGCTCAGCGGCCTCGGTGTTGCGCTGTTCGCAGCTGTTCAGAACTGCCCAGGCACCTTGGTGCCCGGAGATGTTCTAGCGAGCGTTCTTCGCTTGCTCCGGCGACTCGACGACTCGTAGCGAGCGACCGGCTTCTGGTGCGCTGCGCTGCGGCCCGCTGATCTGATAGCGCAACAGTTCGCGCTCGAGGGCGTCAAGCGACATTGGGCGGCCGAACAGGAAGCCCTGGAACGCCGACACGCCGAGGGAGCGCATCGAGGCCAACTCATCGGTCGTCTCGATGCCTTCGGCGATGATGGCGATCCCGGAACGAGCGCCAAAGCGGGCGACGCCGCGCAAGATTTCGCCCAGCGGCCCGTCAGCCTTACTGAGCATTGATCGGTCGAACTTGAGGTGCGTGATCGGTAGCGACTGGAGACGTTCGATGCCGGAGTAGCCCGTACCGAAGTCATCGATCGCGAGTTGCACGCCGAGCTGGCGAAGCTGGTCCATCACGATGGTGCCGTGATCCAGATCAGCGAGCCGTTCCGACTCGGTAATCTCGATCATCATGCGTGACGGCTCGACGTCGTGCGTGGTGAGCCAGGTCCGGAGCTCCGACAGCAGATCCTCGGCGGCAAGGTGCGAAGCCGACACGTTGACGGACACGAATGGGGCCGAAGGCAGGCCGTTGAACCGCGCCGCGAACTCGACGCCCGCCCGGAGCATGACCCGGTGAAGCAGGGGCAACGTGCCGGTCTCGGCCGCCATAGTCAAGAAGTCGCCCGGGGCGAGTAGCTCGCCCTCTTCGGTCTGCCACCGCACCAAGAGTTCGCAGCCGATCGCGCCGTTCGCGCCATGAATGGGCTGGCCGTGGGCTACGAAGGTGCCACCAACATCGTTGGCGATGTTCATCGAGGCGATTTCGCGAGCACGGGCAAAGCGCTCTTCGAGTTGGTCGCCGAATACCGTCAGCGTGCGGTCGGCTTGCTTCGACGACCGCAGGGCATAGGTGGCCTTGCCCATCAGGTCGTCCGCAGGTGCTCCGTTCGGGGCGTGCACGATGCCGGCCGAGAGCCGAACCTCGAGCTGATCCGTGAACCCGTGGTTCTCGACCGAGCAATGGAACGGTTCGTGCAACCTTGCTTCCAGCGCCGCGAAATCGTCTTCGACTCCGAGCCTGCTGGCAACGAACTCGTCGCCTCCCTGGCGACCGAGTTGCCAACTGCTTCCGAGGCGGGCACTGAGTTCGGCGCCGATATCGATGAGCACCTGGTCACCGACCGAATAGCCGCGGCTGTCATTGACCCGCTTGAAGTCGTCGAGGTCGATGAGTAGGAGCGAGGACGGCTGGTCCGAGCGAGCGGCGAGGACTTCGGCGATGCCCCGTCGATTGAGCAAGCCGGTAAGGGGGTCTTGGCCGAGTTCTGACTCGGTTTTCTGAAGCTGGTTGTCGAGCGCCGAACGAGCGGTCCGCAATCGCTCTGCGGTCGCCACCATGACGACCAGGAGTGGAGCCAGCGACAGCGCAATCACCGGATGCATCACGAACAGACCGCAGGTGACCAGCGCGACGCCCACGATGGCGATGCCGGCTCGCCATTCCTCGATGTCGATGAACGGCAAATAGGCGAGTTCGAATGCCGTATAGATCATGCAAATCATGCCGGCGATCCAAAAGGCGCGTCCGTCGTTCCAGATGACGGCCGAGACGGGCAGTGCCGCGAAACACAACGCGACGGCGATCGCCCAGACGAGCTCGAGGCGAGGCGACGAGCCCCGCTTCCAGACCAGTGCCATGAAGGTGCAGCTCGCGACGAGGTAGGCGACCGCCCACCCGAGCGCGAACCAGACCGGGCTCCAGTCATTCAGCAGTAGCGGAACACCTACCGCGGCGGGAGCAACGCCGCCCGCGGCCGTCCGCACCCGGTCCTTGGTTCCGAGGCGCGCGACGTCATGCACAAGGCTGTAATCGGCCGGTGGCACGTTATTCAGACAACTGGGTTGCAAATTGTGTCGCGCGACAGGGCCAAAGTGAGGCGATCGGACTAGTCGATCATCTGGCGGGTGGCCTTGCAACCGGCGGCTACATCACATTGGGGATGCCGAGGTCGCCGTAGCCGCTTTCGTCGTAGTTGCTGCGGAACAGGTCACGCAGCTTGGTCGCCGCGACGTCGTAGGCGGCCGTGTCCGACCAGGTGTTGCGCGGGTTGAGGATGGCGCTGTCGACACCGGGGGCCGACTTGGGCATAGCCAGACCCAGAATGGGGTGGATCTCGGTCTCGACGTCGTCAAGTTCACCGGCCAGCGCAGCGTCGAGCAACGCTCGGGTCACCTTGAGCGACATCCGTTCGCCGGTGCCATAGGCGCCACCGGTCCAGCCGGTGTTCAGCAGGATCGAGCGGGCCTTGTTGTCGGCCATGCGCTGCGCGAGTAGTTCGGCGTACACGATCGGCTTCTGCGACATGAACGGCGAACCGAAGCACGAGCTAAATGTTGCCTGCGGCTCGGTCACGCCGACCTCGGTGCCGGCCAGCTTCGACGTGAAGCCCATGACGAAGTGGTACATGACCTCTTCTTCGGTGAGCATCGAGATCGGGGGCAACACGCCGAACGCGTCGGCAGTGAGCAGCACGATGGTCTGCGGGTGCGGGCCGGCGGCGCCTTCGGCAACGCTTGGGTTGCACGCCAGCGGATAGGCGAAGCGAGTGTTCTCGGTGCGAGACCCGTCGAAGAGATCAAGATCCTGTGGATGAGTCTCGGCGAGCGGCCGGTCCGGCAGCGGCGGCACATTCTCGATCAAGGTGCCCGGCATGGACAGTGCCGCGGCGATCACCGGCTCGTTGTCCTTGTCCAGATCGATCAGTTTGGCGTAGCAACCGTCTTCGAAGTTCGACACGCCGTCATCGGTCCACACATGCTCGTCGTCGCCGATGAGGAGACGGTCGGGATCGGCGGACAGCGTGGTCTTGCCGGTACCGGACAATCCGAAGAGGATGGCGCTGTCACCGTTGGAGCCAACATTGGCCGAGCAGTGCATCGTTAGTTGACCCTGCGCGGGCAGTGCGAAGTTCATCACGGTGAACATGGTCTTCTTGACCACACCGGAGTAATCGGCTCGACCGACCACCAGACCGATGCGATTGCGCAGGTCCATGATGACGGCACGTTCGCTGAGCGTGCCGTCGCGTTCGGGGACACAGTGGAACGACGGAACATTGATCATCGTCCAGCCCTCGGCGGCGCGGTCGATGTCCTCACGAACGTTCTTGGGGAACATGATGTTGGCGAAGTAGGCGTGAGTCGCGTACTCGCCAACGAAGCGGTACGGAATCGCGAACTTCGGATCCCAGCCACAGAACACGTCGGTCGAGTACAGCTCGGCGTTGCGTTCGTTCAGGTGATCGATGACGCGCTGGAGCAAGCCGTCGTAAGCGTCGGGGGCGAACTGCTTGAAGTCCGGCTTCCACCAGATCTGATCGGCAAGCTCGGGCCACGCCACCGCGAAGGTGTCTTGTACCGGTCGACCGGTACAGGTTGGGTCGCCGTAATAGACGAGCGGGCCGTCTTCGCCGAGTTCGGTCGCATAGGCCTTTGGCGCGTCGTCGGCGCCGCCTAGTTCGATACGGCCGCGGTCGTTCGCGATGGCAGCACGGAAGAGCTCGACCTGAGAGAGGTCGTGGCGAAGACGAATGTTCGTCAGTCCGAAACTGGCTGCCAACTCGGCAGAGACCGTGTCTCCGTCGGGTTGGTCAGCAACGGTGGATGCGTCGAGTGCAGTGGTCATGATCTCCGAGCGCCTTTGATCGGGTCGTCTGACTGGTCAGTTGTCTTGGGGGGTGTTCGAGAACACCGACGAGTTGCACGCCGAAGCGGGTAGTCGAGAACTACTGCAAGAAGTCGGGGGTTCCCATATCGATCTCGGAACCGAGGCGAAGGTGCGTTGCACGGCCGTCGCCGTCGAGATCGAAGACCACCCGTTGCCCCTGGCGGAGCATGCGGAAGATGGAGCCTTCGAGCGCGACAGGCGAGAGGTCGTATTCGGCGAAGTCGACGTCGGACATCAGCACACCGTCTTTGGTAGCTGGGTCATAGGACTTGACAGTGCCTTGCACGGGCCTCGCTCGCTTTCGTGTTCGATGAACGTAAGGACCCTATCGGGTCTTCAGAGCGCTAGGTAGACACGTTCGACCCAAAATGGGTCACAAAATTTGTGCGACGATGCAACCGTGCAGCTCGACGTAGTCCTCTTTGACTATTCCGGCGTGATGACGACCGAGTTCTCGGTACCGACCGCTGATGTTCCCTATGACATCGACGCACTCTTTGCCGAGATGGTCGGCGCCATGATGAATGCCGAAGACCATCCGTGGCATGCACTTGAGCGAGGCGAGATCACGCTTGAAGCCTTCATCGCCGACGTCGAGTCCCGGGTGCCACATGCCGGTGCCGCGTTTGCGACGGACAGCGCCGCCAACGTGATGGCGAACCTCTCGTTGCGGCCTGATCGCGTCGAGCTGGTCGAGTCTTTGCGCAGCGACGGCGTTGGCGTCGGGCTGGTCACCAACAATGTCGCCGAGTGGGCGCCGTTCTGGCGACCCCAACTCGGCGACCTGTTCGACCACGTCATCGATTCTTCGGCCGTCGGGTACCGCAAGCCCGAAGCCGAGATCTATTCGCTCGCGGTCGAGGCTTTTGGCACCGCTCCCGATCGGGCACTGTTTATCGACGACTGGACATGGAACGTCGACGGCGCCATTGCCGCGGGCCTACACGGGCTGCACTGCGACGCTGACCTCGACCTCGAACAAGCCGTCAGGGCGTTGGTGGCCGCCACACGCTGAAGCTTCGGTGTGCCCCGGGTAGCGGGGCGAGGCCCTACGGCAGGGGAGCGGTCCCTCGCATCGGCAGGCCGGCTGCGAGATAGGCCGCGTCGATGACCGCCATGTTCGCGATCGAGTCCTGGGCCCGGGTCGGGAACTCCGTGTCGTGCTCTACGAAGTCGACGAAGGCCCGAACCATGTGGTCATAGGAGATCCCAGCGTCGACGGGGCCGGCGCTCACCCCGTCTTGTGTCGAGACGGTGAGCGAGTTGCCGTTCTGTGGCGCCATCGGATTCGCGGCCGTGATCGATCCGGCGCTGCCTTCGATCCGCAACGAAATGTCCGGTGCCTCGGCGGTCATCGAACTGTGGACGCGCCCGGTCGCCCCGTTCGCGAACGCAAGCTCCATCGTCAGGTCCGCATCGATGAGAGGATCGTCGTGATCAGGGGTTGCGGTGGCGGACACCACCGTTGGCTCACCACACAGGTCACGAACCCAGTGCACGGGATAGCAGCCGAGATCCATTGTGGCCCCGCCCGAGGTCGCATAGTCCCAGCGCAGGTCGGGCTTGGCTATCGACACCGCGAAGTTGCCTTCGACGTGGCGTACCTCGCCGATCGTCCCTTGCTCGACCAGGTCGATGATCCGCTGCATCATCGGGTGGTAGCGGTAGTGAAACGCCTCGGCCAGCTTGTTGCCGGTTCGCTCGCTCGCTTCGACCATCGCTATCGCCTCAGCAGCGTTCGAAGCGAATGGCTTCTCGCAAAAGACGTCTTTGCCGGCCTCGAGCGCCGCGATCGTCCACTCAGCATGCAGCGACATCGGCAGCGGGTTGTACACGACATCGACGTCGTCGGCTTCGATGAGTTCTGCGTAGGAGTCCGACACGTTCGCGATGTTGTGCTCACGGGCAAATGCCTCGGCGCGATCGCGATCGCGAGCGGCGACACGCGTGACCTGGGCGCTCGAGAGCTTCGCTACCGGCAAGATCAGGGCTTTGGGGGCAATACGGGCGGCGCCGAGGATGCCGAAGCGAAGAGGTGAGGGCGAAGTGCTCATGGCGCGAGTCTCGCAGGCTGCGTGCGGTGGCACATGCACCTCGCTCGGGGCAAGAGCGCAGATTGGGTGCCTGTCCGGCGAACTAGGCTGAGGGTCTCGATGCGTGCAGCGCCGCCTCCTTGGTTTCCCGTCTTCGAGCGGCCTCTGACGCTCCTCGGAATAGCCGATGGCGCGTTCGCGATCATGCGGGCACGCCCGCGCACCGTTGCCGGGATCGTCGCCGCATTCGTGCTGCCGAGTCAGCTGCTGACCGTATGGCTCCAGCGAGAAGCGTTCGCCGCGCTGAACGTCGACAACTTCGACACGAGCACCGGCACGTTCCAAGGCGACGTGGGCGAGTTCGGTTTCTTAGCCGGAGGCCCCGTCGCCGTCGCCGTGCCGCTGATCGTCTTGCCGTTCATCGGCGTGGCGCTTACGCACTTGGTGCTCGGATGGCGCGATGGCGAGGATCGCTCGATCGCCGACTGTTTGGGTTTCACCCTGCGGCGCACCCACCTGATCCTCGGGGCGCTCGTGGTGAGCAAACTCGTTCAGGCGCTCACCCTGTTGATTGCCACGCCGATCACGATGATCGTGGCACCGGTACTGGCCGCCGAAGGCACCGGGCCAATCGAATCGCTGCGGCGCGCCAACCGGCTCGCTCGTCCTCGGTATGGCAACCTCGTCGGCCTGCTGTTTCTGCTGCTGTTGGTCAACGCCCTGCTGAGCTCGGCGCTCACCACTCTGCCGGTTCTCGGCGCGATCTTCTTGGCCGACTGGGGCTGGGTGGCCTTCTTCGCTCTCAGCCTGGTGTCGACCTCGGTACTGAATGTCTTGGGTGTCGGCGCTTCGATCCTGGCCTACCTGGATCTGCGCAACCGTGTCGAAGGGCATGATCTGCAGCGGCGCCTGCAGGAACTCGAAGCGGCCCCCGGGTTTCGGCGATGAGGCAGCTTCCGGTGCCAAACGTCGACCAGGACGCAGCGGAACGCGCAGCACGTTCGGTGCTCGGCGACCGCAAATACATCGAAGCTGCGCGTCCACCGAGCCTGCGCGAGCGGTTTTTCGATTGGGTCGGCGAACAGATCACCGAGCTGCTGCAGGCGTTGTCGAGTGGTGGCGGACGCGGTGTGATCGCGTGGATCATCGTCGCTGCCTTTCTCGCGATCATCGCGTTCTTGCTCGTGCGGCTGCTCGGATCGGTGGATCCCGTGCGAAAGGTGCGACCGTCGCCCGAGATCGACGTCAGCCTGTTTGCGGATCGCACGAGCGCGGAGTGGTTGCACGAAGCGGAACAAGCCGAACGCGCCGGGCAATGGCGCGAGGGCCTGCGTTGCAGACATCGGGCGCTGGTTGCTGACCTGATCGATCACGACGTCATCGACCGTCGCCCTGGCCGGACGGCGGCGGAGATTGGACGGCTGGCCGGTGCCCGCCTGCCAGAAGCGGTCGCGGACCTCGATCAGGCAACCCGCATCTTCGAAGACGTTTGGTATGGCTGGACCGAAGCTGATCACGCAAGCTCCGGCACATTTGTCGGACACGCTGGGGTGGTTCGCGCGCACCTGGCCACCATGGCGACCGGGCAAGCCGGGCGCCCACACCTCGAACCAGGCCTGGTCGAGGCATGAAGTCCGGTTCTCGATTCTGGCTTGTCCTGGTCGCCGCCCTGGTCGTGGTGACGGTGCTGGCCGGCGGTGCCGGCAGCGACGGACCCCCGCTCGATCCTCGCTCGGTCAACCCCGATGGCACCCGTGCGTTGATCGAAACACTGGAACGACTCGGCGCCGACGTG
>CALLPT010000049.1 GCA_938015575.1 uncultured Acidimicrobiales bacterium
CCGGCGCTACGTCGACGGCACCGACGGCCTGGCGCTCGAGGTCGGCTTTCACGCCGAGCACCGCGAGGTCGCCAAGAACGAGGCGGTGATCGAGCTGCTGACGACGCGGTCCCGCCAATGGCGCAAGACGCTCGGCGAAGCGGCCGAGGTCGGCCTGTTCTTCGGAGCCGATGGCTGGCGGCGAGTCAGCGAGGTCTGGCTTGACCCCGACCTCGACGACCCGGAGCTAGCGTTCGAAGTCGCGGCGCGGCTCGTCGACTACGTCAGTGCCATCGAACCTGCCCGGAAACCCTGAACCCCGAAAGATCGACGCTGCCATGGACCAGACGCTCAATCCCGAAATGCCATTCGGCCATGCCCGGTTCGACGAGCGAGTCGCGCTCATTACCGGCGGGAGTCAGGGCCTGGGGTACGCGACGGCGGAGCTCATGCGCGCACGGGGCGCCGCCGGGCTCGTCATCGTCGGGCGCGACGCCGCCAAGGGAGAAGCGGCCGCCGAGCGCCTCAACGGCGATGGTTGCACTGCTCGCTTCGTGCGCGCCGATCTGAACGGCGACACGGCAGTCGACGAGATCATGGGCGTGGTCGACGCCGAGTTCGGCCGCGTCGACACGCTCGTCAACTGTGCGGCGGCGACCTGGCGGGGCACGGTCTGGAACACCACCGCCGACATGTGGGATGCCATGCTCGGCCTCAACGTGAAGACGCCCGGGTTGCTCGTGACCGCGTGCGCCAAGCGCATGAAGCAGCAGGGGAGTGGGGGAACGATGGTGCTGGTCAGCAGCATTGCGCATCATGGTGCCAACGCCGTGCTCTGGCCCTACGCCGCCTCGAAGCACGCGCTCGAAGCGCTGGTGAAGAACGCGGCATTTTCGCTCATGACCGAAGGCATTCGCGTCAACATGATCAACCCCGGTTGGATGGACACGCCAGCCGAACACGAGGTGCAGAAGCGGTTCCACGACGCGCCCGACAACTGGCTCGAGGCCGCCGAGGCTTCGCAGCCGATGGGCCGACTCCTCAAGCCCCAAGAGGTCGCACGAGGCATCTGCTTCCTTGCGTCGGACGAGTCGGGAATGATGACGGGAGCCTCCGTCGACTTTGATCAGACGATCCCGGGCGTCGGCGATCTACCTCGGGCGCAGCCGGTGCCAGAACACTTCCCGTGGGAATGAGCTAGCTGTCGCTGTCGCTGTCCTGGCCGGAGCCGGAGCCGGAGTCGGTGTCAGAGTCGGCGGATGGACCACCAGGGGCAGGGTGGACCACGACCTGGGGGAACGGAATCGTCACGCCGATGTTGCGCAGCGCCATGTCGACGGCGACCGCGACCTGGCTTTGGGCCACCCGGGACTCCAATTCATCGGAGTAGTGCCAGTACCGCAGGTCGACCTCGATGCCGTGGTGCCCAAACCCGGTCGCGAGCGCTTCAGCGGGTGGCAGATTGTCGTCGCCGAGCATCTCGCGGGCGGCCTTGCCGATCTCGCGCAGCACCTTTGGTAGATGGCAGCCATAGGGCACGGTGATCGGCATGATCGAGCGACGGACCGGCTCGTGGGTCCAGTTGATGAGCGGGTGGGCAAGGATCGTGGCGTTCGGAATATGTATGGCTTCGCCGTTGTAGCTGAGCAGCACCGTCGACGTCGAGGTGATGTCGATGACGGTTCCCTCGAAGTCATCGGACTTGATCTGGTCACCGCGGCGAAATGGCCGACGAGCCTGAATGATCACCGAGCCGACCACATTGACGAGCAGTGGTTGCAGGCCGACGGCGATGAAGAGCGCGCCCACACCAAGTGCACCGATGAGCGGGCCGATCTCGACGTCGAGGGCTCGCAATGTGTAGAACGCGCCCAGAGCGACAACCACGACGATCGCCAGCCGGCCACCAGCGTCGACCAGCTCGGCGTGTGTATCGACCTTGCGGATCCGGCGTTTGGTGAGCCGGCGCACGATGATCGAGATCAGGATGGTTGCTGCAGCAATGCTTGCCGCGGTGATCCAGTCGCGAACGGTCAGTTCCGCAAGCAGCGTCGTGTACACGTCGACATGCTAGGAGTGTGAGCACCCAGGTCGGCCTGAATGAAAGGCAGAGAACATGTGGACCTGTCCGAATTGTGATCGTCGCTTCGGGCGAACGAACCAAGGCCATGACTGCGCGCCGGCGATGTCGCTCGAGGAATACTTCGAGACCGGACCCCCGTTCGAACGTCCGATCTTCGAGGCAATCCGGACGCACATCGAGTCGATCGACCCTGCTATCTGGTTCGAGCCGGTGTCGGTCGGCATCTTCTTCAAGCGCAGGACAAGCTTCCTGCAGCTGCGGACCATGACCAAATGGGTCGCCGTGTGCTTCCACCTGGACCGCAAGCTCGAACACGAGCGCCTATCTCGCAAGGTCGTGCGGCGCGGGTCACCCCGGTATTTCCATGTTGTCAATGTGCGTGACGCAGCCGACATCGATGAGCTGTTGCTCGATTGGTTGACCGAAGCTTGGGAGAACGACGCCTAGCTCGTCACCTTGGTTGGGGCGCGCAGCACGAGCAGCTGGCGGTGGGTGGCCCCACTGATGTCCTGACTCGACGGGCCGGCGTGCAGCTGGCCGAATTGGGCGAGCAAGGCGATCTCGGACTCGCCCGCCACAGGTACGTCGGCCAAGCGGAACGCTTCGATCGCTGCTTCGGGGATGGGCAGCGGGCCAGGCGCAGCCGGGCGTTCGAGCGTGACCGCGGACTCGGCGACCCGCGGGCCAATGTGTTGGCCGTTGATTGCCACCAATCCGAGTCCGGCCCCTGGCACGAGCTGGTCATCGTCGAGGTGTGGATTGCCTTCGAGTAGGTCGACGGGCGTGATGGAACCGGTGAGGTAGGCAGGAAACTCCAAGGCGATCGAGTGCGCTGCGCACGCGCCGAGGACGGCTCGTGCCATCGCAGCCGCCCGCGGCTGCCATGCCTCGAGCGCCGGTGAATCGCTGAGCGCCGTCAACCCGCCGTCGGCATCGACGAGGAATGTCTCGATAAGGGCCTCGTCGTCGCGCCCGTCGAGCGCTGGCCAATCGGGCGCGGCGTCGAAGGGGATCGAGCGCGCACCAAGCTGCGCAACGGCGTCGCCTACGAGCGTCTCCTGAGGAACGGCGAGCCGGGACGCGAACGAAGCGTCAAGAGGGTGGAGGCTCATGCGACAAACGGCGTGTCGCCGACGTGGTCTTGCAGTCGAGCGAGCTCCGCGAGCAGTTCGGCCTGGACCTCGCCATAGGCCTCGTCACCCCACACGTTGTTGACCTCGAGCGGATCGGCGATCAGGTCGAACAGCTCCCATTCGACCGGGTCGGCGGGACCCCGCGCTCCTGGTTGGTCGAGTGGGTCGTTGTAGTAGCAAATCAGCTTGTGCGATCTGGTCCGCACGCCGTAGTGGGCCGGACAGAGGT
>CALLPT010000050.1 GCA_938015575.1 uncultured Acidimicrobiales bacterium
GAGCGCGAGACCTATTACATCGACGACGAATACCGACTTCGGATCTGGCTGCCGGGTCAGGGACCTTGCCTCGATGAGCTCGTCTGTGGCGCCGAACGGGTCGACGACTTCTTCAACGGACGGCTCGCAACGCTCGAACCCAGCTCGGGCGAACTCGCCGGCTACCTGACCCAGGTACTGACCGAAGCGATCCCGACCAACCTCGACATCAACGCCATCGATCATGCGACCAGCCTCGTGGGTGCCGATCTTGGCACCCAGCCCGAACCTGTCTCGCTGCCCGTGTTCAACTGGTGCCGGCGTGCGAGCAACGACGAGTACGCCACCACCGGCGAGTACGCGGCGAGCTTCCGGTGGGCGACGACAATCGAAGACGAGTACGACGTCCCCGCCGTCGAGCGCGATCTCCTCGCTCGCATCGAGGCTCAGCTGGCCATCACGACGCCCACGATCGCGAGCACGCCAGACGCGTCACTCGGCTACACGTGGGTCAAGTTCCCGACCTGGCTATGGGTCGCCAACGCGACCACAAGCACCGATGCAAGTGCGACCAACGTGCACGTCGAGAACATCCAGCTGTCCATCCGAGCCACCCTCGACCAGGTCGACTTCGAAATCGACGGCACCAGATTTAGCTGCACACCCGACGAACTCGTGCCCTACATCGAAGGCGAAACTGACCCCATCGATGACCTCGGCCCTTGTCATCACATCGAAGAGTCAGCGGGTCATATCAGCGTCGACGCGACTCTTCGCTACCGCATCGACGTCCGCCGCCAGCAACGTCTGCACCGCAGTCAACCGTGGCCCGACACCGCTTGGCGCCCGCATCCAACTCGGCCCACCATCACCATCGACCTCCCCGCGAACAGCTACGACGTGCGAGAAGTCTTCGCCTTCAACACCAACGGCTGACGGTCACCACTGACGGGCAGAACCAGACACCGATTACGCGATGCCGCCGTCGATCTTGATCACTGCACCCGTTGTGTAGCTCGACGCATCGCTGGCCAAGTACATCGCGGCGCCGACGATTTCATCGGGCGCGCCGATTCGCTCGAGCGGGGCTTGCGAGCGGATGTTGTCCTTGATCTCGTCGGTCCAGGCATTCGCAATATCGGTGGCGAATGGGCCGGGCATGATCACGTTCACCCGCACGTTGGGGCCATAGGCCTGAGCGAACGCCTTGGTCATCGAGTTGATCCCGGCCTTCGCGGCGCCATACGCCGTCTCGTGGGGACCATTGTTGATCGCCGCGGTCGACGAGATGTTGATGATCGACCCGCCACCGTCGGCCGCCATGCGCTCGCCGAACAGTGCGGACAAACGAAACGTCCCCCGCAGGTTGACATTGATCACCTTGTCAAACAACTCCTCGGTGACATCGGTGAGGTTGCCATAGAGCGGCGACATGCCAGCGTTGTTGACGAGGATGTCGCAGCGCCCCATCCGTTCATAGGTCTCGGCGAACAAGCGGTCGCAGTGGTCCCATTTGCCGACGTGGCACTCGATCGCCTCGATCCGACGTCCGGTTGCCTGGGCAATCTCGTTCGCCGTCGCCTCGCATATGTCGAGCTTGCGGCTCGCGACGACAACATCTGCGCCGCAACGCGCAAAAGCGGCCGCCATCTCGCGGCCCATCCCCCGGCTACCGCCGGTGATGACGGCAACCTTGCCGGTTAGATCGAGCAGCTTCTGTTCAGGAGTCACGCACCAAGCGTGGCACCTCGCGCCGCCGAACGCGAAACAGCGCTAGCCGTAACAGGTGTCAGACACCGTTACGCCGCGCGGAAGCTAGCTGATGCCGACGAGGCCGAGGCAGAAGAGTGCCGAGACCCAAGCGATGTTGTGCAGATCGTTCCAGAACACGAGGTACCCATCGGCGCGGCAGACGCAATCTTGAGACGCCCTGGGCCTTTCGACCCAGCGATAGATTCATCGGGTGACCGCGCCGAGGATCGCCTTTGTGCACGCGCACCCTGACGACGAGGCGATCTTCACCGGTGGAACCATTGCCCGCCTGTGCGACATCGGCGCCGAGGTCGGGCTCGTGATGTGCACCGGTGGCGAGCTAGGCGCGGCACTCGCCACGGGCGACGCGCTCGCCCCGCACCGCGAAGCAGAAACCCGGGCCTCGTGCGACCATCTCGGCCTCGCCGCTCGCCGGGTCGACTTCTTGCCTTACGAAGACTCGGGCATGGACGGCGAGAACATCGACGGCTTCGTGCACCAGGACCTCGATCACGCCGCTCGTCGGATCTTGGCCGCATCCGTCGCCTTGTGCGGCGGCCCGCTCGATGCCATCGTCACCTACGACGACCATGGCATCTACGGCCACCCGGATCACATCGCCGCCCACCAAGCCACCCATCGCGCCGCCGGCCATCACCACCAGATCTACGGCTCGACGCCAACGATCTACGAATCGACGGTGGACCGCGAATACCTGCACTTCGTGGCCACCCACATCGTCGTAGATGCCAGCGGAGGACGCCCCGCCGACCGCGGGCTCGCCTCGACCGACCTGGGACTCGCCACACTCGACATCGACACGACCATCGACGTCGCACCGGTCATCGAACGCAAACGGGCCGCGCTCGGCGCGCACGCCAGCCAACTGCCCGAAGACGCTCCCCTCTTCGAACTCGGCGAGGCGAACTTCGCCGCCGTCTACGGGCTCGAGTGGTACCGCCGGGTCGGTCCAGCGACGGTGCTCGACCACCTCGAGGGTCCGGCCGACTGACGTCGAGCACGATCGAGTGAATACGCTGCACAGCGGATGGACGCAGCGACCGACCGCGGCAAACAACCAGCATCCACGCCGGACTGAAGAATCAGCAACACACATGAATGCCGCAATCGACCCGTACATCACGTTTGACCGCGAGCAATGGGCTGCACTGCGCGCCGCGACACCAATGACGCTCGACGAGAGCGACATCGAGCGGCTCCGAGGTGTGAACGAACGGCTCTCGATGGAAGAAGTCGAGAACGCCTACCTGCCCCTGTCCCGCCTGCTCAGCCTGTACGTGGGAGCGACCCAAGATCTGTCTCGCACCACCGACATCTTCCTGGGCACGCCGCCCGACAAGGTGCCGTACATCATTGGCTTGGCCGGCAGCGTCGCCGTCGGCAAGAGCACCAGCGCACGCGTCCTCCAGACACTGCTCAGTCGGTGGCCGAACTCGCCTCGGGTCGACCTGATCACGACCGACGGGTTCTTGTTCCCCAATGCCACCTTGACCGAACGCGGCCTCATGGCGCGAAAGGGCTTTCCCGAGTCTTACAACACCAAGGCGCTGCTCGACTGTGTGGCGCAGCTCAAGTCGGGTAAACCACGAGTCGAGGTGCCGTTGTACTCGCACCTGGTTTACGACGTACTCGGCGACGAACGCCAGGTCATCGAAACCCCCGACGTCGTCATCGTCGAGGGCCTGAACGTTTTGCAGACCGGCGCGAATCCGGCCGGACCGCGCACCTTCGTGAGCGACTTCTTCGACTTCTCGATCTACATCGACGCCGACGCCGACACGGTGCGCAAGTGGTACATCGAGCGGTTCTTGACGCTGCGCGAGTCCGCCTTTGCCGACCCGCGCTCCTACTTCTCGCGCTATGCGGGGCTGTCCGACGACGAGGCCGTCGAGACCGCTGGCCACATCTGGGACAGCATCAACGGCCCGAACCTGATCGAGAACATCGAACCGACGCGCGAACGGGCGGACCTGATCTTGACCAAGGGCACCAACCACCGCGTCGAACAGATCCGGCTCCGTCGGCTCTGAGCTCATGAGCGCGTTGCGACTCGCTTCGTGGAACGTCGAATCCATTCGCGCCCACGAAGCCCAGGTGCTGGCCTGGGTTGACCGGGTCGCGCCCGATGTCCTCTGCATGCAAGAGACCCGAGCCGGCCAGCGCAAGTTCCCCCGGCAGTCGTGGGCCGATCGCGGCTACGAGCTCGTGGTCCACGGCGGCGAAGGCGGACGCGGCGGTGTCGCGATCGCGTCCCGGGTCCCGTTCGACAACGTGACGCTTGGCATCGCTGGCGCGGTTGCCCCGCTCGATGAGCCGCGCTCGATCGCAGTTACCGCCAACGGCCTGCGCATCCACACCTGTTACGCACCGAACGGGCGTAAGACCGGCACTCCCCCGCACCAGGTCAAACTGGCATGGTTTGCGCTCTACGCCGCCTGGCTCGAGATGGATCGCGATGACGACGCCGATCAGATCCTGCTCGGAGATCTGAACATCGCGCCCACCGACATCGATGTCTGGGACGCCAGTCGCTATCGGACCCGCAACCTCACGAGTCCGCCCGAGCGAGCCGCGTTCGAAACCCTGCTCGCCGACGCAGCGCTGGTCGATTCGATCCGCACTCGTATGGGCGACGAGCGCATCTACACCTGGTGGAACCGCCGCTCGGACTTCTACGAGACCGACCGCGGTTGGCGCCTCGATCACGTCTTGGCAGCGCCAGCCGTCGATGCTTGCATCACGGCCGTGTCGATCGATCGCGGCGAGCGCGGCCGCGACGGCTCAGCTGATCACGCGCCGATCGTCATCGACCTCGACTGGATCTCGAACTAGCGACCTCTAGTGCGGGCGACCGAGTGCGTGCACCGTCAGACCGTGTTCAGCGGCGGCTTCGGACGAAATGATGCCGCGAAGATCGAGGATCGTCGGCTGACCAAGACGTGCCGCAACCTGCGCCAGGTCGGCGTCGCGGAACTCGTTCCACTCGGTGGCGATGACCAGCAGGTCCGCAGCATCGCAGGCGTCGTACATATCCATCTGCGTGAACAGGTTGCCGTCGACCTTGGCAACCGGATCTGCAGCACGCACCTGGCACTGCTCGGCAGCGAGACGTTCGGCGATATCGAGCGCAGGCGAGCTCCGCGTGTCGTCCGTTCCGGCTTTGAAGGCAATCCCCCACATGGCGACGTTTGCGCCTTGAAGGGGCTTGCCGACATGCTTGCGAATCTGTGTGATCACATGATCGAAGTGGTCGCGGTTGCTCTCGACGGCGCTCTCGATGACGGGAACCCGCAGCCGCGACGAGCGCGCGAGCGCAGCCAGACCGGCGACGTCTTTGGGGAAGCACGAGCCACCCCAACCGGGGCCGGGGGTCAGGAACGAATCGGCGATGCGATGGTCGGTGCCGATGCCATGAGTAACTGCGTCGACGTCGCCGCCGACCTCGTCACAGATACGAGCGAGTTCGTTGACAAAGCTGAGCTTGGTGGCCAAGAACGCATTGGCGGCGTACTTGATCAGCTCAGCCGAAAGAGGGTCACAGAGAATCCGCTCGCCGGGCAAGCCGTCGTAGAGGCTTTGCACCACAAGTGCGGCATCGTGGTTGAGCGAGCCCACCACCACTCGGTCGGGGTTCAGGAAGTCGTGGATTGCCGAACCTTCGCGAAGGAACTCGGGGTTCGACACCAGGTGCACGTCGTCGCGATCGAGCCAAGCGGCAACGTCTTTACTCGTGCCAAGCGGCACGGTCGACTTGGTCACGACGGCCGCGCCGCTCTTGAGTGACTCGCGGTACTGCACGATGGCGGAGCGAAGGATCGAGATGTCCGGTGTGCCCGTTGGCAGCGGGGGCGTCGGCAGGCAGAGGAAGACCACGTCTGCCGTCGATGCGGCCTCGGAGGACGTCGTGAATTCAAGGAGGCCTGATTCGAGGCCAGCCGTAAGCAGCTCGTCAAGACCGGGCTCGAAGATGGGACTCGTACCGCTGGAGAGCAGGTCCACCTTGGCCTCATCGATGTCAAGACCGGTGACCTTGAAACCTTGATTGGCGAAACATGCGGCGCAGGTAAGGCCCACATAGCCGGTGCCGACGACGAGAATGGATGGCTTGCTCACCTTCTGATGCTACCGGTCCCACTGTTCGCCCTCACACAGATCCGCGGCTCTCTGGGACGATCGGGAACATTCGCCTAGTCTCGTCGTATGAGCCTGACCGACGACCAGCAGACCCACGACGACCTGCCCCGAGCGTCGTTCACTTCGTTCGAAGAATCGACCGCCGAGGATTGGGCCGTCATCGTTCCCCAGCTGGCGCTCACCCAGAGTTTGGTGGCCGATCGGGTGATCAAGCTGATGCGTGAACTCGAGACCGACCACGGCGGGTTCCCGGTGAACCGGCTCGAGCACAGCTTGCAAACGGCGACGCGGGCCGAGCGAGACAACCGCGACGACGAGTACGTGCTCTGCGCACTGCTCCATGACATCGGTGACACGCTTTCGCCCTTCAATCATCCCGACATCGCCGCCGCGATCCTCAAGCCTTTCGTTTCCGAGGCCAACCATTTCCTGGTCGAGAACCACGGAGTGTTCCAGGGCTACTACTTCTGGGATTACATCGGCATGGACGGCAACGCTCGCGAGCAGTTCCGAGGTCACGAGCACTTTGATCACACCGAAGAGTTCTGTGCTCTCTATGACCAGACCGCCTTCGACGCGAGCTACCTCAGCAATCCGCTCGAACACTACGAACCGCTGATCCGCCAGTTCCTCCAGGGCTAAAACCCGGCCACCCGCATCTCGACAGACGCGAAGAAGGCGCCGCTTGGAGCGGCGCCTTCTCAACGTTCTTACACGGCGGTTCGACCGCCAACCGGTGGCCTACTCGTACACCGAAGTATCGATGCTGGACTGTACCGCGAACGGCAGATCCCGGAGCTCATCGAACGAGAGACCACCGAGGTCCTCGATCCATTCCTGCTGCATGTCGAATTCTGCGTTCATTTGTCGGCCTCCTTGCTGACATGGTCAGTATTCGGCATCGACGACGCCGCGAATAGCGCGAAAAACTGAAACAGTCGACGTTCTTTGCTTCAGGAGCGAGAAAGCCGACTGTTTTTCGCCGCGAAGAAGGTCACAATTTCGCGTGGTGGGTAAGAAGCCTTACGATGCGCTACCAGCGGCGGCTGCGCAACCACATGGGAGCCAGGTAGCTGCGGTACACGAGCACCAGCATGCCGCCGGCCAGAAACAGCGTCGAGGCCAAGCTGATCAGCAGGACTTCTTCGAAACCGGTTGCCGGCAGCTCGCGGTCGCTGTCGTCGCTCGTGCCACCCGTGTCGGCGTCGTCTTCGGAGTCTTCTGGCTCCGGATCAGGCTCGGGGGTTGCGGTCGGCTCGGGTGTTGCCGTCGGGGTCGGCTCGGCATCGTCGGCGCCTTCACCGTCTTCGTCATCGTCATCGCCGTCTTGGCCCGCGCCGGTTGCGTCGGCGGTGCCGCTCGCGTCCGACGGGCAATCGGTCCCGGGCACGCAACTAATCCACACGGCGGCAATCACACCGTCGGGGTCGTAGTCGTTCGTCTCGAACTCACCATCGGCGTAGTCACCAACGTTGGTGCCGGCGATGCCGGGCGTGCGGAACTGGATGCGGCCCTCGGGCTGGTTCTCGAAGCTGACGAACTCTCGTCCCTCGTTGTCCGGATTCCAGTTGAGGGTTGCCTCGCCATAGATCGCTTCTGCATCGGCAATCGTGGTGCCGGGGCCGACACCTTCGGCGGTCGCGAACTCGTCGTTATTGATGATGAAGAGGCTGAGCTCGTCGCCCGGAGCGTTCGCCTTGACCGCGCGAAACTGGACCTCGCCGTCGCGGCTGACGACGTGGCCATTGAAGTCGACCGTGATCCGCACCTCGTCGCCAACGACGTATGCACTGCCCAGCTGGTCGGTGAGCTGCTCGACCGTCGATCCGATTTCGGCGCTCGCCACCGTCGTGGGAGTAATCACCATCTCGTCGCTCTGGGCCTGAGCCGCGGGAACAACGAGAACCGCAAAGAACACGCTGATCGCCAGCACGAGGGCGGCGGCTCTATTGGTGTTGGGGCGCGTACGCATTATGGCTCCAAGAGTCCACCCGCGGCCTCGATTCGGTAACCGTAGTCGGGAAACGCGCCGTCTGACGACTATCACGGTGAATTTACTTCAGCAACACCAGCAACATCGCCGGTGAGCGGCGTGGCGCATTGATCCGCCAACAACTCCCACACGCCCCAGTTGTTGTGCAGACGCCCCACGGATCTACGCTCGCGCATCGAAACCAACACGCCAAGCGGCCCCGTCGACCCGTCGACATCAACACCGAGGTCCGGCTCTCCCGACACGGGCGATGTTCCTCGCCCATCGACAACAACAATGCCGCTGCTTGCACTCGCGGGCGTCGTCGTGTTGTGGGGTGCCGGCCCGGTCATCACCAAGCTCGTGACCGTGCATCCGCTGATCGGTTCACCGATGCGATTCATCCTGTCGATACCGGTTCTTTTCGCCATCGTGCGGTTGCGCGGCGGCACCGTGAGCCGCGAGACCTTTCGCGCGGCCGCGCTCCCCGGCATGGCCTTTGGCATCAACCTGATCTTCGTCTTCGCCGCCGTGCAAGAAGTCGCGGTCGCCGTCCTCTCGGTGCTCGTCGCTCTGCAACCGGCAATCCTGCTCGTGGTCGCCGGACCACTCCTGGGCGAACGAGCCACGCGCCCGCAGGTCGCCTGGACGCTGGTCGGGGTGGGAGCAACCGCAGGCGTCATCCTTGGCGCAGGCGACGAGCTGCGCGCCAACGCGCTCGGTGTCGGGCTGGCGCTCGCGTCGCTCGGCACGTTCATGATCTATTTCGTCTTGACCCGTCGGGCAAGATCAACCACCGACGTCGACCCGTTCGAGTGGATGGCAGCGATCAATGTGTGGTCACTCGCTGCGACAGTGCTGCCGAGCTTGGCGCTCGTGCGCACCGACGACTTCGCCGACTTCGATCGCGCCGACTTGTTCTGGCTCGTCGTCTTGGCGTACCTGACCGGTGTCGCCGGCCATGTCTTGATGAGCTGGGTCCACGGCTACGTCGAGGCGTCGAAGTCAGCCCTGTATCTGTTGGGCATGAATGTGGTTGCGATCGGCCTGGCCTGGCCAGTCCACGACGAACCCGTCAACGTGGTGCAGGTTGCCTTTGGCGTCGTGGTGTTCGTGGCGGTCGCGTCGGTGATACGTCTCCCGGCGGCGACCAGGTAGCGAGCGCGCTACGGCGAGCAGTCCACCTCGAAGAACTCGTCGACGAGCGCTTCGACACAGACCCCGAGCAGCGTGGTCGCGATCGCCGAACCGTCGTCGCGGATCGACCGGGTGGCGTACTCTCGTTCCGG
>CALLPT010000051.1 GCA_938015575.1 uncultured Acidimicrobiales bacterium
AGCTGGCTGTCCGAGGTCTGACAAGCAAAGGCGGACGAGGCACAGGGCGGAGCAAAGGCGGACGAGGCACAGGGCGCTGAACCCCACGAGGACCGCACGGTTGGAAGGTTGAACCCAGCGTTTGCGAGCTTGCGAGCAAAGGCGGACTACTCGGCTACCAATACTCCTCGAAGTGCACATTGCCCGGGTCGTTGCGCCGATCGAGCTTGAAGCCTTTTTCGGTGAGCAGCTCGACCACGCCGGTGACCTCGGGCCACTCGGGCGGATCTCCCTCGGGCAGACCGATCATCGCTGGATTGCCACACAAGAAGACATCGGTCGTGGCGGGATCAAGCGCGACACCGAACTTCGTGGCGAACCCATCGTCTCGAATGACGTCCTGCAGATAGGTCTTGGGTACGTCGGGTTCGCGGGTCGGTAACGGCAAGTAGTGGTAGTTGGGATAGCGGGCTTCGAGATCCTCGTGTTCGGCTCGATAGCCCAGATCCGCCCACTGGCGCACCGTCACCGCCGACACGATCGGGCCGCGATGCCCCTTGCGCAGCAGTTGCGTGACCATCGCGTTGTGCGGCGCCTCGCCCGTTCCGGTCGCCAAGAAGATGCACGTGCGACTTGGGTCGACGACCGGCGCCAACGTGTACCGCCCAGCGACCTTGGAGCCCAGGAACACTCGATCGCCCGGCTTCTTCAATGCCAAGCGCGGCGTCAGTCCGGGCACGTTGTCCTCGGTTGGAGCGACCAACACGATGTAGAACTCGAGTTCGTCGCCGGCGGTGTGATCGGCGAGGTAGCCGTGCTCGTCGAACATCGGGCTCGAGATCGAGTACGAGCGCCGGATCAGCTTGAGCCACTTGCTGTCGATGTCGATGTCGTTTGCGTCGTCGACCCGAGGTTCCCAATAGCCAAGACCGAGCGTTGCGTACTGACCTGGCTGATGCGATGTATCGCCATGATCCGGGCGCACCCGCAAGCGCCAAAGGTCAGAGTGCGTGGGCTCGAAGTGGGTGATCGTCGCGTTGTAGAAGTGCTCGGCGAGCTCGGACTCAAGGGTGGTGTCTCGACTCCATGAGCGCACGCCGTACTGCGCAATCTCGCGGTCGGGAAAGCGGGCGCCGGCCAAGGACGGCCACAGGTCGGGCCCGAAGGCGCCGCTCATGCCGATGTCCTCTTTGGCCCCGCGGAAGACCCACACGGCATTGCTGGCTCGGGCCTCGGGTGTCACGCCGAGCGAGTCGATGTCCGCAGGGCCACGGCTGCTGGCAAAAACGATGTGGTCGAACTCGAGATCGGGCGTACGCCGGTCGGCGAAGTACGCCATCGGGTAGCCGTCGCGTTCGCCGATCACGTTCGGGCTGGAGCGGTAAAGCACCGTCGCTTGGCGCTCTCGCTCGAGCTTGGCCAGCATCTCGCCGGCAATTGGGGACAGACGTACGGGCTCCAATCCGTCGGCAGCCAATACGACGTTTGCGCCCGCACTTGCCAGTTGGGCGCTGATCTCGACCGCGTGGTCGGTAACCCCGACGACCATGACATCAGCACCCTGTACCGCGACAGGCGGGTTGTCGATGGTGACACGATCGCTGTCCGGCGTCTCGATCGGAGCCGAGGCAGTCGCCGAATACTCGCGCTCAGCAATCATGCATGCGGTCGCTCGGCGCGTGCGGCGATTGGTCACGACCTCGACCTGATCCGCTGCTTCGTCGTAGTGGATCGACTGGACCTTTTCGCCATAGGCGATTTGCAGATCATTGCGCGAGATGACTTCGGGCATGAGAACCGAGTCGCCGCGTTCGAGCAGGATCACTTGTTCAAGGCCGGCGCGGCGTGCGCCCTCCGCGACGGAGAGTCCGCCCGCAGTTGCGCCGATAACAACAAGGTCGTGCGTCGTTACTTCCATCGCCCGAGTCTTGCAGGCCAGCTCGCCCTCGTGTCAGTGCCTCAGGCCAGCGCTCGATCGACAGCGGCTTCGGCGTGCAGCCGCGTGGTTGGGAAGTACGCAACCTCGACGTCACCGGCTTGGACCAAGAGCTCGATCTCGGTGCAGCCCGCAATCACCCCAGTGGCACCGCGTGCGACCAGCCGGTCGATGGCGCGCAGATACTGGGCCTTGGATTCGGCGACGATGACACCCTGCACGAGCTCGTCGTAGATCACGTCGTGGACCATGGTGCGGTCAGGCTCATCGGGAACCACGACCTCGAGACCTTTGGCTTCGAGGCGGCCGCGGTAGAAGTCCTGTTCCATTGTGTAGCGGGTGCCGAGCAGCGCCACGGTTGCGACGCCTGCGGCAACGACTGCATCGGCCGTCGTGTCGGCCAGATGCAGGAACTCGCCTGAGATCGCTGCTTCGATGTGCGAAGCGACGACATGCATCGTGTTCGTACACAAGACGATGATCTCGGCGCCTGCGTTTTCGAGATGCACGGCATCTTGGGCCAGTCGACGGCCAGCTTCGTCCCAGTCGCCTGCGGCTTGGAGGGCCTCGATCTCGGCGAAGTCGTAGCTGCGGATCACGAGGTCGGCGGAATGAACACCGCCGAGTCGGGCCCGCACGCCTTCGTTGATCATGCGCTCGTATTCGATGGAACTTTCCCAGCTCATGCCGCCGAGCAGACCAATCCGCTTCACGGAGTCAGTTTGCCCTCCGCGAAGCAAGGAAGGCGCCCACGATGGTGATGGGCGTGCCGATGAGGGCGAGCGCGGTGACCGTGTCGCCGCGCACCGCGATGCCCAACACCAGCGACACGACCGGGATGAGATAGGTGATGAACGACGCCCGGATCGACCCGACCCGGCCGACCAAGCTCACCATCACCCAGTAGGCAATGCCGGTGCCGACCGCCCCGAGCACCACGAGCGACAATGTCGGCACCGCTCGCCACTCGTTGGCGCCGAGATCCACCAGCGCGTAGGGCGCACAGAAGATCGTGGCGACCGACAACACGTTGCTCATCAAGACGACGGCGCCGTACTTCGCTTGCAGGGCCGGCGCCAGGTTCATCGCGAACCCGTAGCAGACGGTCGCCAGGAGCACGAGCAAGACGCCGCGGGCCTGCGACGCTCCTTCGGCCGCCGACCCGAGGGAAATCAGCAGGATCCCCGCAAAACCGAGAGCCAGGCCAAGGACTTGGCGTCCACCGGGTCGCACCTTGACGAAGAGCACCGACACGACGGCGACCAGCACCGGCGTTGCCCCATTGAGCAGGCCGGTGACCGCAGAATTGATCCATTGCTGTGCCAGCGGGAAGAGGGTGAACGGCACCGCGACCCAAACGACCGCAAGCAGCAAGACCCGGCTGCGGTCTTCAGCGTCGATGGAACGTCCACGGGTGACGATTCGAAGCACGGTGAGCGTGAGTGCGCCGAGGCCAACGCGGCCCAGCGTCACCATGCCGGGGGTGAACCCTTCGAGGGATTCCGCGATCAGCAGAAACGACGCCCCCCAGATCAGCGAGACCGCCAGGAACAGACCCCAGTCGCCGATCCCGAAGTCGCCTTCGTTCTCGGCGGCCGTTGCGTTGAACAACGCACCGCGGCGCTCAGACATGATCGAGCCGGAACGTCGTCGTGTTCGCGAACGAGGTGCCGATGGCAGGACCGAAGTCGGGGCGGTTCGGCCCGTCGGGAATGCGCTGGGTTTCGAGCGCGACGCCCTTGGCATGGGCGTCGAGGTGCATTCCCGTGTACACCTGAAGACCCGGTTGGTCGGTGGTCATCTGCAGCCGCCGACCGTTGGTGTGTTCGAGCACGACCGACGCGTTGGGCGCCGAGTCGAGCACGAAGCAATGGTCGTAGCCACCGTGTGCGGCAAGTGTGCCGAGGTCTCGACCCGTCCGGCAATCGAACCCGGTTCCTTGCACCGCATGCGGCGGTCCCGGCACCGGGATGTTGGCGTCGTCGACGCGGACGTATTCGTCGGCGGCGATCGTCAGCCGGTGCCCAGCGAGGGTTCCGGGGCCCGCAAGGTTCCAGTACACATGGCTGGTCAGGTTCAGCGGTGTTGGCTCGCTCGCCGTTGCGACATAGGCAACGGTGAGCTCGTTACCGTCGAGCCGGAAGTCGGCGGTAGCCCGGACCTCGCCGGGGAACCCTTGGTCGCCGTCGGGGCTGATCAACTCAAGCGTCAGTCCGGATCGGCCCAGGTCGACCAACGTCCAAGGGCGGCAATGGAACCCCTCTGGTCCGCCATGCAGCTGATGGCGACCTTCGTTCGCCGCGAGCATGTACTGCATTCCTTGATGGTCGTACTTCGCTCCCGCGATCCGATTCGCCCAGCGACCGAGACTGGCACCGTGGAACCCACCCGGATCCTGACCTTGGGGATAATCGACTGATACGAGACGCCAGACGTCGCCGGTGCGTTGTCGAATATCGACGAGGTGCGCGCCATGCGCGGTCACCGTGAGCGCGACCGACTCAGAGGTCAACGACCAGGCGGGCCCAACCCCGGCGCCGGGCCAGAGTTCGACTTCGGTCGGCAGTGTCTCGGTCACAATCTGAACGATTCGAGGAGCTGCTCGCCGGCCACGAGACCGGCCGCATTGCGGATCGTCGGATCCACGAACTCGCTCAACGCGGCGACCTCGGCATCGCCGATGTGGCCGAGCGCATGAAGCACCCCGACGGCGACCGGGTTCAAACCTCGGTCATTGCCGTCATCGACCTTTCCGACAAAGGCGACGTTGGCGCCGCGAACACCGAGCGTGCGAACACCGTCGGCCCCGCCCTTGGCAAAGATCCGCCCGTTGGTCGCCTGCATCACAGCCGTGTCGAAGCGCATTGGTTCGTCACCCGCGACGAGCACGGGGTGCTCGGCCGCGGCTCGTGCCATGACGTCGGCCGAAGCGTGGTCATCGCCTCCGAGCGCATCAGCATTTGCGATTCGTGCGATGCCGACACCAAGGGCGCGCAACGGGAGCACGAAGGTCGGAGCGCTGCAGCCGTCAATAGCGACGTGCAGACGATCGTCGGGCGTGTCGGTGAGCCGTTGCACCGCAGCCCGGATCCTTTGCTGGATCGGGCTCGCCGGGTCGAGATAGGTCGCCGGCTCCTGGCCGAGCGCCACGGCCCCGCTGAGGAAGCCGGCATGCTTGCCGCTGCAGTTGTGACAAATGCGTCGTTTCTCGAGATGAGGTTGCCCGATCGGATGCGCGTGGCCACATTGCAGTGCGTCTTCGCCTAGCTCGATGGCGTCGAGCAGGCTCTGGACAACCGCAACGTGTCGTGGCTGGCCGTTGTGCGAGGAGATCATCACGCCCAGGTGTTCGGGCGTGAGACCGAACCGATCGATGACGCCGAGCGAGAGCACGCCCGCCTGTTGCAGGCTCTTGCTCGCGGAGCGGGCAAAGATCAATTGGTCGGGATCACCGGCACTGGCATGCACCGCGCCGGACGTGTCGACGACGGCCCAGGCACCCCGGTGGATGGACTCAAGCACGCCGCCGCGGAAGCGACGGGCAAGGATGGGATTGTCGGCGGCGACCACAGGCGCCGAGTGTACGTACTCAGCCGCATCAGAGCCCGGGACTTCCGTCGATCGCTATCCGGCGACCAGCCGGCATGTAGCGGTCGCGATCATGGCCAGCACGATGACCCCGACAAACGGGACCTTCCGAAGCGTCGCAGCGACCGCGACAACGAGGCCGACGACTCGGGCATCGACGACCAGTTCCCCGTCTCGCTCAAACGTTTGCAGCAGGATCAGTGCACAAAACAGCGCGGGGGGAATCAGCTGCACGGCTCGACGCAGCGGACCGTCCTTGACGCGGTCTCCCATCAGGACCCCGACGAGTTTGAAGAGATAGGCACCGACGGCGAGGACGATGATCGCGGTCCAACTCATGTCGCAGCGCTCGGTCGCGTGAACAGCAGCGCAGGGACGACGCCAAGCGCAGCCAGCAGGATTGGCAGACCCGCGGGCGTAAACGGCACAGCGGCGACGGCGATGATCGACCCCGCCAGCGCCGCGACGCGTGCGGGCATCTCACGAACCAGCGGGCCGAGCAGGGCAACGAACGATGCCGGGAACGCAGCATCGAGCCCATAGACCAGCGGGTCGCCAACGACGTCGCCGAGTTGCACGCCCAGGACCGTGCCGATGTTCCAGAACACGAAGACGGTGCCACCGGTCCACCAGAGCGCTTCGAGCGTGCGCTCGTCATTGTCTTGTGCGAGCGCGAGCGCCGTGCTTTCGTCGATGACGAGCTGTGCACCGGGCACCCGCTTCCAACCGAGCGGGCGCAAGAGCTCGCTCAGGCGCATGCCGTAGAGACTGTTGCGGGCCGCGAGCAAGAGGCCGCTTGCGACCGCAGAGAGCGGCGACCCTCCGCTACTGATGATGCTCACCGCCGCAAACTGGGACGCGCCGGTGAAGACGAAGAGCGACATGAACATCGCCTTGGCGAGTGAGAGCCCCGCGGTCGAGGCCAGGACACCGAACGGGATCGCGATCATCCCGACGGCGGCGCCGAGCACCAGGCTGTTGCGTTTGTGTGGCGCGAGCTCAGCCACGACCGTTCTCGATCCTCCACTGATCGAGGTCGCGGCCAAGTTCGGGCAGGCGACGTCGAATCCACACCGGCACCGAGTCGCCCCATTCGCCGGCTCGGACCTGGGCGACGAGCGGCCCGTCCTCGGCCCACACGTGGCAGGTATTCAGATTCGCAAGCGCACCATCGCCCTCTCCCTGTTGAGGATCAATCTCGAAGGGCCGTAGCCCTCGGGCTTGTTTGTCGAGCATGCGCAGCGACCACATCGACTGGACGATGACGGGACCCATGGCCTGGAGTAGCGCGGTCGTGTGGGTGCAACCTCGGGGGCCACCGAAGAGCTCGCGAACCTTGCGGTTGAAGCCGCGGCTCACGCTCAAACCAATGAGCTGACGGTAGTGGTCGACGATGCCAGGACATTCGTCGTTTGGGTGCGCCTCGAACTCGAGCCATGTGTCGGCGATGGTGAGGCTTGCGATGTCGACCTCGATGACAAGCCGCATGTCGTGGATGGTGAGTGGCTCGGGGTCATCCTCGATGTACATGCCGGCCGGTTTTGTGTCTCGCACGGTGCCAACGGCACGGATTCGAGTGTCGTCGACCTTGTAGACCTCGGTGTCGTACTTGCGGGTGTGCAACAGAGTGAGCTCGTTGGAGGTCGCAGGCATGCAGGTTGCCTATCCGGCGCGACCATCGCACTCCAACCTCGCCTTGGCCCATACTGCTCGCATGCGCTTCACGCCGATCATCGGCACGCTCTCCTATGTCTGGGACCAGGAAACCGACCAGGTGCTTTTGATTCGTCGCAACGCGCGCCTCGACGATGACCACTACGGCAAGGTGAACGGGTTAGGCGGCAAGGTCGAGATCGACGAGGACGTTGCGCGCAGCGCCCGCCGCGAGCTCCACGAAGAGGCGAACATCGAGCCCATCTCGATGATGCTGCGCGGCACGATCACCTTTACCGACTTCGGACCGAACCGGGAGCAATGGCTGATCTTCATTTTCGTCGTGACCGCTTGGCACGGCGAGATGACGATGGCGAACAATGAGGGCGAGCTCGAGTGGGTCGATCGTGTCGACTTGCTGGCCGCGTGCCACGACGGGCCCGAGGCGATCCGGCTACCGATGTGGCCTGGCGACCGGCACTTCATCCCGCTGGTCTTCGATGACGACGACCGCGTGTTCTACGGGACCATGCCCTACGACGCGGATACGCCGGTGTCGTGGGACTACGAGCGCCTGTAGGGCACACCCTTCAGCCCGATGTTGTCAACAGACCCCGGGCCTGGGCAGCCGCCCGCAGGTTGGCGTCGGCTCCGTTTGCGGCGATGACGACACACGGGGCGTCGTGATCCGGTAACGCACCGCTGAGCGGTTCGGCGATCTCGAGCAACTCGGGCCGATAGCGGCACGTCACCAAAGGTGGCTCGAACACCGTGCGCCCACTACGAAGCCGAGCGATGTCGGCCAGCATCCGCAGCGGCGTCGCAAGTTGGATCTTGGTGCCCGATACATAGGACCACCGCACGGGGTACTCGACCACGTCGACGCCGAGATCCATCAAGCGCCGGAGAATCTCTACATCGAACGCGAAACCATCGACGGTTGATTCGGTGAATACGACTGCGGCAATCGAGGTGCGAAAGACCTTGGCCCCGCATTGGGTGTCCGAGATCTTCGTGCCCGCCGCGATTCGCACCACATGGTTGAAGACTCGACCCATCAGACCGCGGATCGGCGGCGACCCCGACACAACCGATCCAGCGACGTGGCGCGACCCGAAGACCGCGCCGACCGATCCGGTCAGCGCGGCGCACATGGGGCCCAGCGCCGCCAAGTCGGTGGCATCGTCGGCGTCGACGAACGCGACCAGCCGGCCGCGGGCCGCGAGCACGCCAGTGCGGACGGCAGCCCCCTTGCCACGGTTCGTGCCATGTTCAACGACGCGGAGCAAGGGCAACGTCGATGCGAAGCTGTGCGCGATCTCGACGGTGTTGTCGTTAGAGCCGTCATCGACGACCAGCACCTCGGTCGAAGCCACGTCGGCGTGGGCAGAAAGCGAGGCGAGTAAGGCCGGCAGCCGCGCGGCTTCGTTCCAGGCGGGGACGACGACCGTCAAGGCGATTGCCTCGTCCAGCAGTTCGGAGCGGGCCACGAACGTGGCGGCGGGTGACACGGCCGTCGAGTCTCGCATATGCGTCGTCGAACCGCTCCCCAGCTACGGGGACCTGTCGCGGTGCAGCTAGAAGCCGCTCATCAGGCCGCGTTCGCCGCATCCATGAATCGCCAACAGGTCGAACTCGCTCGGCTCGACCGCGCCACTGAACAGCAATCCCTGGGCTCGATCGATTCCGATCTGCATGAGGAACTCGGACTGACTCGAGGTTTCCACACCCTCGGCAACGACCATGATCCCGCAGCTGCGACCGAACTCGGCCAGGCTCGTTACCAAC
>CALLPT010000052.1 GCA_938015575.1 uncultured Acidimicrobiales bacterium
CCTATTTCTGGGAACCCGAGTTGATGCGCTCGATGGTCGCCGAGGGCCGAGCCGCCATGGCACCAGCCGATGGCGCGCAGATCTATGCCGAGATCTGCCAGGGCTACGGCGCTCAAGCGCTTGACGGGTTCGACGGAAACGAGCGACTCGGTGAACTATTGGAGCAGGTGGTCGACGCGGCCGACCCACACGGAGCCCCGCTTTTCGTGGGCTGGCGCGACATGGCTCGCCCGTCGCAGTCCGGTGCGGCCAAGACGTTTCAGCTGGCGCAGTGCATGCGCGAGCTGCGCTTCTCCCGCCACACCGTCGCCGTGCAGGCCGCCGGCATGGGACCGCTCGAAGCCATCTTGTCGGGTCCCGCCGGTGAGTGGAATGCCGAATTCTTCGGCTGGCCCAAGCCGTATCCCGACGTCGCTCATCTGGCTGAGGCTCGCGATGCGATCGAGAGCGTCACTGACCAACTCCACGGACGTGACTTCGACGTTCTGACGGCCGACGAGCGCGCCGAGGTCCGCACCCTCTCCAAGGCAGCGCGGGCACACGCGACGGGCTAGCTCTCGACTCGGCTAGCCCCAACTCTTCTTTCGGCGCCGACGCATGTAGAGCTCCCAGAAGGGCACGCCACGGCCTGGCTGCATGCCGAGTCGGCTCAGTTCGTCTTGGCGTGCGACATGTTGTTCAGAGGTTCGACGGCGCTGGGCGACCTCTGCTTCGAACCCCGGGTCAGGGGCCGAAGTCGAACCATCGACGCCGATTCGGCCGAGCGATAGCTGGAGCGCCGTGATGTAGTCAAAGGCTCGACTCATACGGCGACGTTCTTGCGCCGCACGGCCGAACACGATCTCAGACCCGAAATTGTCCACGGCCCCGTCGACGTCGAGCAGCGTGTTCGTCGCGCCGTTCATCACCGCACTGAGTTCCTGAATCAGGCGCTCTTTGGCCGCGGCGTCGCGCGTCGCAGCGATCCAGGTCACCGCTGGCCAGCCATCGCGACCGTGGTAGAGATCGGCCCGCACCCGGGCGCGTACTTCGAGCAGTTGTTGTGGCGTCACCGTCTCGATCTGAGGGGCGTCGCGAAGCGCCACCTCGTCGAACGATTGCATTCATCCAAACTAGCGATGTTGCCTGGCCGCTGGCCAAGCCGCATCGACGCTCGTTCGTTCGCTGTCGTCAGATCGCCAGAGCGTCGAGCTTTGACCAATCACCTTCGAACGAACCGTGAACGCCGCCGAGCCAACGCAACGCGTTGTCGTATACCGAGCGGGCGTCGAGTACCTGGGCGAGGTCGCCATCGTCGAGATCGTTCAAGTCCGCTCCGCCGTAGATGGCGCTCCGAGCAACGGCCGGGCCGAGCAACATCGCCAACCCGCCGTTTCCATGATCGGTGCCGGCAGACCCGTTCTCAGCAGCACGCCGGCCGAACTCGCTGATCGTGAGAACCAGGGTGCGCTCCGCGTGACCGGTCGCAGCCAGCCCCGAGAACAAAGTGTCGACGCCATCGCCGATCGAGGCCAAGAGATCGTGGTGGCGTTGGCGCTGACCTGCATGGGTATCGAAGCCATCGATGGTCAGGTACAGGACCTGGGTGCCGACATCGGCCTGGATGATGGCCTGCGCGGCAGCGAACAAGGCGGCGGTGTCGTCGGGAGCGAGGTCGTCTTGGGTCGGGGCGACGGTGGCGATGATGGCCTGAAGTTCGTCTACCGCTTCGATCGTTGCGGGGAGCGCTGCTTGCGCTTGACCAAACACGCCGGTTCCTGGATCGGCGCCCATCGCGGCGAGGGCGTCGATCACCGCCTGGTTGCCGTGCGGCGGTGACAGCCGAAAGTTCTCGATCGACTGCACGGCAACGGCTCGTCCCGTCGCGCCTTGTGCGGCCAGCGTGTCTGAGCCGAGCGAGATGGCCCGAAGCGGAACCTCGTGTACGGGCGTGGTTGCTTCGAGCCAACGTCCCAGCCAGCCTGATGTTGCCGGCTCGCCAGGAGTTGCCGATCGCCAGGCGTCTTGGGCCACGAAGTGCGATCGGCTCTGCTGCGGCAGCCCGATGCCGTAGAAACCGGCGAACTGGCCAGCGGTCCAGAACGACTCGAGTCCGGCGAGAGCCGGATGCACGCCATAGGCGAGCCCGTCGAACTGAAGCAGCTCGTCATCGCCGAGCGCGACCGTTGGCCGAAGGTCGTGATAGGTGCCCGTCGCTGGCACCAGCGTATTGATGGCGTCGTTGCCGCCTTCCATCTCAACGACGACGAGCGTTCGTTGCGCCGGATTGCCGAAGCGGCCCGGCGTCTGTGCGCCAGCCGGCGTCGCCCTTGCCAGGCTGAGACCGGTTCCCAGGACCGCGGTGGCGGCGACTCCGCCGGTGAGCTCCAGGAAGGTTCTTCTGTTCATGCCGGACGGGATCGTCATCTCAAGCGACCAACAGGTCAGGCGATGCGAGTGCGGCAGCGATGCGATCGGGGCCGGCGGGCAAAGCCCCGATCGCGTCGCGACTGGTCGTCCTGAACCCATCAACCAGACCGAGGGTGTGGGCAAGGCCGTCGATGTCGGCGCTGAGCTCGACGAGTGAGGGCCGAGCTCGTACCGCGAGCTCAGAAGCCAGATTGAAGCGGGCGATTGTGGCCGAGCTCGACAGGTACGCGTCGGGCTCGGGGAAACCGCCGACGTTGGGTGGAAAC
>CALLPT010000053.1 GCA_938015575.1 uncultured Acidimicrobiales bacterium
AGCTGGCCCGGATTCATTGCACCACCGGCGAGCAATGTCCAAGGCCAGACCACCTACAGCGTCTTCGCCGAGGGCGACTCGCTGCTGCACACGGCGAACTTCTACCACGACGCATCCGAGGATTACGCCCAGGCGACGATCGATCGGTTGCTCGGCGCCGGGTTCACCAGCCAGTTCACCACGACCACGCCCGACGGGGTCATGGCTCAGATGGTCAACGACACCATTGCTGTGATGGTGATTGGTGACGCAAGCGGCGTTACCTCGGTCACGATCACGCCGATCTGATCCGGCCTCACCGGCTCGAACACGACCTCACGGGCAGCAACGCCGTCGCCTTCGGGCGACGGCGTTTCGCGTGCACCGACCTGCCGTTGCTAGCTGTTCATGCGCCGGATGATCGTCGCAGCCAAGTCTTCGAGGTCGAGCCCGTCCAGTTGAGCGGGGTTGGTCAGCGCCCGGATGATGAGTGGACCTTCGATGAGCTCGACGAGTGTGTCGTTGTCGAGGTGGGCCGGGATTTCGTTGCGGGTACGGGCTCGTTCGATGAGGGTCAAGAGGGCTGCAGCTCGACCGTCCATCATCGAGGCCTGGAGCGAGGCCAGTTCCTCGTCGAAGGTTGCGGCGGCGAACACGTCGAGGAAGAGCGCTCGCAGTTTGGCCGACGCGAAGATCGGCAACACGTTGCCCAGGAAGCTGACGAGGTCGTCGTGCAGGTTGCCGGTGTCGGGTACCTCGGGTACCGGGGTTACGCCGTCGAGCGCGGTGATGATGAGCTCGTTCTTCGAGGGGAAGTGGCGATAGATCGTCGTCTTTGCGACACCGCTGCGGCGGGCGAGTTCGTCGACGGTGAAGGCCCGGATGCCGACGTCGAGGGCGAGCTCGGTCGCGGCGTCGAGCATCTTCTGGCGAGCTTGTTCGCTGCGCGGGCGTGCCACTAGCGCCCTCCTCGAGATGATTGGGTGGCGGCGGTGCACCGGCGATGGGTTGTGACATACGTCATGCGAGAACTTGCTTGCGCTCGTGGTTCGAATCGGTAACGCTACGATACCGTAGCGTTACCTTCCCAAGGAGACACCCCCCATGTCGAACGCGTTGTATCGCCTGGGCCGCATCTGCGCCGCCCACCCATGGCGAGTTATTGGCATCTGGCTACTTGCCTCGGTCCTCATCGTCGGCCTATCCGGAACGGTCGGGCGCGAGCTCGAAGACTCGTTCAATGTGCCTGGCCTCGATTCCCAAGAGGCCCTCGACCTGCTGCAGACAGCACAGTCAGACAGCGCCGGCCAGACCGCTCAGGTCGTGATGACCCCGCGCGACGCGGGAGCGAGCTTCTTCACTTCGACCGAAGCTGCGGCTGAGCTGGCCGAGGTGCAAGCCGAGCTGAGCGGGCTTCCTCAGGTCCTCGGCGTGACCGATGTCAGCAGCGCACTCGCAGCAGGACCCGAGGTCGCCGCGCGCAGCGGCGCAGTATCGCCCGATGGTCGGGTCGCCCTCATCACCGTGCAGTATCCGGTGATCGAAGAACTCAGCGTCGCCGATCTCGAGATTCTCAAGGAATGGCGCGTCGAAGCCAACGAAGGCTCGCCGCTCCAGATCGAGGCCGGTGGCGACCTGTTCTTCTCGTTTGAACAACCGGAAACCGGCATCGGCGAGCTCATTGGCTTGGTCGTCGCCGTCATCGTGTTGCTCATCGCCTTTGGTTCGTTCATTGCCATGGGCCTGCCAATCGGGATGGCGATCTTTGGCCTCGCGCTCGGCGTCAGCGCCATGTCGCTCATCACCTATCTCATCGACATCCCCAGTTGGGCGCCGCAGATGGGATCGATGATCGGTTTGGGCGTCGGCATCGACTACGCGTTGTTCGTGGTGACCCGCCACCGCGAGTTCCTCGGGCGCGGCCTGACGGTCGTCGATTCGGTCGGACGCGCGGCCGCAACCGCCGGTCAGGCCGTGATCTTCGCCGGCGGCACCGTGGTGGTCGCGATCCTTGGCTTGGCCGTTGCCGGCATCCCGTTCATGACCGCAGCCGGCATCTCGACCTCGTTCATCGTGTTGATCATGGTGCTCGCCTCGATCACCCTGCTGCCCGCATTCCTTGGACTCGCCGGACTCCGGCTGGCGAAGTTCGGCTTCGGCCGAAACCGAAAAGAGACCGGGACCCAAGACGCCGTCACCGGTCGCTGGGAGCGTTGGGGCACACACGTGGCCGGCAACGCCTGGGCGTACGCCATTGGTGTGACGGCGTTCCTGCTGCTGCTCACCTCGCCCGTGCTCGACCTGCAGCTCGGCTTCCCCGATGCCGGTACCACCCCGGACTCGCGCACCGAACGGCGCGCCTATGACCTGGTCGCCGACGGCTTCGGGCCCGGCATCAACGGGCCGCTCCTCGTCGCTGTTGACATCAGCGACGACGTGTCGGTGGTCGAGCCCCTGGCTGCTGCGGTGGCCGCTGACGCGGGCGTCGCCGGCATCGCGCCACCCCAGGTCGACGTCGATGCTGGCGTTGCGACCATCGTGGCTTTCCCGAACACGGCGCCCCAAGACGCCGCCACCTTCGAGACGATCGAGCGGCTCCGGGCCGATGTGTTCCCACCCGTGCTCGACGGCTCCGGCGCATCGGCGCACATCGGCGGCGGCACGGCCAGCTTCGGCGACATCGGCAAACGCGTGGCCGACCGACTGCCGGTGTTCATCGCCGCGGTGATCATCCTCTCGTTCCTGCTGCTCACCGTCGTGTTCCGGTCCGTGCTGGTTCCGCTCAAGGCCGCGTTGTTGAACCTGCTCTCGATCGGCGCCGCCTACGGCGTGCTCGTCGCCGTGTTCCAGTGGGGCTGGGGCTTGGAGCTGATCGGACTCGAGTCGACGGTGCCGATCGTGTCGTTCCTGCCGATGTTCATGTTCGCGATCCTGTTCGGCCTGTCGATGGACTACGAGGTGTTCCTGCTTTCCCGGGTCCGCGAGGAGTACCTGATCACCGGCGACAACGACGCCTCGGTGATCCACGGCATCGCCAGCACCGCCCGTGTGATCACGTCGGCGGCACTCATCATGATCTCGGTGTTCCTGGGGTTCGTGCTCGGTGACGATCCAATCATCAAGATGATGGGTCTGGGTTTGGCGACGGCGATCTTCGTCGATGCCACCATCGTCCGCATGATCTTGGTGCCCGCCACCATGAAGCTGATGGGCGACGCCAACTGGTGGATCCCGGGCTGGCTCGACCGCCTGCTGCCGACCATCGACATCGAAGGCGAGACCGGTCTTCCACCCGCCGAGATGCGGACCGAAGCAGCGACCGTCCCTGTCGCCAGCGACCCCGAGCCCGCGCTCGTCTGACCTCCTCTCGCCCGCTTCGTCAGCGTTGCGGTGCTCTGACACCTGCAACTGGCTCCCGCAACTGGCACCCGCAAACTCTGGCACCCGCAAGTCTGGGATCGAGCAGCGATCCCGTGCGAGCATCAGGGGATGGGCGAAACCACAACGACACCTGATCTCGACGTCATGGCGACGGGCCTTCGGTTTCCCGAAGGCCCGATCGCTATGGCCGACGGTTCGGTGATCCTGGTCGAGATCGAACGCCAGACCTTGTCTCGGGTGCAGCCCGATGGCAGCGTCGAGGTCATTGCCGAGCTTGGCGGCGGCCCGAACGGCGCGGCGATGGGCCCCGACGGCCGTGTTTGGGTCTGCAACAACGGGGGCATGTTGTTCGCTGAGGTGCGGGGGAAGCTGTATCCCGGCCACCAACCGCCCGATTACTCAGGTGGGCGGATCGAAGCCGTCGACCTCGACACGGGCGAGGTCGAAACGATCTACTCCCAGGCCGGAGACACCCCACTGCGGGGCCCGAACGATCTGGTCTTCGATCGCAACGGGGGTTTCTGGTTCACCGACCACGGCAAGACCCGCGACCGCGACCGGGATCGCACGGGCGTCTTCTACGCCAAGGCCGACGGCTCACACATCGAAGAAGTCATCTTCCCGCTCGAAGGGCCCAACGGCATTGGCCTGTCGCCCGACGAAGACGAGGTCTACGTCGCCGAAACCCACACGGGCGAACTATGGGCCTACGAGCTGTCCGCCCCGGGCACGTTGTTGGGGGAGCGACGCGACAAGCCCGACGGTGGTCGGTTGCTGCCGCGACGCGAGGGCTTCCAGATGTACGACTCGCTCGCGATGGATGCCGACGGCAACGTCTGTGTGGCGACCATCGTCGACGGCGGCATCACGATCGTGTCGCCCCGAGGCGAGCCGGCGCGGTTCGTGCCGATGCCCGATCGCATCACCACGAACATCTGCTTCGGCGGCGACGATCTGCGCACGGCCTACATCACGCTCTCGTCAACCGGTCAGCTCGTGAAGCTGCCCTGGGAAACGCCCGGCCTCGCCTTGAACCACCTCAACGTCTAAAGCCGTAACGGTGTGTCTGGCACCTGTTACGGCTACTCCAGAGGACGGGTGATGCGTCCGTTGGTTGCGTCGGCCAGGGCTGCCCACAGCATGTCGATGTCGGCGGCCGGGAGCTGCACGCTGCGTCGAACCTCGGTGCCCCAGTGGACGTCGAGCTCGGTGCCGTCAATCGTCGAGAGCGCTCGCTCGACCGGGCCGGTTTCCGCGTGGGTGTGGGTGAACTCGACGATCGAGCGCGCCACCCACTCGTCGTAGGTTCCCGTGTCGAGCGCCTGAGCCGCCGTGCCGCCGTACGCGCGCACGAGGCCGCCGACGCCGAGCTTCGTGCCTCCGAACCACCGGGTCACGATCACCGCGGTGTCCACCAACTCGCGCCCGGTCAGTGTGGCGAGCATTGGCCGCCCGGCCGAGCCGCTCGGCTCACCATCGTCGCCCGCCCGCTCGATCGCCGGCGCGGCCAGCCGCCACGCCCAGCAGTGATGCGATGCGTCGGGCCACTCGGCTCGCAGCTCCTCGAGCAAGGCGCGAGCCTCGTCCTCGTTGCCAACCGGCGCTGCCGTGGCGATGAAACGTGAGCCCTTGATCGGGTCGGCTTCGAACCGAAGCCGGCTGCGTAGGGTCCGAGCCACGGCTCGACTCTACGCTTGGTCCATGGCGCAACTCACCTACACCCGCGACGAGCTGATGACCGATCACGACTATGCGGAGCCCCACGTCGTGATGGGCCACCTGCTGCACGGCGGTATGCTCGCGGACGGCTCCTATCAGCCGCCACGAGCACTCGTTCGCGAGGCGGCGTTCGACGCCTGGGAAGCAGCGCTCAACGAGCGTGGCGGCGCGGTGTTCGATGCCGACGCGGGACTGCTCGACGGCATCCGCATGCCGACCGCCGAGCAGCAGCTCGTGTTGCTCCGGAATGGGTTGGGTGCCTCGTTCTGGAATGCGCTGACCATCACCGGCAAGATCGAGGCTCGTGGCCGCCTGCTCGCCGACATTGAGTTTCCCGACCTGCAACCGGCGATCGTGCAGGACATCTCCGAGATGGCGATCGGCCACTTGGGCAAGGGCTTGTTGGTCGCCCACGGGTTCGACGAGGGCGGCTCGCCTGACACCGACGCCGGTGCCCATGACGCCATGTGGTTCGTCGCCCGTGACCTGGTCTTCGGCGCCGATGCGTTCCCCGATGTCGAACCGCCTGAAAACATCGGCCGTCCCGACGCCGGCACCCGCTACGTCCCCGAGATCGCGCCCGAGATCGAAGGTCTGGTGTCCTTCATCGCGAACCTGCTGATCATCGAGTTCCGGGCCGAGCTGGCGTTCGCCGACACACAACAGATCATGCGCACGCCCGATGTCTTCACCGACCGCCGCGACGACGCCGAGCTCGCCGCAGAACTCGTGGGCCGCATCCGCATCGACGAAGAGATCCACGTCCGCTCGCTCAACCTGTACCTGGGCGAGATGCGATCGGTCGACTTCCGGACCGTCGACGGCGCCACGATCTCCGGTGCCGAGATGATCGACCGGTTCTGGGACGGCTTGGTGAAATGGGCAACCGTCGACCAACCGGTGCTCGCCGCCGAGCAGCAGCGGCAACTTCTTCATGGTCGGATCGCCGAGCACGCCGAAGCCGACCGGGTGCTGCAGGAGTTCGAGGCCGCTGCATGAGCACGGACCTCGTCATCAACCGGGCTGACTTGCGCGATGCTCGCCTGATCGACCCGATTGGCGCCGATGTCGCTCTGACCGAAGGTCAGGTGCTGGTCGAGGTGCAGGAGTTCGCACTCACGACGAACAACATGTCGTATGCGCGGGCTGGCGACTTCATGGGCTACTGGAACTTCTTCCCGGCACCGAACCCTGATATCGACGGGCGGCTTCCGGTGTGGGGCTACGGCCACGTGGTGGCTAGTGCCCACGGCGAGGTTCGCGTCGGCGAAGAAATCTTCGGCTACCTGCCTGCCGGGCGTCGCTGGGTGATGACCCCGAGCGAGGTCACCGCGCTTTCGTTCAGCGACACCTCGCCCCACCTCGCGGGCACCCACCCGTGGTATCACCGGATGTATCGCACGGCCGCCGACCCGGTCACGCAGGCGGGTTTTCGAGATGTCAAGCCGGTGTTGTGGGCACTGTTCATGACCGGCTGGGAAATGGCCAACGATCTCCGCGCCGAAGGTGTGGTCGAGACGGTCGTGGTGACCAGCGCTTCAAGCAAGACGGCTTGGTCGCTCGCTCACTCGTTGATCGACGATGCGCACCGGGTCGTCGGTCTGACCTCGGCGACGAACGTGGAGTTCACCGAATCGCTCGGCTGCTACGACCAGGTCATGACGTATGACTCGGTCGATCTGGATGCTCTCGGCGCCAACGTCGCGCTGGTCGACATGGCTGGCAACGAAACGCTCGCCCGGACGATCCACGAGGGCCTCGGCGAACGGCTGGTGCGCAGCGTCCGCATTGGCGGCACGCACCGGGGCGCCGGCGCGTCGCCGGGCGACATGCCCGGTCCAGACCGCAGCTTCTTCTTCATCCCCGATGTCGCCGAGCGAATGGCTGCCGAAGCTGGCCATGCCGCGTATCACGATCGCTTCGCCGCCGCCTGGGCTGGCTTTGCGACCTGGGCGTCCCCTCATCTGCGGATCGAGCGGGGGACCGGCGGCGATGAGATCCTCGCCGCTTATCTGGCGATGCAGTCCGGCTCGACCGATCCCACGCTGGCCCAGCTGTACCGCTACTAAGAAGCTGCGGGTGTCAGAGAAGTGCAACTTCTGAAAGACTGAGCGGGTGACGAACGAGCTGTTCACCCCCGAGCGCCGGGCGATCGTTGATCGCATGGCCCAGGTTGCTCCGGCCTTTGCTAAGCGGTCGATCGATTACGACCGCGACGCCAGCTTCCCCTGGGACAACTGGAACGACCTCAAGGAAGCCGGCCTGCTCGGGATCTGCATCCCGACCGAGGCCGGCGGCCTCGGCGGTGATTTCGTCGCGTATGCGCTCGCGAGCGAGGAGCTCGGCCGTCACTGCGCCACGACCGGTCTGACGTTCAACATGCACGTCGCCACCACACTGCTCGTGGGCCAGATCGCCGACGACATGGACCTGAGCGACGCCGAACGCTCCGAGCAGCATGTGCGCCGGGCCGAGCTTTGGCGTGGTGTCGTTGAGGATCAGACCATCCACAGCCAGCCGTTCAGCGAAGGCATCGCCGCTGGCGCCACCAAGGGCTTTGCCACTCAGGCCAAGAAGGTCGACGGCGGCTACCTGGTCACCGGACGCAAGATCTTCGCCTCGCTCTCGGGTGCCGCGAACATCCACAACATCGTCGCCGTCAGCGATGCCGACGAGCACCTGCACCTGCTTGGACTGCCTGCCGATGCTGAGGGCGTCGAGATCCAAGGCGACTGGGATCCGCTCGGCATGCGGGGAACTGACTCGCGCAACCTGCTCATGACCGAGGTCTTCGTACCCGAGTCCAATGAGTGGATTCCGCCGGGCATGTTCGAACAGGCCGCGTGGCGTTGGCCGTACTTCTATATGACGCTGTCGTTCTCGTACCTGGGGCTCATGCGGGGGATTCTCGACTACACCGCCGAGTACTTGCGCGGCGAGCATGGCACGTCGGCCCGCCGTGACAATCACATCAAGCAGTACGGCTGGGCCGAGATGCAACTGCTCTACGACCAGACCCAGGCGCTCTGCTATCGGGTGCTGGGCGAGGTCGGCCCGGACCCGAGTCGCGCCGCGCTGCGCCGGGCGTGGACCTCGATGACGACGACCATGCGCAACGCGCCAGCCGTCGCGTCCAAGGCGATCGAGATCGCGGGCGGTCGTTCGATGCTGCGCCCGTCGCCGCTCGAACAGGCCTATCGCGACGCGCGCTGTGGCGCCACGATGCTTCCCTGGTCGGTCGAGGTTTGCCTTGATCGCCTCGGCCGTTTCGATCTCTATCCCGAGAAGCTCGAGAACGCCGACGACTGAGCTGGGACCGGTTCCGGTGAACCGATCCCAGGCCAGTCGCAGAATCAGGCGTCGATCTGGGGGACTTCGGCCATGGCGGCGGCGATGGCGTCGTCGCTCAGGTCGTAGTCGACCATCGAGCCGCTGAGGAACGATTCATACGACGCCAGGTCGAGATGGCCGTGACCGCACAGCGCCGTCAGGATCACGGTCTCTTCGCCGGTCTCCTTGGCTTTGTTCGCTTCGCGGATCGCGGCCGCAATCGCATGCGTTGGTTCGGGCGCCGGGACGATGCCCTCGGTGCGCGCGAATTGGATCGCACCGGTGAAGCACTCGATCTGGCCGATCGCTTCGGCCTCGAGCATGCCCAGCTCGTAGATGTGGCTAACGAGCGGGCTCATCCCGTGGTAGCGCAAGCCGCCGGCGTGGATCGGATCGGGCACGAAGTTGTGGCCGAGGGTGTGCATCTTCATGAGCGGCGTCATGCCGGCCGAGTCGCCGAAGTCGTAGCGGTACTCGCCTTGCGTCAGGCTCGGGCACGCCGCGGGTTCGACGCACCGGATCGTGACGTCCATGTTGCCGGCCATCTTCTCGCGCAAGAACGGGAACGAGAGACCGCCGAAGTTCGATCCGCCGCCGGTGCAACCGACGAGCACATCGGGCGTCTCACCGGCCATCTGCATCTGCAGCAGGGCTTCCTCGCCAATGATCGTCTGGTGCATGAGCACGTGGTTCAGCACCGAGCCGAGCGCGTAGCGCACGTCTTCGTGCGGTGCCGCCTCGGCTACGGCCTCGCTGATCGCGATCCCCACGCTGCCGGGATGGTCCGGATCCTGGGCCAACAACGATCGGCCGTACTCGGTCACGTCGCTCGGGCTCGGATGCACGGTCGCACCCCAGACCTCCATCATCGTCTTGCGGTACGGCTTGAGCGCGTAGCTCGCCGCGACCTGCCAGACCTCGCACTCGATGCCGAACTGGGCGCACGCGAACGCCAGCGACGAACCCCACTGTCCGGCACCGGTCTCGGTCGTTAGCTTCCGGACGCCGGCCTTGGCGTTGTAGTACGCCTGGGGAACCGAAGTGTTCGGCTTGTGCGAGCCGGCCGGGCTCACGCCCTCGTACTTGTAGAAGATCTTGGCCGGGGTATCGAGGGCCTTCTCGAGACGACGGGCCCGGAACAGCGGCGTCGGCCGCCAGATGCGATAGATGTCGAGGACCTCGCCGGGGATGTCCACATAGCTGTCTTGGCTGACCTCTTGCAGGATCAGGTCCATCGGGAACAGCGGCGCGAAGTCGTCAGGACCAGCTGGCTCGAGCGTGCCCGGGTGAAGTGCGGGCGGCGGCGGGGCCGGAAGGTCGGGGACGATGTTGTACCACTGCGTCGGCATCTGGTCTTCGTTCAGCAAGTACTTGTGCTGGCTCATGGGTCCCCTTCGAAGGTGTGTGACGGCCGAAAGTCTCGCGGACGTTTTGGTGCGGCGCCAGCGGAACACGGCGTTCTGCCTGTGGCAGAACAGGTTTGGTCGCCGCGGTGAGCTCCGGAGACTCGTTCCATGAACACCACGGAGCTCACCCGACTCATGGATCGGCGAATCCTCGTCCTCGGCGAGGCGGTCGACGACGAAAGCGCCCAGCGCCTGATCACCCAGCTGCTTGTGTTGTCCGCCGACGATGCCGAGTCCGACATCTGCGTCTTCATCAACTCGCCGGGAGGGTCCGTCATCGCCGGGTTGGCGATCTATGACGTGATGCAAGCGATCCCCAACGATGTGGCAACCGTGGCGGTGGGGCTCGCGGCCAGCATGGGTCAGATCATCTTGTGCGGTGGAGCGCCGGGGAAGCGCTTCGCGTTGCCCAACGCGCAGGTGCTGATGCACGAAGGTTCGGCTGGGCTCGCGGGCGCCCAATCCGATGTGGCGATCCAAGCGGACAACCTCCGCAACACGCTCGACCGGATGAGGAACCTGATCGCTCGACACACGGGGCAATCGCTCGACGACGTCGTTCGAGATGTCGGCCGCGACCGTTGGTTCGATGCCGAGGGGGCCAAGGACTACGGATTCGTCGATCATGTCGTCACGTCGTTCGACCAGGTCGTGCCAACCCGGGCCGCTCGCCAGGTCGGACTCTTGGCGGCGATCGCCGGTGGAGGCGGCCAATGAGCTATCTAGTCCCCAACGTCATCGAGGCGACCGCCAGGGGGGAACGTGTCGCCGATGTCTTCTCCCGCCTGCTGAGCGAGCGCATCGTGTTCGTCGGCACGCCGATCGACGACGGCGTCGCGAATGTCGTGGTGGCCCAGATCTTGCACCTCGCCGCCGAGTCCGAGCACGACGTCCAGCTCTACATCAACTCGCCAGGTGGATCCTTCAGCGCGATGCTCGCGATCTACGACACCATGCAGTTCGTCGGCTGCGATGTGGCGACGCTGTGTGTCGGTCAGGCGGCGTCGACCGCAGCGATGTTGCTCGCCGGAGGAACTCCCGGCAAGCGCAGCATGCTGCCCCACGCCCGCGTTGTGCTTCATCAGCCGCACACTGACGTGCGGCGCGGGTCAATCACGGATCTCACGCTCGAGGCCACCGAACTGGAACGGATCCGGGCCGAGTCCGAAGCCATCCTGGCGTCGCACACCGGACGTTCAGCCGAAACGGTTCGCGACGACACCGATCGGGCGCTGGTGCTTCGGGCAACCGAAGCCGTCGACTACGGCCTAGTCGACCAGGTCATGGTGCGCACCCGTTCCGGCGCTGAGCGTCAGCGGCTGCGGGCGACACCGATCGCTCCGATCCCATCGGATCGTGCCACCGACGAGATGTTGTAGCCGGCGACGTTGGGTCGGTTCGGCCGAAGCTGGTCGCTGGTGTTAGGCGGCGAGCAGTGACATGCGTGGCATGCCGGGGGCTTCGCTCGAGCGGAGCCGATCGGCGGCACGTTCCAAGACCTCGGCCAGGTCCAGCTCGAGGCTGCGCACGATCGCATCGAGCACATCGGACGAAACTTCTTTGCGGCCACGCTCGATCTCGGAGAGATAGGGCAGCGAGACCGCGGCTTCGTCGGCGACCTCAGCCAATGTACGGTCCTGGCTCTGTCGCTCGTCTCGAAGCACGTCGCCGAGCACGTCGCGCAAACGCGGCTCCGGCTCAGGAGCGCGCTCCTCGGGTGCGGTCGGGAACGGGATCACGTTGTCAGCCTGCTCGCTCACGTCACGACTGTAGGGCACGGTCGTCGGCCGGTGCTCGTCAGTCCTGCGCCGCGGCGACATGGCGCAACAAGCGGTAGAGGCTGCCGGCCGGCACCGCAAGGGTGTCCGCCGGTGGCACGTTCAGGCGGAACTCGACCACACCTGCTTCGCCGGGGACCCCGCGGACCGAGGCTCCCGTACCGGACATCAGTTGACGCATCTTGTAGTTCTCACGAAGCACTTCGAAGCGCAACACGTCGACCCCGACATCGGCGGCCGTGCAGACGAGTAGCTCGATCAGGAACCGGCCAATGCCGCGATGGTGATAGCTGTCGAGCACGGTGACGGCAGCCTCGGCCGAGCAGGGGCCCTCATCATTGGCCGGATCACGAATCAACCGAGCGGCGGCGACCCCGAAGTCCTGCTGGTCGGCGTCGGGGTGCTCGGCGTCAGCATCGAATACGAGCCACGCGAAATGGTTCTCGTGGTCGATGTGCGTCAGCCGTTCGGCCATCGCTTGCGGCATCTTCGGACGCGCACTGAAGAACCGGTAGTACTTCGACTCGTGGGACAAGGTCGCGTAGGCCGCGATGAGCCCAGCGGTGTCCTCGCTCCGGATCGGACGCACGCGCATGCGGCCTCCGTTACGTAGCTCCATCACGAGCCCATCGGCCTGGAGGGGGAGCTCCCATTCGGGTCGCATGCCTCCATGGTGCCACTGCGACGTTCCGATTCGAGCGTGGCGCCCGCCACTACCGGCCTCGGACCGGCGACCCATGCAAAACGCGAAACGCTGCGCCAGTAGCTTGAAGCGATCAACCCTGCGACCCACGGCTCCGAGCCGCCCTTGACGTCAGCCCCCGCGCCGAGCGGCGACACCGTCACCCGCGCGGGGGTGGCGATCGCCGCAGTCGTCTGTTTTGCCGTGGTCGTATCGCACATGTTCGGGCGCTTCACCTATTCGCTGCTGTTGCCGGCGATCAGCGACGACCTCGTCAGTTCCTATACCGGCGCCGGGTTCCTGGGCGCCTCGTACTTCGGCGGTTACCTGTTGGGAGTGATCGGGGTGACGATGGTGTCGAGCCGCGTCGACCCCGTCGTGTTGTTGCGCACGGGACTCGGTCTCTCGGCGCTGGCGCTGGCGGTGTTGGCGACCGCCCCCGAGTTCAGTGTGTTGTCGAGCGGCGTCTTCTTCGCAGGGTTGGCGGGCGCCGGCATCTGGATTCCGGCCCCCACCATTGCGAGCGCTCGATTGCCAGCGCGTCATCGCGGTCTCGTGATGGGCGCGCTGACGGCGTCGATGGGCGTGGGTCTGTTCGCCATCAGCCAGGGCACAACCCTCTACCGATCGGCCGTCGACGACGAGGGAGCGTGGCGCGAGATCTTCGGCATCGAAGCCATCGTCACGGTGATGATCCTCGTCGGCGCGATTGCCATCATCCGATTGCCGCGCTCCACGACGGTTACCGAACGGACCCCGCTGTTTGATCTGACCGGGCTTCGATCGATTCCCGAGTGGAAGTTGCTGACCTTCGCCTATACGACGTTCGCGATCCTCGCGGGCTCGTGGACCCAGTTTCTGGGCGTCGCGTTGGAAGAAGACGCCGGCTTCAGCCGAGCCCATGTGAGCAATCTGTTCTCTGCCTTCGGTCTCGCCGCGATCGTCGGCGCGCTCGCCTTTGGCCGACTGTCCGATCGCATCGGCCGCGACCGGGCCATGGCGCTTGCCTCACTGATCTGTGCGGTCGGGTCGATCTTCGTGCCGATCGGACGTGAGCCATTCGCCGCCTTCGCCGCGCTCATGTACGGCGCGGGATCCTTCGCGGTTCCTCCACTGACCGCAGCTGCGGTTCGCGACCATCTCGAAGGGCGCGCCTTTGCTGCGGCCTTTGGCGCCATGACGATCGTGTACGCGACGTCGTCGATGATCGCGGCGCAAGCGGCTGGCGTGCTGGCCGACGCGCGGGGCAGTTTCGACCTGGTCTACGTGTTGCTCACCGTCGCAGCACTCGTGGCGGGGGCGGCCGCCGAGGTCCGTCGTCGCCGGCTGGCCTAGCTGTTGTTCCTTGGGACGTTGTTGACGGGGCCTCGCACCGCTCGAAGAAGCAACGATCTCTTCTTCGGGCCACAGCACCGGGTCTGTAAGACTCTGCGGATGGACTTCGACCTGACCCAGACCGACGCGCTGCTCTCGACCACCCGAGCTGTTCGCAAACGTCTCGACTTCGACCGCGACGTGCCCGACGAGGTGCTGCTCGAATGCCTGCAACTGGCAACCCAGGCGCCCACGGGCTCGAACCGGCAGGGCTGGCGCTGGATGGTCATCCGCGACGCCGAGAAGAAAGAGGCGCTGGCCGACATGTACCGTCGCGCCGGCGGCGATTACCTCAAAGCTGCGGCTGCCGACGCAGACGCAGGCTCGCAGACGGGCCGCGTGCTCGACTCAGCCAACTTCCTGGCCGAGAAACTGGGTGAAGTGCCGGTGATGGTCATTCCGATGATCGTCGGTCGCCTCGACGATGGCACCACGAACAGTGCGGCTGGGCTCTTCGGTTCGATCATTCCGGCGATCTGGAGCTTCCAACTGGCGCTGCGGTCGCGTGGGCTCGGCAGCTGTTACACGACGCTGCACCTGGGGATGGAAAACGAAGCCGCGGAGTTGCTCGGCATTCCGCCGCACATGACCCAAGCCGCGTTGTTGCCGGTCGCGTACACGAAGGGCACGGACTTCAAGGCAGCCAAGCGTCCGCCGGTTTCGGAGATCACCTATCTCGACAGCTACAAGAACCCGATCGCCTAGTCGGTCGGCGCCGGCTACTTGACCTCGGGCGCGGCCCCGCTGCGCACTCGGGACATGCCGCCGTCGACGACGATCGTCTCACCGGTCACATAGCTCGACAGGTCCGACGCCAGCCACAGAACGACATCGGCAATATCGCTCCCGGCGCCCCAGCGGCGCAGGGCGATTCCTGCTTGCATGTTCTCGCGAAGACCGTCGATCGTCTCGAGGTTCTCGCGCCAGATGTCGGTTTCGATGAGGCCAGGAGCGATCGAGTTCACGCGCACGCCGTGCGGTCCCCAGTCAGCGGCCAAGGCCCGAGTCATGGCATCGACCGCGCCCTTGGTGCCGGAATAGGCGACCCGTCCGAGCGGTCCGATCACACCTGCGACCGAGGACACATTGATGATCGAAGCCCCGTCACGCGCTTTGAGCGATTCGCCCAGGCCCACGGTGAGCATGAGCAAGCCGCGCACGTTGATGTTGAACACCCGGTCGACATCGGCTTCGGTCAGATCCTCGGGTGTGCGTCGCATGGCGATGCCGGCGTTGTTCACGACAATGTCGACTCCACCGGCCGCGGCGACGCGTTCGGCTAGCTCGGTGCCGGCTCCGGCGACACCCAGGTCGGCAGCGAAGAGCTGCGGGTCGTTGGTCAGCCCAGCCGCAACCGCGGCGATGTCCTGCTCGTTACGACTGTTCAACAGCACCCGTGCACCGGCGGCATCGAGCGCCCTTGCGCACGCTTGCCCGATGCCTCGGCTCGCGCCAGTGACGAGTGCGGTCTTGCCGGAGAGATCGATCATGGCCCTGAGTCTTGCCCAGAGACAGTCCGTCAACCCAGGCGACCTACGCTCAGGGGATGGCCGCCGAGATCAACGCAATCACCCTGATCGTGCGTGACATGGCCGCGTCGGTGCAGTTCTACACCGCCCTGGGGTTCGGCATCGTCTACGGCGGGGCGGACGAGGTATTCACCTCGTTGTCGATCGGGTCGAACTTCGTCAACCTTCAACACACCGGTGCCGTGCCCGAAACCGGCTGGGGCCGCGTCATCTTCCATGTCGAATCGCCCGACGAGGTCCACGACACCGCGGTCGATGCGGGCTACTCGCCCGAGTTTGCACCCAAGGACGCGCCCTGGAACGAGCGCTACTTCCACGTGCGCGACCCTGACGGCCACGAGCTCAGCTTCGCTCGACCCCTGTAGACGCAGCTCGGATGGGCGGGCCGACATAGCGCGCCGCGGGCCGCATGATTTTGTTGTCCGCCGCCTGTTCCAACAGGTGCGCTCCCCAGCCCACGACCCGACTCGAGGTAAACGTCGGCGTGAACATCTCCTGTGGGATGCCGGCCAGGTGCATGACCACCGCGGCGTAGAACTCGACATTGGTGACGATCGTTGCGTTCGGTTTCGATGCGGCGAGGAACGCGAGCATGCGTTCCTCGATCTGGATGGCTTGATCGACGAGTTCGCCGCCCAGTCCGATGGCGACTTCTCGTAGCAACAGCGAGCGCGGGTCATCGGCTCGATACACGGCGTGACCGAACCCCATGAGCTTGCGTCCGGCCGCGAGCTCGGCGCGCGCCCATGCCTCGGTGTCAGCGGGGTCGCCGATCGCGTTGATCATGTCGAGCACCCGACTGGGTGCACCGCCGTGCAGGGGTCCCGAGAGGGCGCCGATCGCTCCTGCATACGCGCTGCCCACACCGGCGCCGGTACTGGTGATCACCCGGGTGGTGAAGGTCGACGCGTTGAAGCCGTGGTCGGCGGTCAACAACAGATAGGTCTCGACCGCCCGAGCAATCCGCGGCGGTGGGGTCGCGCCGGTCACCATGCGGATGTAGTCGGCGGCATGCCCCAGCCCTGGGTCGGCGCTCAGCACGGCTTCGCCGAGTTCGGTGCGGTGCAATGCCGCGAGCACCGTCGGCGCCGCGCCGATGACCCGCAGGACTCGATCACGTCGTTCGCGGGGCGAAAGGTCGAGTGTTGGGGTGTCGTCGACCAGCAGGGACAGGGCCGCTCGTAGTCCCGGCAACGGTCCGCCGAGCTGGCCGGCGAGACCGGTGATCGCGCCAAGGGTGTCGGCATCGACGCAGCGCTGTGCGGCGAGCGCCGAGCGAACACCGGCTTCGTCCGCAGCCGCGGGCAGGGAGCCATCGAGGAGCAGCCCGGTCGCGGCTTCGAAGGTCTGGTGGCGAGCGATCTCGACCGCATCGTGATCGCGGTAGTGGAAGAAGCCTTGCTCGCCACGGACGCTGCCGACCTCGGTGTCGGCGACCACGAGGCCTTTCAGTCCTGGAGGAGCCACAAGCGTCGGTGAAGATGTCATGCCTTTTAGATTGGCGACATCGTCGTATATTGACAATATTGATCAAGTCAATGTTGATTGACTCAATATGAGGCAGGAGTTCAGATCCGTCATGGTTCGAGCCGTATGAATCGGGACAGCGCCGACCCGCCGGGCCTCTTGTCGACCAACGAGGCGGCGGCTCGGTTGGGCGTCAAGCCGCAGACCCTGTACGCGTATGTGAGCCGCGGTTTGTTGCACCGCACCGTCGCCATGGACGGTCGATCGAGCCTGTTCGATCCGGCGGAGCTCGACGCGCTCAAGCTCGGTCGTTCCGATCGAACCGAGGGCGAGCTCCGCGCCGTCATCGCCACCGGAATCACGCGTGTCGACGACCTCGAGTTGCTCGTTCGCGGCCAGCCCCTCGTCGCGCTCGTGATGCACGAGGGAAGTGGGTTCGTCGACCTTGTCGACCACCTGTGGCAGGCACCCGAGCAGGAGCGTTGGCCCGAACCCGAGCCGATGCTCACGACCGATCTCGACGGCATCGACGGATTGCGACACCTGCTGGCTGCCGCATCGGCGAGCGATGCGCTTCGCCATGACCTGTCACCCGCCAGCGTTCGCACGGCCGGACGACGCATGATCGTCGCGATGACCCACGGTTTGGTGCCCCTTGGGCGAGGCAAGGATCGAGACCCGGTCGCGGCGCTATGGCGGCGGCTGACGAAGCGGCCCGGTACTGCCGCCCAGCGCCGGGCCCTCGATGTCGCCCTATCGCTGTTGGTCGATCATGGCATCGCTGCCTCGACCTTTGCTGCCCGGATCGCAGCCTCGGTGCGTGCCGATCCGTACTCGGTCGTGAGTGCCGGACTCGGCGCGATTGGCGGTCCGCTTCATGGCGCCGCGAGCGCGGCTGTACACGCCCTAATCGACGACGCCGCTAGCACTGACGACGCGGCCGGCGCCGTGGGAGCGGCGCTACGGGAATCGGGTCGACTCCCCGGCTACGGGCACTCGATCTACACGATCCAGGATCCTCGCTACGGGGCCCTGATGGAAGCAGTGGTCGATGCCTGGCACGACGACCCGCGCCTGCATCATGTGTTTCGCGTCCGCGACGTGGTGAGCGAACGCCGGTCCGAGCTGGCCAACGTCGACCTGGCATTGGGTTCACTCACCTGGCTGGCGGACATGCAAGCGAGCGCCGGTGAGACCATCTTTGCGGTTGCGCGAACGGCCGGATGGCTCGCGCACGCGACCGAGGAATACGCCGAGCCCGCCCTGCGATTTCGGCCGCGCGCCCGGTACACGGGCCCGCGGTCGGGCCGTCATCACCGAAATTGAGTGTCTTGACGGCGACTTCGCAGGCTTTCTCAAGGCCTGAGCGGCTCTTGAGGAAATCTTGAGGTTCGGTTCGTAGCTTGCATTCATGCGCTTCAACAGGCCAATTCTCCGTCTCATTGGGCTCCTCGCCCCGATCCTGTTGTTGCTCGCCGCGTGTGGCGATACCGACAGCGACAGCTCGGCCGAACCAACCGAGGTCCCGATCGTCGAAGTCGCTGGCGATGCCGAAGCGATCAAGGTTGGCGTACTCGCGATCCGCTCGGCCGTCGCGGCGAACTCCCAGTACGGCCCGATCGTCGAGTATCTGCAGCAAGAACTCGACCAGTCGTTCGAGCTCGTACCGCTGGGCCAAGAGGAACTCTTCGAACAGGCTGAGCTCGGCGCGATCGACTTCTTCATGGCCAATCCGCTGTCGTCGGTTCAGGTGCAACGTCTCTACGACGCCGAGTTCCTCGCCACGCTGGCTCGTAATGGCACCGGTTCCGAATTTGGCGGCCTGATTATCGTGCGCCCGGACAGCGACATCGTCGAACTCGAGGACCTGCGCGGCCGTTCAGTAACTTGTGTTGCGTTCGAGACGGCGGCCGCCGGCTGCAACTTCCAGGTACTGCACCTGCTCGAAGCAGGTGTCTCGACCGACGAGTTCTCCGACTTCACCGAGACGCCGTCGCAAGACAACATCGTGCTTGCGGTGCTCAATGGTGCGGTCGATGCTGGCTTCATTCGCAGCGGCCAGCTCGAACGCATGGTGCGTGATGGAACGATCGGATCGGTCGATGAGCTTCGCATCCTCGATCCCTTCGACGACGACCACGTTCACCCGCATACGACAGCGCTCTATCCCGAGTGGCCCTTCGCTGCCTTGCCAGGCGCCGATCCCGAACTCGTTGAGCAGGTTCGCAGCCAGCTGCTCTCGATCCCCGAAGGCCACGAGGCGCTCGTCAACGCCAACGCATCTGGGTTCGTCGAGCCCGAGGACTACGGCCCCCTCAGCGATCTCGTCGTGACGCTCAAGCTGAGGACCTGGGATGCCGACGCCGGCTGAGGCCGAGGCAGATCCGCCTGGCGTAACCGCCGACGATTTCACGTCGGCGCGAGTACCCCTGCACCGCAGCCTTGCCACCCGCTCGTTCCTGGCTGTCGTCAGCGTGATGATGCTCGTCATGGGCACGTTGCTCGCCGCCACCATCGTTCGGGACTTCGGCAACGAGCGTGACACGCTCACCGAACAGGCCGAGTCCTTGGCCGGGTTTCTGTCCACGGTGAGTCCCGAGGCCATGTTCGGTCGAGATTTCCTCACGCTCGAGACCTATGTGCGCGAGGTCGTCCAAGACGAGTCCGCCGTGCACGCGGTGTTTGTCGACACCGCTGGCGAGCCGATGACCCGATCGATGAACCGCGCTGACGGTCGGATCGCTCGACTCTTCGAGGACGGATTCGACGCCCCGACGAGCCACACCATTGCCGATCGACTGCTCAACGATCGGTCGATGCGCGAGGTTCGCGAACCCGTGATCAGCGAGGGCGTCCAGCTCGGCGAAGTTCGTTTGCTGTACTCGCTGGCCCCGGCGACCGAGTCGGCCACCCGTTCGGCCCTCGAAGCGCTACTCATCACGCTCGGCATGACGATCGGCATGTTGGTCCTGGTGCTGACGATCTTCCGCCGCCAAGTCCGGCGTCCGCTTGACGATCTCGCGGGGCGCACCCAGGCGCTGGCCGCCGGCGACTTCCGCCAAGACTTCGAAGAGCGACGCGACGATGAGATCGGCATGTTGCAGCGAGCGTTTGCGAACATGTCCGGCGAGCTGGCCTCGACACTCGAAGGCCTCGAGGAGGCGCGCGACGAGGCCGAATCTGCCGATCGCGCCAAGTCACAGTTCCTGGCCAACATGAGCCACGAGATCCGTACCCCGCTCAATGCCCTGTTGGGTCTGACCGAGTTGCTCCTCGATACCGATCCGACCGACGAGCAGCGCGAGATGTTGACGACGATGCACGACAGTGGCGACGCACTGCTGGCGATCCTCAACGAGATCCTCGACTACTCGAAGCTCGAGAACGGCCACTTCGACATCGACACCGAACCATTCGGCCCTGGGGACCTTTTGCTCTCGGTGACGGACCTGTTTGGGGCCGCGGCGAGCCAGAAGAACCTCGAACTCACCACCGAGTTGGCGCCCGATGTCGCGCCGATGGTTCGTGGCGACAAGGCTCGGATTCGCCAGGTGCTGCTCAATCTGGTGGGCAACGCCGTCAAGTTCACGTCGGCCGGCTCGGTGAGCGTGCGAGTCAGCACCCTCGACGCAGACCGCTTGCAGTTCACGGTGACCGATACCGGCATCGGCATCGACGAGGCTCGAGCCAGCCGCTTGTTCGAACCATTCCGCCAGGGCGATGCGACCACCACCCGCCGGTTCGGTGGCACCGGTCTCGGCTTGGCTATCTCGAACCGATTGGTCGAGGCAATGGGTGGTTCGATGCGGGCCTCGGGCACGCCGGGTGTTGGATCGACATTCTCGTTCGAACTGCCACTTCCGGCGACCGAGATCGACGTTGCCGCTTCGCTCGAAGCGGCGCTTGTATCCGATGACCACAATCGCGTGCTCGGCGACGCGCATCCGTTGCGGATCCTGCTCGCCGAAGACAATGCGGTGAACCAGATGGTCGCGACCCGCATGTGCGAGCGTCTCGGCTATTCGATCGAGACGGCCGATGATGGTCTCCAGGCGGTGGCCAAGGCCACCGATGCTCCCTATGACCTGATCTTGATGGACATCTCGATGCCCGGTCTCGACGGTGTGCAAGCGACCGAGCAGATCCGAGCTGCGTTACCTGTCGAAGAATGTCCACGGATCGTCGCGTTCACGGCCCATGCACTTGCCGGCGATCGCGAGCTCTACCTCAATTCAGGCATGGACGGTTACCTGACGAAGCCGATTCGTATGGAAGACCTGATGACCGTGCTTCGCGAGACCACGCCGGCCCCAGCCGAATCGCGTGAAACGGTCATCGAAGCGACCTCTGAGATTTCGACCACCATGCCAGCAAACGCTCCGTACGAGTCCGACGACACGGCAACCGACGCCGCCGACCCGTTCGATCGCCAAGCGCTCGTCGACACTTTTGGCCCGGAGCCCGATGCGATGCTCGATGTGCTCGTGCCGATCTTCTTGGGCGACGCCGACGAGCAGCTCACCGTCATGCGCGCCGGCATCTCGAACGACGACGCCGATGGCGTCCGGGTTGGCGCCCACTCCCTGAAGGGTGCAGCGGCCAGCATGGCGCTTCCTGGCATCTCCGCCGCATGCCTCGCAACCGAGGTCGCCGTCAAGGAGAACCGGTGGGACGATGTCCCCCGGCTGGTCGACAACATCGAGCAGCTACTCGGTGAGCTCGCCGCGTTTCGTCAAGTCGCCCCGTAGCGACGGCTCAGCTCGACCGCGACTTCGGGTCCCGTGATCGCTCGCAGCTCAGCGTGGAGCGAATCGGCGACGGGCCGGTCGCCGACATAGGCCGAGGCGAGGCCATCTGCTGGTTCTCGTTCGGGACAGCACCAGCCCATGTCCTCGGCCCCGCCATCCCAATCGTCTCGGGTCCAGGGCCGCAAACGCCGCGTGCCATCGTCGAGTCGATCAACGACCAGAGGTGCTTGCCAACAGATCGTTGGCTTGTACTCGATCGGGCTGATGTCATCTTCGAGCGCGGCCAGGTGGAGGGCGCAGCCTTCGCCACCAGCGAAGCCAGGGCGGTTCAAGAAGATGCAAGCGCCGTCGACGACTCGGGTGTTGTCGCGCTTTTCGTCGCGGAAGACGCCACCGTCGAGTGCCTCGCTCGCGTGTTCAAAGATGGCTTCGTCGATCGAGAGCCCGAGCCCGGCGATCCGCATCGCCTCGTCTTCGTCGATCATCTGGGCCCCGACCGAGCAGCAGCCGAGCTGCGCGGCCGGATCAGGTTCGCGCTGGATGCCGGCGCAGCCTCGGTCCCAGATGCACGTCCAGTTCGACCGGAGAAACGCGGTGTCGACGAGCCATCGTGTGCCGTCGATCGGGTCGACGACCTCGTCGAAGCCGTCGTCGCTGGAGCGTTCGCCGTTGGTCATTGCCCGATCGTAGAGCCGTGAGCGACACTGGTCGGGTGAGTGATCTCGTCATCGAACAACTCGACGGGCTCGGCGTCGACTACGAGCTGGTCGAGTGCGACCCCGACTTGGCGGATACCGCCGCATTTTGCGAGGCCTACGGCTACGCGGCCGAAGACAGTGCGAACGCAATCGTGGTCGTCGGCAAGGCCGACCCGCCGGTCTTCACGATGTGCCTCGTGCTTGCCGACAGTCGCCTCGATGTGAACAAGGTTGTGCGCAAACGCCTCGGCGTGCGCAAATGCTCGTTCGCGTCGGCCGACCAGACGATCGAGCTCACCGGCATGCTGATCGGTGGGGTCACCCCCTTTGGCACGACCACCGACCTCGACCTGTGGATCGACGCTCGGGTGATGGAACGCGAGCGGCTGATCATCGGTGGCGGTACTCGTGATCGCAAGCTCTTGGTGCCGCCGGCCACGCTTGCCGCTCACCCGTTCGCCGAGGTTGTCGAGGGCCTCGCCAAGGTCGTGCCGCCTGCTGAATAGGAGCGGATGGGCGTCCTGGATCCGAGGTTGAACGCGCGGGTCTCAACCCGAAAACTTCCCCTTGACGTCGCCGAATTTCGCGGCTGTACTGCCTCGCAGCTGATCGGGCAACGGCTCTCACCGGGGGGATGAGGGGTCGGACTGCAGATCTTCCAGATGCAGGGGGACTTGGAAGATCTGCAGCCCGGCAGCTTCAGAACGAGCTGCGGCGAGCGAGCTCGCCGGCCAAGTCGTCGAACAGCGTGACCGCGACCAGCACACCGACCAGCAACACGATGGAGAGCCCAACGGCTCGCACGTTGGCGTGATCGAAACGCTCGGACAGTTTCGGGGCGGCGACGTCGAACGCGGCGAGCACGATCAAGGGCACGAACAAGCCGAGCACGAACGCGATGGTTGGCGGGAGTTGCCCCCATGGCTCGCGACGCGCGTCATTGAGGATGTCGCCGAGATGGCGCCCGACGCACGGCACCCAGGTCCATGCGGCGATGGTCGCGGCAAGCGCGGTGACACCGACGTCGCTGGACAGCGCGTCGCGCTTCCACGCAAGTGCCGCCAGCGCGACAAGTGCGATGCCGGCGAGCACATGCCACACGCCGGACGACTCGAGTCCCCACCATCCGGTGAAACGAAGCCAGGCGACGATCGTGACGACGACGATCCACAACGGAACGAGCAGGCTGCGACGTCGGCCGAGCAAGGCGATGCCGAGCGCGGGGATGAGCAGCACCAGGCTGCACGCCAACCGAATGCTTTCGATGCCCTCGGCGAAGGTTCCCATGGGGCTCGGTTCAGGTCTCGGGGCGAGGCTCGGGCGGGTTTTCGAGCAGGTAGCGAATCGTCTCGCGAAGCTCGTCGTAGCGCCCTTCGCCGATGTGGTCGTAGCGGATGTCGCCGTTCTGGTCGATCACATAGGTGCGCGGCCAATAGTTCGTCGTGCCCGGCTGCCAGGCGCGGAAGTTCTTCTTCTCCATGTCGAGCGCCTGCGGCCAGGTGACATCGAGACGTTCGAGGGCTTCTTCGATGTTGGCGAGCTCGGCCTCGTAGCTGAACTCGGGGGCATGCACGCCCAGGATCTCGAAGTTGTCGTCGCCGAACTCTTCGTAATAGCTCTGGTTGTGAGGGATGCGGGCCTTGCAGTTGAAGCAGCCAAACGTCCACATCTCGACGAGCAGCACCTGACCGTCGAACTCGTCGATCGAGGTGGCATCGGTTTGCAACCAGCCGTCGATGTCGACCAAGTCCATGCGAGGCCCGTAGTTGTCCGGTTCCTGGAATGTTGTCGGCGTGGGCGTGACGGCCGTTGTGGAGGTCGCCGCAGCTCCCGTGGTGGCGCCGGTTGACGCGGCAACCGCGGTGGTGCTCGCGGTTTCGTCGTCGGCGCTCAACGCGACCCAACCGATCGCTGCGAGGCCGCCGACGAGGATGATGATGGCGATCACGCGGGCCATGGCGATGACCCTACGACAGGCTGGTGCGTGTCGACGGTCGCGTCGATGCGTGTTGTCCAGTTCGTAAGAACCCCATCGATCGGCACAGCAGCGAGGGGCGCGCCGTACATCGCGCCATGGTCCATCGGTAGTCTCGGAGGGTGCGGATTTTCGTCCGGCTTCTGGCCGGCCTTCTTCTCGGCACGCTGGCGGCGACGGCGTGTTCGGCAACCCCTGAAGTCATCGACCGGTCCTCGGGCGGCGTCTCCATGGACGACATGGCTGACCCAGACGGCGCAGACGATGCGAACCAGGCCAGCGACGGTGACAGCGCCGACACAGCGCCCGGCCCCGACGCAGCGCCCGGCACCGACGGCACCGACCAAGCGCTGGCCCTGGCCGGCGAAGACGTCGACTGGTTCCCCTGCGGCGACCTGACCCAGTGCGCAACGGTCGACGTGCCCGTCGACTACGACGACCCGTCGCTCGGGCAGTTGGCGCTCAGCATCAGCGTGCGGCGTTCGACGGACCCGGACCAGCGAATCGGCTACCTGTTCATCAATCCCGGCGGCCCGGGTGTGTCCGGCGTCGATCTTGTTATCGCCGCGGACCTGATCGGATTCCCTCAGGAGCTGCTCGACTCTTTCGACCTCGTTGGCTTCGACCCTCGAGGCGTAGGCGGTTCGGAGCCGTCGTTTGCATGCGGCGAAGGCACCGAGCAGTTCGACCTGCTGTCACGCATCGATGACCTGCCCGACGAACCCGAGGAGCTCGCGCTCGGAGCGCAGGCGGTGCAGCTTTGTGTCGACTCGATGGGCCCGGTCGCCGCACGCCTGGGTTCACCGTTCGTGGCCCAGGACATCGACGCCATTCGCCGCGCGCTCGGCGCCGAGCAGATCTCGTATCTCGGCTTCTCGTACGGAAGCGCCCTCGGGGCCTGGTACGCGAGCCTGTTTCCGGACCAGGTGCGAGCGATGGTGGTCGACGGTGCCCGCAACCCATTGGCCGACGCCGAGACACTTGACGAGCGGGTGCAACTGGCTCGGGAACAGGTCGGGCCTGTCGAAGCACAGTTCCGAGCCGCGCTTGAATCCTGCGACAGCGAGGCGTGCCCGATCTACAACGACGGAGACCCGACCGGGTTCTGGCTCGACACGGCGCCCAAGCTCGATCTGATCGCGCAAGCCAAGAACGACAATCCGACGGCGATCTCGTTCGCCATCATCGGCCACCTGTACACCGAGCAGCTGTGGCCTGACCTTCACCAGGCGATCTTCGACCTGAACGTCAACGACGATCCGACCGGCTTCGTCGCCGCGATCGAGAACGCGGGCCAGGTCGACGAGCCGAGCTTCACCGCTCATGTGAACTGCCTCGACGCGTGGGCGCTGTTCCCCGACGAAACCGTCGACGACCTGGTGTTCGAAGCCCAGCTGTATGACCAGGCAGTCGAGGACATCATCTGGGCCGAGTTCCCACTGCTCGGAGCCTCGCGACTTCCGGACAACGCAGATGTGTGCCTGCACTACGAGACCATCGATGTGCCGGCCTTCGAAGGAACCCTCGACGGCGGCGATGTGCCGATCGTGGTGATCGGCAACACGTCGGATCCCATCACCCCGTTCGTGCAGTCCGAACAGTTCGCGAACGACGTTTTGGCCAACGGTCACCTGGTGCGCGTCCAGCACCCGCAACACGTCGTGTATCCAGCGAATGGCTGCGTGAACGACATCGTGCACGCCGCCCTCATCGACCTGGAGCTTCCGCCCGCCGGTGTCGAGTGCGCAGCTCAAGGTCCGCCGAGACTTGCCGAGATTGAGATGGTGGCGGTCGAGCTCGACGACGGCGCCACGTCGGTGCGCCCGGCCGGCTGGCTTCAGCTCACGCCCAACATCTACGCCCAGTCGTCGAACCCGTCGGACCCGATCACCCTCATCTTCCAACCGACCTTTGGTGTGCCCGAAACCGCGCTCGAATCTTTTGCTGGCGAGCTCGGCGGTGCGCCCCGATTGATCAACCAAGTGGAGTTACCGAACGGTGTCTGGACGATCCAAGAGATCATCCTCGAGGTCGACACGCTGGTGTTGCGCTCGGCGACGCTGCAGGGAACAGATGGCATCATCGTGATCGGCCAGGCCGCGCCTGATGACATCGAGCGGCTGACGTCGGAAGTGATCCTGCCGGCAGCCGAGGCCTTCCAGCCTGCTGGCTGACGGATCGTTAGTCGGCTACTCGCCGGGAACGTAGGCCTCGAGGATCGGATTGAGGAGCTGCTCGGTGAGCTGCTCGATGTCGCGGGTAAAGGCCTGGCCGATGATGAGCACGTTGTCGCCGCCCTTGAGATAGGCGACGCGCACGCTCACGTCTTCGTCGAGGCCGGTCACTGCCGGGCCGATCGTGCCGTCGTAGAGATCCCAGACGTTGTCGCCGATCTCGACATTCTCGAACGCCAGCTCGGGCGCGACGCCGGCTTGCTCGGCGAGGGCGTCGAGGGTGCTGTCGGGATCGCCGCCGGTCGGCACATACACGAGCACCACCGGGTCGTTCTCGGCCGGCGTCTGCGCGTACACACCGGGCCCGACTTCGATCCAACCAGCGGGCACGACGCCGGTCGCCCCGTTCGGGAGCTCCACCGGTTCCAGCGTGACCTCGGCCAACTGCGCAGGGCCTGCGGCCGGACACGTCGGCTCGCCTTCGGGCAGCTCGAGGTCGATGAGGGCCGCGTGCACGATGTCGATCACGCAGCCGTTTGCTGGATACACGACGTGTTGCGGGTGCTCGACGCGCACCAGATAGCCGTTCGAAAGGACATCGTTTGCGAACTGTTCAGACTGCACAAACGGGGTGATCGGGTCCGACGTGTTCCCGATCACCACGATCGGTACGCCGCCGCCGTCGTAGGGGCGATCAAGGATCGGGGCATCGAGGGCTTCGCCGACGTGAGGGCACACGGTTGCGGTCTCGGGAAGGTCGATCGCCTGGGTCAGCGGATACTCGCCGTCGAGGGCGGCTTCGACCTCGTCTTCGAGTTCGAGGGCCAACGCAACCTGCTCTTCGGCCGTCTCATTGAACAAGGCCCACTGGTCAAGACAGTTGACGTGCAGCGTGATGTTGGCCGCGTTCACGCCTTGGCCGATCGTGGCCACGTCGACGGCGGCGAGGAACCCGCTCGGGTCGTCGTTGGCGTTCAAGTCGAAGATGGCCTGGTGTAGATCCGGCCACTGGGTCTGGCTGTACAGGCTGCCGGTGATCCCGAGCTCGGCGGCGAAGCTGCTGCCCTCGGCGGCGTCGGCGACGAGGTCGAGCTTGGTGGCGGCCTCGTACCAGACGGCCTCGGGGTCGCCGTTGTTGAAGATCGGACAGGCGTCGCTGTCACACGAGGCCAGGGCGGCTGCGAACTGTTCTTCGATGGGACCTGTCGTGATACGGGCCAGGTCGATGGCTTCTTCGACCGTGTCGGCGCGAGCGAGTGGGTTGGCGGCACCGTCAACCACCATGGCCCGCACGTGGTCGGGGAACCTGGTGGCGTACCAACCGCCGAGCGTGCTGCCATAGGAGAAGCCGAGGTACGAGATCTGTGCGGCGCCAAGCGCCTTGCGCACTTCGTCCATGTCTTGCACGACGACGTCGGTGCCCATGTTGCCGGCAGCGGGACCCATTGAGGTCTCGCACAGCAGCGACGCCTCATTGCCGATCGCGATCTCTTCGGGCGTGTCGGGAAGCTCGTCGATCTGGTTGACGATTTCGAACTGCTCGATGCCGGTGCCGCAGGCGAAGACGGGTTCTGATCCGCCGACGCCGCGAGGGTCCATGCCGACAATGTCGAATGCTTCGAGGAGCTCGGGTGGTGTACCGATCGCCTGGATGAACTCGACGATCTCGACCGCACTTGCGCCCGGGCCGCCCGGATTGACGAACAGGTACCCGAGCCGCTCGTCGGGATCGGGGGAGCGGCGGACGTTCACCGCGATGCTCAGAGTGCCGAGCGACGGATCGCGGTAGTCGATGGGAACCACGACGGTGCCGCATTCGGTGAGGTCGCCGCACGGTTCCCAGTCGATGGTTTCGACGGGCAGCGCGAGTGTTTCTGAGGCTGATGCGGTTTCTTCCTCGGCGCTAGTTTCTGGTTCGGGCTCATTCGATTCCGGCTGGCTCGACTCAGGCTCGCTGGCGTCGGGCTCGCTGGCGTCGGGTTCTTCGTCTGGATCCGCTGCTTCGGGCTCCGCCTCTTCAGCGCTGGCGTCGTCGGGAACCGCATCGGTGCTGTCGGCGCCGGAGACGGCAGTGCCAGTGCAAGCCGCAGCGATCAGCACGAGGCACACCAGCGCGCCGAGCGACGCGGCGATCCGGGTCCGTCGATTCGACGTGTCGGGCGAACGGGGGAGCAGCG
>CALLPT010000054.1 GCA_938015575.1 uncultured Acidimicrobiales bacterium
TCGCGGTTCGGTGTGATCCGGCGGGTCGAGATTGATCGGCGGCAAGATGATGCCTCGGCGATCCGTTGATGTCTCGGAGATGATGATGCGACGGCTCGTGTAGGTCTCGGTGTCGTGAGCGACCTGCGCAATACCCTGATAGGTGAGCGGTACGGCGACCCCGCCGTAGCGCTCCGAGCGGGCAACGGGACAACGTGCGCGCAGCTCACCGGTGACCGCGTGTGGATCTTCGACATACTCTGCTGCGTAGTGGTCGAAGTCGGTTGCCCAGTCGGCAACTGGCGGCCGGGACACCTCGTCGCTCATAGATTCACGCTAGGCCGCAGCGAGACCCCAGTCCGAATGCGTGACGAGATTCGACGGACTAGCTGACCCCGTAGCCCAGGCGCCGGATGCCGAGTGCACTCAGCCCCATCGCGAGACAAACCGAGGCAACAACGAGGAGATCGTCGTCCGACCCGGTGTTCGGTAGCTCGGCCATCTCGTCGTTCTCGTCGCTCTCGTCGCTGTCGTCGACCGGTTCGTCTTCGCTCTCGGAGGCGGGCTCGTCGGTTGCGGGCTCGTCGCTCTCGTCGACCGGTTCGTCTTCGCTTTCGGAGGCGGGTTCGTCGGTTGCGGGCTCGTCGGTGGCTGCTTCAGCCGCGCAGCGGGGCCCAAAGGCTTGGATCCGATAGTTGTTGGTATCGGCCACATAGATCGTGGCGTCGGCGCCGACGACGACGTCGTAGGGAAAGAACAGTTCGTCTGCCGCTGACCCTGCGGTGCCGGTCCCTGCCACCGTGGTGCCCTCGACCGACCCTGCCGCAAAGGCTTGTACCCGGTTGTTGAACGTGTCGGCGACATACAACGTGCCCGCGCGGTCGACGAAGATCCCGGTCGGGTTGGCGAGGCCGACGGCGACGACGATGCCATTCGTATCGCCTGGTGGGAAGGCGCGCACCTGGCCGTTCAGGGTGTCGGCGACGAAGACGGTGCCGGCTCGATCGACGAAGACCCCCGCGGGCCCCCGCAATCCCTCGGCCACGGTCTCACCAAAGGTCTCACCGGGTGCAAACGCTTGTACCCGATCATTGAACGTGTCGGCGACATAGACCGTGCCGTCTTGGCCGACATGCACCGCGCTCGGTAGTTGCAGCTCGTCGCCTGCGTCGCCGCCGACACCCGTGCCGGCGACGGTGCGTCCGACCAATCTTCCGGGCGCGAACGCCTGGACCCGATGGTTCAGCGTGTCGGCGACATACAGCGTCCCGTCGTTGGCGACGAACACGCCGCCAGGACTCTTGAGGCCGCTCGTAATCGTGGTTCCCGACCGCGCCCCACTCGCAAAGATCTGCACCCGGCTGTTCCGCGCATCACCGACGTACAGCGATCCATCGCCAGCAATCGACAGACCGTGAGTAATGCCGAGTTCACGGTCATTTGTGCCGAACGATCCCGTGCCGATGACGGTGCAGCCCGCAGGCGCTTCGGCTTGGGCATGCGCGGGACCAATCGCCCCAAAGAGGCTGAGAACCAGCGCGATCACCAGGGTCGCAACGGCCAAAGCCGGCAAAGGTCGCGATCGATGTGTCCGAGCGAGCACTCGGGAAGGTTAACAGGAGCACTATCAGGCACATCAGCATCGTCAAGACGTCGCGGAGGCGACACTTCGATCACGCTGAGTTGCCCGCCGAGCTATGTCGCCACCGATACGGTCATGCGGGTGAATCGTCGTTCTGAATCGCTCGGCATCATCGCTGTCGCCGTGCTCGTACTCGGCTTGTTGGCCTTTCAGTTCCTTCCCGGCTCGGATACTGACGAGACGAGCATCGTGGTCTCGGAACAGGACCGGGTCGAGACCCAAGTGCTGCTCGACGACGTCGACCGAAGTGACGTCACGTCGACCGAGATCATCTACGACCGCACGATCGCCGTCGAGGACTTGCCACCCGAGGCCATCGACACACTTCTGCTGATCGACGACGACGGCCCGTACCCGTATCGCAAGGACGGCTCAACATTCCAGAATCGAGAAGGGCGCCTGCCGGATCGGGCTCGCGGGCACTACCGGGAGTTCACGGTCGAAACGCCCGGCTCATCCGATCGAGGCGCACGGCGGATCGTCGCCGGCGACGACGGCGAGCTGTATTGGACGGCGGATCACTACGACTCGTTCGCCCAGATCGTGGGATGGTGACGTGATGGATCTGCGATCACTCGCCGGGGGCGTCCTCTGGATCGACCTCACGACCGACGTTGACCTTCTGCTCGCCGAGCTCGGCGATGACTGGGCGATCGCTCGATGCACGATCGTCGACGAGTCGAAGGAAACGATCCTCGGCGCTATTGGCGCCGCTCTTGACTTCCCTGACTGGGCGGGACGAAACCTCGACGCCCTCTACGACCTGCTGACGGATCTCGAATGGCTCACCGACGGCGCTGGTGACGCCCGCAACGTGGCCGTCGTACTCGACCGCTCGAGTGCAGCAGCGGCGAACGGCGTCGAGGACTGGGACAAGATCGTATACGTGCTGCTCGATGCGGCTGCGTGGTGGCAGCACGACGATCGGAATTTCGTGGCGATTCTTCGCTGAGTGCGCGGCAGCCGGACTCTCTAGGCTCTCGACGTGGGCAATCCTTGGTTCGAATCTGTCGCTGTTGCTCGCGAGCGTGCTCGCAAGCGACTTCCCCGTTCTGTCTACGGCGCCATCGTCGCGGGCGCCGAGGCCGGCGTCTCGCGTGACGACAACCTGGCGGCCTTTGACGAACTGGGGTTGCGCCCCGTCACCGCCGGTCAAGTCACCGGCCAGAAACTCGACACCACGATCATGGGCCAGTCCGCCTCGATCCCGGTCATGATCTCGCCCACCGGTGTCCAGGCAGTGCACCCCGAGGGCGAGATCGCCGTCGGCCGGGCGTCGGCCGCTCGCGGCATTCCGATGGGTCTGAGCTCATTCGGCTCCAAGAAGCTCGAAGATGTCATCGCCGAGAATCCGGCGACGTTCTTCCAGATCTACTGGGCGGGCGACCGCGACGCGATGAGTGCCCGCATGGAACGCGCCAAGGCCGCCGGCGCCGCTGGCCTGATCCTCACCCTCGACTGGTCGTTCTCGCACGGACGCGATTGGGGCAGCCCGTCGATCCCCGAAAAGATCGACTTCAAGACCGCGCTGGAGCACGCGCCCGACGTCCTCACCCGGCCACGTTGGCTGCTCGACTGGGCCAAGACCAAACAGCTTCCGGATCTCGGCGTCCCGAACTACACCACGAACCCTGACTACGTGCCCGGCTTCTTCGAGGCCTATGGCGAGTGGATGATGACCCCGCCGCCGAGCTGGGATGACGTTGCCGGCATTGCCGAGGAGTGGGGCGACAACTTCATGGTCAAGGGCATCGGCCGCGGCGACGAAGCCAAACGAGCCGTTGATGCAGGTGCCACCGCGATCTCGGTCTCGAACCATGGTGGCAACAACCTCGACGGGGCCCCCGCTCCCATCCGGGTCTTGGCCGAGTGCGTCGAGGCCGTCGGCGATCAGTGCGAGGTCCTGATGGATGGCGGCATCCGCCGCGGCAGCGACGTCGTCAAGGCACTCGCCCTCGGCGCCCGAGGCGTGCTGATCGGCCGGGCCTATCTGTGGGGACTGGCCGCCAACGGCCAGGCCGGCGTCGAGAACGTCATCGATGTTCTACGCGGCGGCATAGAAGCAACGATGCGCGGCATTGGCGTGCGGTCCATCGATGACCTGTCGCCAGCCGATCTGGCCATCCCCGACGGGTTCTCGCCCACACCTCGCTGAAGCGGCGCACAGAATCCCCGGCCCGGCGCGACGGCGGCCGTGACCGGCACCGAGCAACACATCTTGGCGTCCACCGCCACGAGTGTCACCCGGTCGATCACGACCGCAGCGTCGAGCTGGAATGGTCAGCTCACGGAGCGACGACTTCGATGTATGGGGCCCGGGTCGTCAGCGTGGTCTTCACCGTCATGGGCGCATTCGAGGAGAAAACCATGATGGTGCCATCGGCGCCGATCTTGCCCGCATAGACAAGGTCGCCGTCGGCGTCATACACCTTGACCCGGTTGTCCTCGATGAATGCGTCGAGCAGGTCGGGGAACTCGAGGATGACGAGTCCGTCCGCAACGACCTCGACATCGATCGCGCCGAGCCAGATAGGCCCGACGATCGGGTCCGGTGGCGGTGGAAGCTTGACGACCGAGCGCGGCGCCTCGACTTCTTCGTCTTCACCATCGGCGCCATCGCCGCCCGTTTCGGGCTCCGGCTCCGGTTCGGGCTCGGGCTCGGGCTCGTCACAGTCGACGAGTGCCGCACCAACGAGGGACGTGTTTAGGCAGCAATCGCCGTCAGATCGGGTCACGGTGCCGGGGCCAAACTCGCGCTCGCACGCGGATCGAGGCATGCAGGGCATCCACGCCACCGGTTCCTCTTCGAGGCTTGCCGACTGCACCAATGCCGAATCCTTGAAGGCATACTCATCGCAGTAGCCGACGCCGACACTGTTCGCCTCGCCAGAGAAACCCGAACCCGTGACAACGACCATGGCGAAGAGCGCCATGAGTATCGGTCCGATGATCCGTATGTCGTTCCATTTCTTCCTCGGACCGTGGTCCGTGGTGTGTTGAGTTGTCATCCATTCCTCCACTTTGGGAAATGGGACTGAAGCTTTTCCGCCGATGGAGATGCGCGCCGTGGTGTCACATCTCGGAGACACGAAACTGTGTCTCATTTCACTCGCCAAGCCGCCAGACCCGCCTTGCCTCCTCTTGAGGCCTTGTGACGTCGAGTGTAGGTTGGAATACCTATGGCGGACAAGGCGGAATACAGCGACGTTGGGCACACCCGCGTGGCGAAGAACAGAACCCATCTCGTGTCGAAGCACGCGGACCCCTGGCTCGTAGGCGGCGCTGGCGTTGTTGCCTGGCTGCTTCTGATGATGGAGCAATGGGGCGGGCCGGCGATGCCCGGCATCGTCAGCGGGCCGTTCTATTGGGCCCTGCTTGGACTCTCGGGCACCCACTTCGGCGCTTCGTATCACTTGGCCTATGGCCAAGGGCGCGAAGTCGTCTATCAACGGTGGGGGCTCCTCATCGCCGTGCCCGCCGCGCTCGTGCTCGCGACCTTCGCACTCGGCGCGGCCGCACTGATGGGCGCCGAAACGCTCGTCGACGAGGGCGTGCGGTTCCTGCTGGTCTCGGTCTACACCCTGACTGCGTGGCACTTCGTCAAACAGGTCTATGGGGTTGCCCGTGTGAGTGTCAGTCTCCACGGGCTCAAGCTGTCCGGGCGCGCTGCCTCGGTGTTGCGCTACGGCCTCTACCCCTTGTGGTTCCTCGAAGCGTCTCGAGCATGGGTCGGGCGACGAGGCGCGTCGTTCGAAGGTTTCGAGATCAGCTACACGTTGCTGCCCCGTTGGATCACGACGATGTTCACCTATCTCGCCTATGCCAGCGCCGCAGCAATCGCCGTGCTCTTTGTCGCCCTCTGGGTGCACTGGCGCCAGCGTCCACCGGCTGCGATGTGGACTCCATACCTGGTCGGCTTCCTCTTCTTCTTGTTCCCGCCTTCGTATGTCAGTGTCGTGCTGGTCTTCGGCGCCCTGCACGGCTTGCAGTACTTGGCATGCGCGCATCGAGCCGAAGTTGTCTGGGGCATGGAGCGCGGCGCGACCCCGACCACCTGGTGGGCTTGCGCCTTTGGCGGAGCGTTCGCGACCGGCATGTTGCTCGTCTACTGGTTGCCAAATGTGCTCACGAGCGGAACCGAGGCAACAGCGATCGGCACCGCCCCAACCGCAATGCTGTTCGTGTTGTTCAATCTCCATCACTACGCCGTCGACGCCACGATCTGGCGCTACGGCGGTGAACACATCCGCCGCATCGTAAAGGGTCCGGTCGCCGCCGAAGCCAGCGCTCCTGAACCTGTCCTCGTGGGCTAACGGACTCGGCGTTTCCGAAGTCGCTTTGCGGCGTTCCAATGCACCAGACTGAGCGCCTCTGAGCGACGTCGATTCAACATCCACCCGCCGCCCGCCGATTCCGGGTGGCATCAAGCGCCTGCTCGGCGCCATGTCCGCGAACGCGATGGCCAACGTCATGTTGACCATCGCGGTCGAACTCCAG
>CALLPT010000055.1 GCA_938015575.1 uncultured Acidimicrobiales bacterium
CCCGTGCACCCGAAGCTGGCTCAGGCGCTGCTTGGTGTGGCCGAGTTCCGCCGCATGATCCTCGACGCAGACTCACGAGCACTCGACGTATCCGTCAACACCAGAGCCTTTCCCCAATGGATGCGAGACGCCGCCCTCGTCCAAACCCGCGGCCGCTGCTCCGAACACGGCTGCGACGCCCACTTCCACTGGCTCCACGCCGATCACCGCAAACCGGTGGCCAAAGGCGGCGAAACCAGCTTCCGCAACCTCGATCCGCTCTGTTCCGAAAGCAACCGAGCCAAATCCGACCGCTGGACCGAACCCCGAGGCGACCCGTAACCGAATAGAGGCGGCATGCGCTACGGCGGAGGGACAAGAAACGGCAGAGGGCGCAAATGCCAGCGGGCATACCGGCGCGACCGGGCAGCATTCCCGCGCCCTGGCGGGCTCGACGTGCGCTCAGTCTCCGGGGCGGCGTCTCGGGTGCAGGGTCTCGGGTGCGGGGTCTCGGGTGCGAGGTCTGACACCCGCACGTTCCACCTGTCAGAGCAGCGAGATGCTCCAGAGCGCGGCTTCGGCGACGCCGAACAGACGCACGACGTCACCGGCGGCGGTCTCGAGCGTGTCGACCGGTGCAACAGCTGGCTCGGTCCGTTCCATCACCAGGCGATCCGTTGACGGCTCGACGCCGTAACGGGCGGCGCCGTTGCCCGATACGAACGCTTCGAATCGATCGAGCGCGTCGTGTTCGTGGAACAGCTCGGCGACGACTTCGAGGGCGTAGGGAGCATTGAAGATGCCGGCCTTGGCAACGCGAGCTTCCTTGGCGCTCAACGGGTGCGGCGCCGAGTCGGTACCCAGGAAGAACTTGGGGTCGCCCGAGAGGGCGGCGGCAGCCAGGGCCTTGCGGTGTTCGGCCGAGTTGATCACCGGCTTGCAATAGAGCTCGGGTCGCAGACCGTTGGCCAGGATGTCCGAGCGGTCGCAGGTCAGGTGATGCGGCGTGATCGAGCCATAGGCCTGGTCGAACTGGCGGACCATGTCGATGCCGGTGGACGTCGAGATGTGCTCGACGGTGACGCTCAGCTCTGGCATGCGCTCGAGCACCGGCGCGACCTCGTCAACGAGGAACGCAGCCTCTCGGTCGAAGATGTCGAGCGCGGGGTCCGTGGACTCGGCGTGAACCAGCAGCGGGACGCCGAGCGACGCCATCGTCTCGAGCACCGGGGCGAACTGGAGCAGCGATGTACCGCCGGCGTCGGAGTTCGTGGTCGCACCGGCGGGATAGAACTTGATGCTGCAGATCGCACCCTCGTTCCATGCCCGAGTCACCTCGGCGGGCGACAGATCGGCCGTGAGGTACAGCGACATCACCGGATCGAAGTGCGGCGCATCGACCGTCACCGCGGCCAGGATCCGCTCCCGATAGGCCACCGCCTGTGCCGCCGACGTAATTGGCGGCGTCAGGTTCGGCATGACCAGGGCTTTGCGGAACCAGCGGGCCGAGTGATCGACCACCGCGGCGAGCATCTCGTCGTCGCGCAGATGCACGTGCCAGTCGTCGGGCCGAGCGAACTCGATCCGAACGGTCATGTGCGCAGGTCCGGCAGCAGGTAACCCTCGGACTCCAGCCCGGCGCGCACGACCTTCTTGTCCATCTTGCCCGTACCCGTGAGCGGAATCGAGTCGACGTAAAGCACATCGTCGGGCAGCTGCCACTTGGCGTAGGCCGTAGCGCAGTGTTCGATGATCGCCTCGGCGCTGACCTCGGCACCGTCGTCGAGGATCACGAGTGCGACCGGCCGCTCGTCCCACTTGGGATGCGGCGCGGCAACGACGCAGGCCTGGGCGACACCGGGCATGGCGACGATGTGATTCTCCAGATCGACCGAGCTGATCCACTCACCGCCGGTCTTGATCAGGTCCTTGGAGCGGTCGGCGATCATCAGGTACGCCTCGCTGTCGATCTTGGCCACGTCGCCGGTAATCAACCAGCCGTCGTGGAACTTCGAAGGTTGCGGATTGTTGTAGTACTCCCGTGCGATCCACGGGCCGCGGATCAACAGCTCGCCGACGGACTCACCGTCCCACGGCAGGTCGTTGAAGTCGTCGTCGACGATCTTCATCTCGAGCCCGGGCATGAGCTGGCCGGCCTTGGCCTGGTTGATCGCACGATCGGCGTCGGTCGACGCAAGCTGACTGCGCTTCATCACCCGACGGCTCGTTGTGCCCAGCGGCGAGGTCTCGGTCATGCCCCAGCCCTGGACCATCTCGACCTGGAGCTCGTTCCAGTACCACTCGATGAGCGACGGTGGCGGAGCTGAGCCGCCACAGGTCAAGCGGTCCAGCGCCGACAGATCAAAGGCGCCCGGCTGAGCCTCCATGATCGACTTCACGCCCTGCCAGATCGTCGGCACACCGGCCGAGATCGTGACGCCTTCGTCGGCCATCAGCTTGATGAGCCGATCCGGCGACATGAACCGGTGGGGCATGACTTGTTTCATGCCGAGCATGCAGGCCGCCCACGGCAAGCCCCAGCCCTGGGCATGGAACATCGGCACGATGCCGCACAGGGTGTCGGCGCCAGAGAGCCCCATCGAGTCGGTGAGCGATTGCGTCAGCGTGTGCAGGTACTGCGAGCGATGCTCGTACTCGACGCCTTTCGGGTCACCCGTGGTGCCGCTGGTGTAACAAAGACCGAGTGCGCTGGTCTCGGGGATTTCGGGCCACTCGTAGTGCTCGGGTTTGCCGGCGATGAAGTCCTCGTAGTCGATCGCGTTCGGGAAGCTCGTGGTCCAGCCTTCGAAGCCGGGCTCGGTCGCGATCACGAGCTGGGTCACGGCCGGGATTTTGTCCATGACCGGTTCGAGGGCCGGCAGCAGGTCGGCATCGACGATGAAGATCTTCGCCCCGGCGTGATTGATGATGTATTCGAGGTCTGCGGGGCCGAGTCGGATGTTGAGGGTGTGCAAGCAGCAGCCCATGCCAGCCGAGGCCCAATACGCCTCGAGGTGGCGCGACCCGTTCCACATAAACGTGCCGACCCGGTCGCCGATCCCAATGCCGGCCTCGGCCAAGGCGTGGGCGAGTTGGTGTGCCCGCACACGGGTCTCGGCATAGGTCTGGCGGCGAACGCCGTCCTCGGTCGCCGTGACGATCTCTTCGTTCGGAGCGACAACGGCACTCCGTTCGACGAGTTTGTGCATGAGCAGCTGGCCTTGCTGCATCCCCATGTTCGGATTCCCCCTGTTTCCGTGACGATCGGGAGGGTACTGCCGAAGTACCCGGGCAACGGCACCTTGGTGGAGGCTGACCCCTTGAGAGAGGTACCGTGGCCGAGTGGAAATCGCGGATTCAGCCATCGACCTGATCGGCAATACGCCGATGGTTCGCCTCACCAAGGTCAACGAGGACGCCAACTGTCCGATCGTGGCCAAGCTCGAGTTCACCAACCCCGGTGGCAGCTCCAAGGACCGGCCGGCGCTCTGGATGATCAACGACGCCGAAGCCAAGGGCCTGTTGAAGCCCGGCGGCACGATTGTCGAACCGACCTCGGGCAACACCGGCGTCGGCCTCGCGATTGTGGCGAGCCAGCGCGGCTACAAGTGTGTCTTTGTGATGACCGACAAGGTCGCCCCCGAAAAGGTCGACCTGCTGCGGGCCTATGGGGCGGAGGTCGTGGTGTGCCCGGTTGCGGTGCCGCCCGAGGACCCGCAGTCGTACTACAGCGTCGCTGAGCGTCTCGTGAATGAGATCCCCGACGCCTACCGACCGAATCAGTACGACAACCCGTCGAACCCCGAGGCCCACTACGCCACGACCGGTCCCGAGATCTGGCGGCAGACCGACGGCAAGATCACGCACTTCGTTGCCGGCGCCGGGACCGGGGGCACGCTCAGCGGCACCGCTCGGTACCTCAAGGAACAGAACCCCGACATCCAGATCATCGCCGCCGACCCCGAGGGCTCGGTTTACTCCGGTGGCAGCGGCCGCCCCTATCTCGTCGAGGGTGTCGGCGAGGACTTCTGGCCGACGACGTATGACCCCGACCTCGTTGACCGCGTGATCCCGATCAGCGACGCCGACTCGTTCTCAATGGCCCGCCGAGTGTCCGAAGAAGAGGGACTTCTGATCGGTGGATCGTGCGGGACCGCGGTCGCGGCAGCGCGAATCGTGGCCGCCGAGGCCGGGCCCGACGATCTCGTCGTCGTGCTGATCCCCGACTCGGGCCGCGGTTACCTGTCCAAGGTCTTCAACGATGACTGGATGGCCGGGTTCGGGTTCCTCGAAGACGATGGCCCGACGGTGCGCGACGCGCTGGCCGCCTCGAGCGACGGTGTCCCTCCCCTGCTCTACGTGCAGCCCGAGGACACTGCCCGAACCGCATTTGATCTGATGAAGCAGCACGGCATCAGCCAGCTTCCGGTCGCCAAGGGCGAAATGCCGCTATCAGCGGCCGAGGTGCAGGGTTCGGTCACCGAGCTGCGACTCATGCAGCTTGCCTACGACGATCCGTCCACGCTCGACCAGCCGGTGGAGAAGCTCATGGGCCCCAAGCTCCAGACCTTGGGTGCCGGCCAATCCGTGTCGATGGCGGTCGAGATGCTCGACGGCGGCGGTGCCTCGCTTGTTCTCGATGGCGGTCGCCCGGTCGCCGTCATCACCCAGTCCGACATCCTCCAATTCCTGACGAACGGTTCATGACTTCTTCCGCTGAAAACGACTACCGCAACTCGGGCTTCAACACCCGCGCGATCCATGCGGGCCAAGAACCCGACGAGCAGACGGGCGCGGTAACCGTGCCCATCCATGTGGCGACGACCTATGCGCAGCAGGGCGTCAATCAACACAAGGGTTTCGAGTACAGCCGCACCGGCAACCCGACCCGCAGGGCGCTCGAACAGTCGATCGCTGCGCTCGAAGGCGCGAACCACGGCTTTGCGTTCGGCAGCGGCATGGGGGCCGAGGATGCGATCTTGCGCATGCTCCAGCCCGGCGACAACGTGCTACTCGGCAACGACGCGTACGGCGGCACGTTCCGCCTGCTCGACAAGATCTACGGCAAGGTCGGCGTGACCTGGACCGCAGTTGATCTGACCAAACCCGATCTTGTCGCGAGCTCGTGGGCAGACAACACCAAGCTGGTCTGGATGGAAACGCCGACGAACCCGAACCTCACCGTGTTCGACATCGAGGCGATCAGCGCGGCCGCTCACCTCAATGGGGGTCTGTGCGTGGTCGACAACACGTTCGCCACCCCCTATCTGCAACAGCCGATCTCGATGGGTGCCGACATTGTCGTGCATTCGGCGACCAAGTACCTGGGCGGCCACTCCGACGTTGTTGGCGGGCTTGTTGCCACCAACAACGACGAGCTTGCCGAGCACCTGGGCTTCGTCCAGAACGGTGTCGGTGCCGTCATCAGCCCCTTTGACTGCTATTTCCTGCTGCGGGGCGTCAAGACGCTGGGCGTGCGCATGGATCGCCATTGTGAGAACGCCCAGGCGATCGTGGCGATGCTGTCGGAACATCCACAGATCGAACAGGTGCTCTATCCCGGTTTGCCCGGCCACCTCGGCCACGAGACCGCCAGCCGCCAGATGCGCAACTATGGCGGCATGGTGTCGTTCATCCCGCGAGGCGGCGCCGAGGCTGCGCATCGGATCGTGACCTCGACCAAGCTCTTCACGTTGGCCGAATCGCTCGGAGCGGTCGAGTCGCTGATCGAAGTTCCCGCCGGGATGACGCACGGATCGACGGCAGGATCGCCGCTCGAGGTTGACCCGTCGCTGGTGCGACTGTCGGTCGGCATCGAAGACATCGACGACCTGATCGAGGATCTCCAAGCAGCGCTTGGCTGACCAGACCTGGCTTCAGCCCCGATCGGTCGCCCAGGACCGCAACGCTGGCAGCGACAGCCAAGCCACCGGTTAGCATCGGTGGCATCGTCTCCCCCTTCGAAGATCTGCTGGCGGACCACCGGTGAACCGACCAGCACGTGATCCCCGAGGGGTGCGAGCCGAGGACCGCGGCACTGCGCGAGACGCGCTTGCGGTACCGGAGTTCCGGCGCCTGTACATCGGTTCGGCGCTGTCGAACACCGGCCGATGGTTGCAGACCGCCGCGCTTGGCATCCTCGGTTGGAAGATCAGCGAGTCGAGTGCGTATCTGGGCGCCATCATCTTCGCCCAGCTCGGCCCGCTCGGCATGCTGTCGCTGATCGGCGGTTCGCTCGCCGACACGGCGGATCGACGCCTGCTGCTCTTGGTCACCCAGGCCTGGCAGATGGTGTGGACCTTCGTGCTTGCCCTGCTCCTGCTCGACGGCGACATCGGTCGAGGGACGCTGCTGTTGATCGTCTTCGTCATCGGGCTCGGCCAAGGCCTGTACGCCCCGGCCCTCACGTCGGTGATTCCGGCGATCGCCGGCGAGCGCAATCTGAGTGCCGCAATCGCACTCAATTCGATGCAGGTCAATGGCACGCGGGTTGTTGGTCCGGCGATCGGTGGCTTCCTCGTGAGCTACTGGGGCTTTGCCGAGGTCTTCGCCATCAACGCGGCGAGCTATGTGTTCGTGATCACGGCGATCTACTTGACCGTGATCCCGCCTGGTACGGCGACGTCGAGAACCTTTCGCGAGCGGGTGTTTGGCGGATTCACGATCGCTTGGCGGGCACCCCAGGTCGGGCGACCACTGCTGCTCATGTTCCTGTTCGCGTTCCTTTGCCTGCCATTCATCGGCCAACTTCCGGCCATCGCCGAAGTCAACCTCGGCATCGACAGCGAAAGCACGACCTACGGCTGGTTCTATGGCTGTTTCGGACTCGGCGGGCTCAGCGGCGCGTTTCTCGTAGGCACCGTGTTCCTTCGCACACCAGCATCAAAGGTCGTGCCCATCGGGCTGCTGGGCTTCGCTGTCTCGCTCGCCTGGCTCGCCATGCTCAGTGACATCAACGCGGCCTACGTTGCGATCTTCTGCGTCGGCACCTTTTACTTCGCCATGCCGACGTCGCTGGCGACGGCCTGGCAAGAACATGTCACTTCGGAAGTCCGAGGGCGAGTGTCAGCGCTCTGGGTGCTGTCTTTTGGTGGCACGGTGCCAATCGCGAACATCATCGCTGGCCAAGTCGTCGAACTCACCAACCTGCGGGTGGTACTGCTGTTCGGCGCGCTGTGCGCACTTGCGCTGACCGTGGTGCGCCTGCCGGGCGGCCCAGTCGTCGGCGAGGAGATCCTCGGCCCAACCGACCGTAACGGCTAGTCGGCGGCGGGGCGGGCTTCGGCGGACCAGCGCATCGATGCGGTGTCGAAGTCTGGCCCGGCGGTGACGGCGAAGGCGACCTGCACCGAGCTCCCGGCGGCGACGATCACACTGCCGCTGGCAGCGCCGGTCGGCGTTGCGCCGGTCACCGTCAGCGGCTGGTCACCCCAGCTGCCGTCGACATCGGCGGTCGGAAGCGAGGTCGGGGCATCGGTGGTCGAGAGGAAGAGCTGAGCGGTCGAGGCCGACCAGTCACCGACCGGCGCCTGAGCGACCAGCGCAAGTTCCATGGCGCCGCCACAGTTGTTGATGTAGCGGACGGCATCGGTCGTGATGGTGCGGGTGCCGGCGACGGCGACGATGTCCACGTGGTTGGTGACCGACACCGTGCCATCGGAGGAGGCTTCGCTCACCGTGTCGGCGGCAAGGGCCGTGTCAGAGCCTGCGATCGCGGTCAAGCAGGTCGGCGCGCCATCGCCCTGGGCGAGCGCTATCGCCGGGGTCAGCACGACGACGACGGCGGCGATGATGATGTAGATGAACTTGCGCATCGGAGTCTTCTCTTGCGGGGTGGACAGGTCAGCCACAGACACCGTGCCATGTACCCCTGATGGTTGAAAACCCTCGACCACATGCCCAAAACGGCCACCAGATTGGTGAAGCCATCGGCCATCTCTAGGTCGTTCGACTTCCCCGAAACGGGAGTGGATACGCGTCTACCGCAGACGGGTCACCCGTATCCCCTCATCGCGGGATCCGCCCTGAGCGGGTCTTGAGATGGGCTTGACGATCACCCAACGGAGCGACTTCGGGCCGTTTTCGAGTGGGTCGTGTTTGACCCGTCTGACCCCTGGCCGTGCGGCCTACGACGCTCGCCAACGCGCGATACCAGACCGTGTCCGAGTAATCAGTTCCGGCCGAAGCCGCGGATGCGCGGCCTAGACCGGGTCGGTTGCAAGGGTGAGCAGTTGGCGCAACATATTGCCCGTCGCGCCCCACACCGTGTCACCGACCAGCTCAAAGAACGTCACGGGCCAAGCGGGCTTCCCGCCTTGGTTCCACAACTCTTCGCGCCACGCGACGTCGAGGAGCAGCTCCGTGAGCGGCACCTCGAGGATCGCCTCGACCTCGCCCGGATTCGGCACCAGATCCTGTGGCGGCGCATCGAGGCGGGCGACAAACGGGTGCACCATCGACTTGCTTCCGCCGGTCACGAAGCGGTCGAGTTGACCGATGATGCGAACCGAAGCCGGGTCGAGGGCAACCTCTTCGTTGGCTTCTCGCAAAGCCGTCGTGACCAGGTCGGCGTCTTCGTCGTCGTGGCGACCACCGGGGAAGGCGACTTCGTGCGTGTGGGACCGCAGCGCTGGGCTCCGACGGGTCAGGAGCACGGTCGCTTCGCCGTCACGCTCGTAGAGCGGAATCAGGACTGCCGACGTGCGACCGAGCGAGGCAAGACCTCGGTCCACGAAGCCCGGCTCGTACGAGTCGAGGCGGTCCTCGAGGTGTTGCAGGTCGACACGACGCTCGCCCTCAGGAAGATGGCTCCAAGGCGGCGGGCCGCCGATGCGCGCATCTGGCGGACGCGGAATGATCTGAGGGCCGCCGCGTCCGGGCGGGGGTGCGATCACTCCTCGACGAGGGCGTCGACAATCTCGGCGAACCCGCCATCAGCCATTGCGGCCAGCGTCTCCATGGGCCCGACTTTGCCTCGTTCCCACAGATTCCACGCCTCGCCGACTGCTGCGAGCTCGGCGTTGCTCTCGATGACAGTTTCGAGCACGCGCTCAGCGCCACCGATCTTGAGGTCGGCCATGGTGCGGCCCGGAAGCGTGTCTTCGCCCTGCGCCTGCCAGGTCCGCCATGCGGCAACAATCTTGGAGATATCGGGAGCTGGTCGCTCGAAGCCGGTCACGAGGTTGAGGTTACCGACTCGGCGCCGCACTCCTTCGACTCGCCGCGTGCCGTTCGCAGCATTGACCTTCTACGATCGTGCGATCCAGATCCAGCAACCCTCGGCGGCCGCAATGCGTATTCGACTTCTTTCACTCCTCGGTGCCCTGGCACTGCTCGCGACCGCCTGTGGTGGCGGCACTGACGAGCCGAGCGTTGCAGTAGAAGCAGAAGACGCCGTCGAGTCCGAGCCTGCACCGACAGCAACCTCGATCCCGCCGACGGCGACGGCGGTGCCGGAACCCACGGCTACACCGGTGCCGCCCACGCCCGTACCGCCGACGCCGGAACCAACGGCCACCCCGGAGCCCGAACCCACGGCGGAGGCCGAACCCACGGCGGAGCCCGCACCCACGGCGGAGGCCGATGCAGACGAGGCCGATGCAGACCAGAGTGGCGGTGACACCGTGGCCGTGATCGACGGGGCTGGCCTCTACGCAACGAACTGTGCTGGGTGCCATGGCGCAAATGGCGAAGGCGCTCGGGCCAAGGCCATCACCGGCATCGGCGCGTTCTTCACCGAAGACGCGAGCCCGCTCGTCAACCTGGTGGCCAACGGCGGCACGAACATGCCAGCATTCGGTTCGAAACTGACGCCCGAAGAGATCGACGCCGTCGTCGCCTACGTGGTCGACACCTTCGTATGACGTGGTTGCTGCTGGCGGCGGTTGTCATCGGGTTCGTCCTGATCTTCAAGACCGCGCAGCAGTCAACGCCGATTGCCATCGACCCGATCGTCGACAGCCCGATCGATGCCGTCGAGTTCTTCTGGCGCCCGGGTTGACCGTGGTGCAGCGGGCTCGGTCAGGGCCTGAAAGCTGCGGGTATCGCCACGCATCGACGCAACATCTGGGAGCACGAGAGCGATGCTGCGATCGTTCGCTCGATTGCTGATGGGAACGAGACGGTGCCGACGGTCGTCATCGGCGACATCGCCCTGGTGAACCCAAGTGTGGCGACCGTCAAGAAGGTTCTTGCTGACAAGGCCCCGCACTTGCTTACGTGACGCTTGCGTGGGTCGTTGCGCAGCTGCAAAGCTCCACCCATGTCAGAGAGTCTTCGCAACTACACCCGTGGTATCTACATGCTCGATGCGGTCGTGCAACGAGTCCCCGCCGAACAGTGGGATGCCCCTTCTTGTTGTGAGGGGTGGACGGCGCGAGAAACCGCCGGCCACGCTGCATGGCTGATCCGCAACGTCGGCAGCCTCGCCGCCGATGCGGGCCCGACCGCCGAGCAGCCCGAAGCTGAGGTGCTCGGCAACGACCCTGCAGCTGCGTTCCGCACTATTGCGGCCGAGACGCTGCGAGCCCTCGATCAAGAAGGGGCCTTGCAGCAGATCGCGCAAACACCGTTTGGCGAGATGCCCCTCGACAACTTCTTGGGCGTGGTTTGGGTTGATCCGATGATCCATGCCTGGGACATCGCCGATGCGGTCGGCATTGCCCATGGCATCGACGATGCCTCGGCGCAACAGGCGTTCGATCAACTCTCGCCCGTGCTCGACAACCTCCGCGGGCCCGGCATGTTCGCCGACGAGGTCGAAGCAGCCGGCGATGATCCCGTCGCTCGCCTGATCGCCTTCACCGGCCGGTCCTCGGTCCGGGCCTAGGTACGACGCGACAAGGACCGGCCGATGCGGCCGGTCCTTGCGTCAAAGTGTTCAGCCACCGCGAGGGCAGCCGGTTCGTCAGTCCTCGAGGCGACGGCGCAGCGTGAGCGACAACGCTCCCGCAGCGATCAGGCCCGTGCCGACCCACGCGAACACGCTGGTCTCGGCACCGGTGAACGCCAGCTGTGGCGCTTCCTGGTCTTGGGTTGTGGCAGCAGGCACCGGCGTTGGTTGAGCTGACGCCGGGATTGCGTCGGCACTCGGCCCCCCACCTTGGGAGAACGCGGTCGAGAGGTCACCGAGGTCGGCGCCCGGCGAGGTGTCGGGCACACGTGTCGTAGGTCCAGCGATGCGGCAACCATTTGGGTTGTTGTAGGTGCAAGCGCTTTGTTCTTCTTCGGTGTTGTCATCTTGGGCTGAAGCCGTCGGCACCAGCAGCGCTGTCGCAGCGAACAGTGCCACGAACAACAAGAGTCCACGTCGAATCATCAGGTACTTCCTCCTTGGAACCCGCCCGGGCCCATTGGCAGAACGGAAACCGTACTGCAGCGCGACCGAATTGTCCCGTCGTGTGGCTTGCGCCACAGACGTGTCGAGAAGCAGCAGATTTTCAGAGCGCCGCGTACCAGTCGTAGCCCCGTTCAGCCCAGTAGTCGTTCTCCGGCTGGGTGTCGCTGAAACGGATCGTCCCGATGCGCTTGATCTGCTTGATGCCGTACTTGAGCGGGGTTGTGAGCCGCACGGGAGCGCCATGGGCCTCGGTCAGCGGAACCCGCTGCAGATCGAGTGTGAGCATGGTTTGGGAGTGCATCATTGCGGCCCCCTCGAGTCCGACCTGGTACTCGCCATCGGGCGTACTGAGACCGACAAACGGCGCGTCAGCTTCGTCGGGGTGGAACCGCTCGACGAAGTCACGGAATACGACGCCGCCCCAGGTGACGATGTGGGACCAACCTTCGACACATTTGTGTTCGACGGTCATTTCGGTCTGAGGAAGCGCTCGCAGATCGTCGAGCGAGTAGCGCCCGACGGTTGCACCGTCGCGTCCGACAACACGCAGCTCCCAGGTGGCCATGTCGAGTTCCTCGCGAATGCCGTGACGGCCATTCACCCGCATCATCGACGATTTGGCGAAGTCGAACGTCGGCGCTTCGGCCCCGTCGCGGAACAACGCCCGCCAGATCGATTCATTGACCTCGTGACCGGCCCTGAGGACATCGGGGATGCGACCGTCGGCTGGGCGACCTTGGATCCAGCGGAAGCCGAGCACGGCCGCCAGGGCACCAGCGCCGCCGGTCAGAAGCGACCGGCGAGACAGCTGGCGGAAGTCCTCTTCGCTCAGCGTCTTGCCTCGCAGATCTTGCGCTACTCGGTGCACGGGTGCGTCGTCGGCGATCGCACCGGCGATGCCCTGGACCTCGATCCCGTCGTTGTTCTCGATCTCTTCGTTGTTCTCGTGCTCGGTCATGCGCCGACCTCCTCGAACTCCTCGCTGGCTTCGGACTCGTCGTCTTCGGGAGCGTCGAGCAGCTCATAGCCGGTGACCATCGACCAGAAGTTCCGGAATCCGGCTCGGGCGACCTGCAAGATGTGAATCCCGAAGAACAGCACGAACCCGATCGTCACCCAGAAGTGCACGAACCGAGCCCCCTCGTAGCCGCCGAACATCGACGTCAGCAGGGCCAGTTGTGTCGGCTTGTAGATGGCGAACCCGCTGATCACGGCCAGTGCGCCCATGATGAGGACAACGGCGTACGTCAGCTGCTGCATGCCGTTGTATTTGCCCTGCGGCGGGGCGTCCTTGCGCAGGCCGACCTCGTGGAGCAGCACTGCGGGGATGGTCCGCAGGTCGTCTCGCGTCGGTACGAAGTTGCGCCAGCCGCCCGTACGCCACAGGTAGATGAAGAACGCGGCGCCATTGAGCGTCAGCAGCCAGCCGAACGTGAAGTGGAACGCCATCCCGCGGGCCAACTTGCGATCCAAGCCCAGCGGTTCGTTGATCCAATCGGGGAAAAGCTCGAACCAGTGCCAGCCGCCGATGCCGACGCCAAACGGGTCGCGCAGATCGGCCCAGTAGATGCGCAGGCCGCTCCATATCATCACCGTCAGCAGCGGGAAGTTGATCCAGTGCATCCAGCGGTTACCGCGTCGATGCCGCTCGACGGCGATACGTCCTTCACTCATGAGAGGTGTCCTTCGGCAGAGAAGTCATGGCCATTCGGCAGAGAGGTCATGGCCATGAAACCACGTGAGGGGTCGCCGTGCTTCCGCCCGAATCTGAACATGTTCGAAAACGCGGCCAGTTCGGGCAGAAAACGGCCAGCGCCGGACCCGAAGGCCCGGCACTGATCGAAGCTTGGTTGTCCAAGAATGGGTGCCCGTCTCAGCTGAGACGAGCTGGCATTACATCATGCCGCCCATACCGCCCATGCCACCCATTGGGTCGCCGGCCGGCATTGCCGGAGCAGGCTCTGGCTTGTCGGCGACGAGCACCTCGGTGGTCAGGAGCAGGCTGGCGATCGATGCAGCGTTCTGCAACGCAGCACGAGTCACCTTGGCCGGATCGATGACGCCGGCCTTGACCAGGTCTTCCATCTCGCCCGTTGCGGCGTTGAAGCCGTTCGAACCCTTGGCCTTTTCAACCTGCTGGACGATGATTGCACCCTCGAAGCCGGCATTGTCAGCGATGAGCTTGCACGGAGCTGCCAGGGCGTTGTAGACGGCCTGAGCACCGGTTGCTTCGTCGCCTTCGAGTTCGGCAACCGTCTTGGCGACGTTGGCCCGAGCACGCACGAGTGCGGTGCCACCACCGGCGACGACGCCCTCTTCGATGGCGGCACGGGTGGCCGACAGCGCGTCTTCGATGCGGTGCTTCTTTTCCTTGAGCTCGACCTCGGTGGCTGCGCCGACCTGGACGACGGCAACGCCACCGCTGAGCTTGGCGAGGCGCTCTTGGAGCTTCTCGCGGTCCCAGTCACTGTCGGTGTTGTCGATCTCGCCCTTGATCTGGGCGATGCGACCCTCGACGTCGGCCTTCTTGCCGGCGCCTTCGACGATCGTGGTGTTGTCCTTGGTGATGACGACCTTGCGGGCTCGGCCAAGCATCTCGAGGCCAACGGCGTCGAGCTTGAGGCCGACTTCTTCAGCAATGACCTGGCCGCCGGTAAGGATCGCCATATCGGTGAGCATTGCCTTGCGGCGCTCGCCGAAGCCCGGAGCCTTGATGGCGACCGAGTTGAAGGTGCCGCGGATCTTGTTCACCACGAGGGTCGCCAGGGCTTCGCCCTCGACGTCTTCAGCGA
>CALLPT010000056.1 GCA_938015575.1 uncultured Acidimicrobiales bacterium
CCGGTCCAAGAAGAGCGCACCGACACGGCGCTCGAGATCACGGGTTCGTTGCCACCTGAGCTCGAAGGGCTGTACCTGCGCAACGGCGCGAACCCCAAGAGTGGCTGGTCGCCTCACTGGTTCGCCGGCGACGGCATGATCCACGGCGTTCGTCTCGCCAATGGCCAGGCCTCGTGGTATCGCAACCGCTGGGTGCAAACGCGTTCGCTGAACGAACCGAAGTCGCGGATGATCGGCGACGACGGAACCGTGGACTACACGATCGGTGTCAACAACACCCATATCATCGATCACGCCGGCAAGATCCTTGCGCTGGTCGAATCGAGCTTCCCATGTGAGCTCGATAGCGAGCTGAACACGATCTGTCCCTACGACTACGACGGTCGCCTGAATTCGGCCATGACCGCGCATCCCAAGATCTGCCCGGTTACGGGCGAGATGCACTTCTTCGGCTACGGGTTTTTCGAGCCGTACCTGACCTATCACCGGGTGAGCGCTGACGGCGAGCTGGTGCAGACCGAAGCGATTGACGTTCCTGGCCCGACGATGATCCACGACTTCTCGATCACCGAGACGCAGGTGATCTTCATGGACCTGCCGGTGGTCTTCGACTTGGATCTGGCCATGAAGGGCGGCATGCCGTACCGCTGGGACGACGACTACGGCGCCCGCGTTGGCGTGATGCCCCGCGGCGTAGCGGGAGCCCAACCGACCTGGTTCGACGTCGACCCCTGCTACGTGTTCCACCCGCTCAATTCGTTCGACGACGGCGACACCGTCGTCATCGATACGGCCCGGTACCCCGAGCTGTGGCGAAGCGAGTCAGCCAAGTTCAAGAACGATGCCGCCCTGCACCGTTGGACGTTGGATCTGGCAACCGGCGGCGTGAGCGAATCAGCGCTCGACGACCGCGACATCGAGTTCCCACGACTGCCCGACGGTCTTGTCGGTCTGCGCAATCGGTTCGGCTACGCGGTGGCATCGTTCGGCGAGACGAACTCGTTGGTCAAGTACGACCTCGAGGCAGACGCGACGCAGAGCCACGAGTTCGGCACGGAACGCATTCCGGGCGAGGCCGTGTTCATCCCCCGTGGTGGCGCCGAAGACGACGGCTGGCTGGTGGGCTATGTCTACGACAAAACCACCGACCGCAGCGATCTCGTTGTGCTCGACGCGGCGGACATGACCTTGACCGCCGCCGTGCACTTGCCGGTTCGAGTGCCGTTTGGTTTCCACGGCACCTGGATCGACCAGCAGCGCCTCGATGCCATCGAGGCCAATGGCTGACGACCGATACGCGTTGCTCCAGCACCGACTGGACGACCGAGTACGTGAACTGCGCGAGTCCGGACCTGGCGAGGTGCGGTGTTTGCGGATCCACACGATTGCCGACGTCTCCACATTGCGTGCTTGTCACGAGGCATTGACAACCGAGCAACGCGCCTGGGTCGCTTCACAGCGGGCGCGTTGCGAGGATGCACTCTTCGGCCTGCAGCTCTCGGGACCGTCGAATGTGAGCCGCCGACATCGGTCGACGGCCGAACCCGATCACTGGATCCACCAGGTGTACTTTGGGATCCTTGACCCGTTGGGTTCGCTCTGGAGCGCGTTCCGAAGCCGCCGCGTTAGCGCACCGGGCACCTCCTCGGCACGACTCGTCGAAATGACCGAGCGGGCGGCTCTTCCCGTGCCGACCGACCTCCTCGACGCGGCCGAAGCCTGGCTCCTGGCTGGGCTTTCCGAAGGGCGAGTACTTCGCTCGCTGTCGCCGCTGAAGGTGCCGTGGGAGACGGCCGAAGTGGTCCCGCTCGACGGCTGGGAGCGCCCTTGAAGGTGCGTTCTTAGTCTCGTCGAACTCGCCCCGCGGCGGCTTGGTCGCCGGGTCCACCCCGAGCGCGGAGACGTTGGGCAATTGCGGCCCGGTGAGCGTCGTCGACGTTGCCGCCGTATTTGGCTTTGGCACGAATCTCGGTGACCGTCAGGCGAATGCCCCGGATCACGCGAAACTGACCGGCGTGTTCTGACGGGTCGACCAGTCCGCCATCGGGCTCGACGTCGGCGAGCTGGCGCCGCAAGGTTGCGGCGATGGCCTCGGGGTCGTCGGTGACCGCGACGTCGCCGATCAACTGGACCGCCGAGTAATAGGTCGTGGGAATGCCTCGGGTTGGGTCTTCGTCGCCGATTGCCTTCCACCCACCGGGGATGTACGCCCAGTCTGGGGCAACCGTCAGCACCGCACGAGGCGTGGCGTCGAGGGCGGCGAAGACCGGATTCGCTTTCGCGAGATGGAAGTCGATCACCGCGCACGTTTCGTCGGCGACGAATTGGGTTGGCACGACCACGGGTACGCCGCCGGGACCGTTCACCGCGAACTGGCCGAAGCCGACCGCTCGTACATACGCGGCCACCTGAGCATCGCTGGTCCAGGCATCGTGAGGGCGAATCAGCATGGCGCGAAGTTAGCGCTCGTCAGCAGTAGCGCCGGGCTGTTTCGGTCGTCGCCCGCACGTAGCTGCCGCCGAACTTGATGGCGTGTACGGCGAGTGGTGCGAGCTGGTGCAAACCGACACGGTCTCGCCAGTCGGTTTCGAGCGGCGCCACCTCGTGGTACGCACCGAACACATCGTCAGCCCAGCCGCCGAACAGTTGCATCATGGCCAGGTCGAACTCGCGGTGGCCGCCATGCGCCGCGGGGTCGATCAGCCAGCTCTTCCCTGCCGCATCGATGATGCGATTGCACGCCCAAAGGTCGCCGTGCAAGCGCGCAGGCGCCTCGTCGGCCGCCCCGAACTCGCTCAGGCGGTGGGCGACCGTTTCCAGCATGGTGACGGTGGCGGCGGGAAGCGCGCCCTCGTCGCTCGCGAGCCGGGCCAGCGGAAGCAGGCGCTGCTCGGCGAAGAATTCGCTCCACGTCGCGACAGGTTCGTTCGGCAGGCCGCGGCTTCCGGTCCTGCGTCGATCTTCGCGACCAAAGCACGGCGCGCCCGACAGGTGCAATGCCGCCAGTGCTCGCCCGAAGTCCACATCGGTCGTCGGGCGGCGTGCGGTCTCATCGATCCACGCCAACACGAGCATGGGTGGTGCCGTGCCAACGAAGAGGACCTCGGGCACCGGCAAGGCCTCGGCCTGGCGAAGCCAACGCAGGCCCCGTGCTTCGGTGTCGAAGAAGTCGGCCGGCGCGCCCGCCCGAGTTTTGGCAAACACGACCCGGCGGTCACCAAGCTCGACCCGGAAGGCCTCGGCTACATCGCCCCCGCTCACCCGCCCGACGGCACAAACCTCGGCATCGAGCGCCGACGCGATGGTGTCGACAACGGCGTCAAGCTGCGAGCCCCTGGTCACGCCTCGCGCTGCCAGCGATTCTGGGAGCTCACCTCGGCCAAGGGGCGTCGGCTTACCGGCCCGAACCGGCCGCGGGGATAGCCAATGGGAACGGCGTAGACCACTTGCGCAGAATCGGGGATGCCGAATAGCTCGTGCACCCGATCTTCGACACTCGGATGCAGTGTCGTGATCGTGCCTCCGATCCCCAGTGCTCGACCCGCGAGTAGCAGGTTCTGGACGGCGGGGATGATGGCGTTCGCGGCCGCGGCGCCTTTGGCGATCGAGCAGAACAGCACGATCGCCGGTGCATCGCCGATCTCGTCAGCCAGGCGGCGCGCCGAAGCGTGGGAGTCCGGCAGGGTCTCGGGTGTGTAGCCCGAGTCAGCTCGCTTCGCCCACCAGGCCTCGTGGTAGAGCGGAGCAAACCGATCGATCAAATCGCGATCAGTGACCGTGATGAAATGCCAGAGCTGCAAGTTGCCGCCGTTGGGCGCCTGGATGGCGGCATCGAGCATGATCTTGATGTCCGCGACCGGGAGCGGGTCGGTTCGCAGGCGACGTATGGCTCGGAGCGAGTACATCGCTTCGCCGACCGGCATCGCCAAGCCTGACCCTGGGCCGGCAGCGCGGTAGAGGTCGCGCAAGGTCGCGATCTCAGCGCCGTGGTGTACGAGTTCGTTGCTGGCATGCATCGCGAAGTCAGCGATGCAATGCCGATGCCATGGCCCCCAGTTCTCGCCGAGTTCGCTGAACCAGTCCTCGAAGCCCACCAGCGTCGCACGGAACTCGGCCCACGAACTGCGGAGCCGCTCGACCGCTTCGCCCGCGTCGAGCGTCCACGAGGTGTCGGTCTCGTCCGCCGCGGTGCCCGCGAAGTTCGCGGTGTAGCCGGCGAAGCAATCGGTGGCCAGATGCCACAGCCGCCACGCGATCGTCGTGAACGGCGCGGGATCGATATCGCGGTCAGGGTCGAAGTCGACGACCGGTCCATCATCGCCCGCCCGCACGGTCCACACATCGGCCGCGGGCTGCCACAAGTACTCGGCGTCACTCAGACCATCGAGCCGATCAAAGAGCTGCGCGGCCATGTCGTCGACCGAGTCAAGCATCACGCGGGCAACCGAGGTCGTCGGCCGAGGCGAGTCCTTGTTTGTCATGACCGCAGTTTGGCGCATGCGGACCGTCCGCTGCGCCAGAACTATCGTCACCGGCATGGATCTGCGACTTGACGGCAAGAAGGCACTCATCACCGGCGGCAGCCGAGGTATCGGCAAGGCGATCGCCAAGGCGATGGTCGACTCGGGCGCCGAGGTCATGATCACGAGTCGCAAGGCCGAATCGTGCGAAGAGACCGCCAACGAGATCGGGTGCCTGTGGGAAGCCGGCCACGTCGGTCGTCCCGAAGATGCCGAGCGGATCGTTGCGGCAACCATGGACCGCCTTGGCGGCGTCGACATCTTGGTGAACAACGCGGGCACCGGTCCCTACAACGGTCCGACGATCGACTGCGACATCCCCCGTTGGAACAAGACCTTCGAAGTCAACCTGACCGCGCCGCTCGTGTTCAGCCAGCTGTGCTGGAACTCCTACATGAAAGAGAACGACGGAGTCATCATCAACATCGCCTCGGTCGGTGGCTTCTCTACCAACGAGTTCATTGGCGTCTATGACATCTCCAAGGCCGCACTCATCCACCTGACCAAGCAGCTCGGCGCCGAACTCGGTCCACAGGTACGGGTAAACGCGCTGTGCCCGGGCTTGGTCAAGACCGACTTCGCCAAGTTCTTGTGGGAAGGCGACAAGGGCGATGAGGTCGCGCAGAACTATCCGCTCAAGCGACTGGGTGAGCCCGAAGACGTCGCCGCAGCTGCGGTCTGGCTCGCGGCCGAAAGCGGTCGTTGGATCACCGGCCAGGCGATTGTCCTGGACGGCGGCGGCATGGTGAAGTTCCCGAGCGCCTGAACCCCACCAAGCCGCTGGCTAGACCAGTTGATGGTCGTGAACGAGCTGGCTGAGCATGCGTTCAACCTGGGCTCGGATACTGAAGTGCATGAGCGCGTAGTTCATGGCTGACGCGCCCCGGGTTCGCTTCCAGTCTTCGAAGAATGCCTGCATGGCAGCGGCTTCGAGCCGCGCTCCCAGGACCGACATGTCCTCGCTCTCGAGAACCAGAAGACCGATCGCGTCGTTGACGAAATCCTTGGGTCCGCCCGAGTTCGCACCGATCACCGGCGTGCCACACGCCATGGCCTCGATAAAGGTCAGTCCGAACGGTTCGTCGCGCGACGGGAAACAGGCCACGTCGGCGGCCGTGAACAGCATGGCCAGCTCTTCGGGGTCGCGGGGACCGAGGAAGTACGTGTGCTTGAGCCGGTGCTTGTCATAGGCCAGGTCCTGATACTTCTTCTGTTCATCATCAGAGCCGCCGCCGATAATGATCGTCGCGATCCGCTTTGCGTGGCGCTCCCAGATCGAGGCAGCTTCGAGCAGGGCGTCCAGGCGCTTCCACTCCGCGAACTTGCCGTTGAAGACGACATAGTGCTCGTAGTCGCCGGGGACTGGCGCGGGTGGCACGTTGCTTCCGGGGTAGGGCCGAGTGATGAAGGTCGGCAACACGTCGCGGCGCCACGCCGGCGCCTTGGTCGGATGGACGGCCGGGAAGAACGCATCTTGGTCGTAGCCGTTCGGGGTGAGCACCATCCGTTCGAGCGGGAACCCAGGGAAGACGTCGTTGAATCCACGCACCTGGCGGCTGGTCACGGCGGCAACCCAATCGACCGCACGAACACCGGTTGCCTCGAACACGCCTTCGGCTTCCATCAAGGGGAGGAAGCGTGACGGGAACTCGTCGGAATCCCGACTGTCCGCTTTTGCGGCCGTGTACATCTGCAGGGCCGCGCCATGCGCGAAACACAGGACAGGAATGCGCGGCCGCCCCATCGCCAAGCGCCGCTCGTTCACGTCGGCGAGCACCACCGGGTTGAGGAACGCATGGTGCACGATCGCCAGAGACATCGATTCGCCGTGGTCGGCTTCGATGCCATTGATCCAGGCTTCGACCTGGTTGCCGAGACGTTGGCGATACGCGGCGATCTCGCCGTCGGTGAGATTGTGCCAGCCGAGGTTGCTGCCGGGTGCTGCCATCTCGAAGATCGGAATGTCATGGTCGAGTTCGAAGACGCGTACGTCTTCTTTGACGAAGCGTTGCGTCTTCGACGGGTACATCGAGAACGCCTTGGTATCCGGGAGCGAGTTGAGCGCACGGTGATGCGCTTCGTGCAGGATCGCGGAGCCGGGTGCAACCTCGCCATCGCGCTGCCATGGGTTCGTTCCGAGTTGGAAGATCAGCCGAGTCATACGACGTCTCCATCGGCCGATGCCAGGCAACCTTGCCGGTGCCGTACCCATTTCCGCGACGCGGGACCCTCGGCCCACCGTTTCCGCCCCGTGGGGTATGCAATCAGGGTCGGGGCGTGTCCCGTGGATCGGCCGTGTCACGCTCGAGCGCCAGCTGGGCGAGCAGTTCGCTGACCTGATTGCGCACGCTGAAGTTCGAGATTGCGTGGTTCATCGCATGCGGGCCACGGATGCGCTTCCAGTCCTCCGCCAACGCTTGCTCGACCGCGTGGTGCAGGCGCTCGCCGAGCAGAGCGAGGTCGTCGGTCTCGTCGACGAGCACGCCCACGGACTCGTCGACAAAGTCGCGCGGACCGCCCGAATCAGCGCCGATCACCGGCGTACCGCAGGCCATCGCTTCGATGAACACGAGCCCAAACGGCTCGTTCTTCGACGGGAAGCAGGCCACGTCGGCGGCACTGAAAAGATCGGCAAGTTGGGCTTGGTCTCGGGGCCCGAGGAAGTAGGTGTGCTCCAACCCAAGTGCGTCCGACGCCATGTCCTGGTACTTGACCTGGTCCTCGTGGGGACCGCTGCCGACCACCAGCGTCGCGATCCGACGCGACGAACGCTCCCAAGCGGCTGCCGCATGCAGCAATGCATCGAGCCGCTTCCACTCCGCGAACTTGCCGCAGAAGACGACGTAATGCTCGTAGTTGCCGGGTACCGCTACCGGTTGCGTCGTGCTTCCCTCGTACGGCATCGTCTGGAACGACGGCAGAGCGTCGCGACGCCAGGTGGCTACCTCCGATGGGTGTGCGGTTGGCCTGAAGACCTGCTGGTTGTAGCCGTTGGGCGACAGAACGATTCGGTCCGCAGGGAACTCGGGGAATCGGCCGCCGAACGCCTGGACCTGTTGGGTGGAGATGGCTGCCACCCAATCGACGGCTCGTTCGCTCGTCGGATCGAACACTCCCTCGGCTCGCACGAGCGGCAGGAAACGTTCGGGGAATTCGAGGGGCTGAACCCGCGATGCCTCGGCCGCATACATCTTGAGTGCAGTTCCGTGCGCGAAGCACAGGACCGGGATCCTCGGGCGGCCAGCCGCGATTCGCCGTACGTTGACGTCGGCCAACACGACCGGGTTGAGAAAGGTGTGGTGGGCGATCGCCAGCGACATCGGCTCATCGTGTTCGTCCTCGATCACGTCCATCCACGCATGAACCTGCCCCGCGAGCCGTTCGCGATAGGCCGCTACCTCGTCTTCGGACATGGCGTGCCAGCGATAACTACTCACCGGCGAAATCGACTCGCAGATCGGAATGTCGTGGTCGAGTTCGAAGACACGCACGTCGGGCTCGGCGAACCGCTGGGTCCTCGATGGATAGATCGAGAACGCACGGGTGTCCGGCAGGCTGTTGAACGCATGGTGGTGCGCTTCGTGCAAGATCCCCGACCCAGGCGCGAACTCGCCGTCGCGTTGCCAGTTGTTCGTGCCGAGTTGGAAGATCAGCCGAGTCATGCCCTGCTCCAATCGGCGGTGGCAATGCCGGGTTTAGCACGCCCCACCCCATCCAGTCCTACGATCCTGTCGTGGACTGGTTCGACGAGTTGCCGCTCGACCCGGCGACGCATCCGGTGTCGATGGGCACCCATGCATTGGGTGATCGACCGTGGATCGTCGTCGATGATCGCCGCGACGACGAGTTGGCCGAGAAGCGCAGGTCGCTGGCCGATCGCCGCGATGAAGTTGCCTGGTTCACCGACGAGGCTCGCGGACCAGCTGAGAGCGTGTGTGATCTGCTCGCTGCGGCGGGTGTGGATGTCGATCGCTCGGGCGAGCACCCACTCGAAGATGCGGCCCTCGCCGTACAAGACGACCTGTGCCTGCTTCGCCGCATCGATGGCGTGTGGCACTTCGACGCGAGCGTCGTATGTTTCCCGACCCATTGGTCGCTGCCCACCAAGGTCGGCCGACCGATCGGCCAGGTGCACGATCCTGTCGGCGGCTACCACGAGCGGATCGCCACGAAAGTGACCCGGCTCTTCGACCGAGTCGGTGAGAAACCGGTGCTTCGCCGCAACTTCGGGCTCACCGAGGACAGCGGGCTGTTCCAGCCCGCGTACCGAACCGCCGACCCCGACATCGCAGCGGATCGAGTCATGCACGATCTGCTCGTGCGCAGCGAACGCCAAACATTGCGGCGCATCGACGACGGCTGGTTGCTGTTCTGCATCCGCATCCAGATGGCGTCGCTCGGCGAGCTGTTGACCACGCCCGAACGAACCGCCCGCTTCCGTCAATGGGTCGCCGAGGTCCCTGCCGAGATCGCCCCGAAACGCCACCTCGGCGAAGCCCAACGAGCGACGCTGCTCCAACTGCTCGCTGAGCACTGACTCGACCCGGCCCAAAACGCGACGGTGGCGAACCGACCGAAGTCGATCCGCCACCTTCGCCGCCAGGATTGCTCAGGTCACTTCACAATGGATCCTGAGCCGCCGCTCGAACGAGCGATCGAGTCCAGCGACCCTGCGTCGGCAAAAGCCCACGTCAGGTCCGGGGTCCCACCGAAACTGCCGCTGTCTACCAACGCCCACACCGGGTCGTTGAATGCCTCGACCCGGTCATGGTCATCGTCGTGGTTTGCAAACGCCGCCACTGCGAGCATCACAAGCGCTGTGCCTGCCATTACCGCCATAACGATCGTCCGCCTGATTGTGATGTGCCACGTCATGATTTCTCCTCATTTGATGTGGTGAGGAGGAGACGCTGCAGCCAGCTGCTCTGATACGAAGACCGTGTCACGCTATGAGTCCTGCAGCCACTCAGCCCTCACCGGGGTGAGGACCAGGTTCGCCGAGTTCGATCGTGGCGATGAGTTCAGCGGCTGCGGCAAAGAACGCATCGGGGGCGTCCTGGCCGCCACCGACCACGACGGCAAGCGGCGCTTCGGCCCCGCCATCGACCCAGAACACCTTGAACGGCACGCCGGGTCGGAACGACTTGCCCGTCGTGCCGAGCGCACCGACGAACGGAACGCACACTTCGGGCCCACACGCATGGGCGTCGTCAACCGTCACGTCGAAGGCGACCGCGCTACGTCCGCCGAACTCGGTGTCGGTCACGTTGCTCACCGCGATCGTCGACGGCAGCGCGTCGATCCAACCCACCAGGTCGCCGAGCGGCCAGCTCGGTCGTTCTGCCAGCTCGGCGATCGGCAGCTCCATGTCGTCGGGATGCGTCAGACCCGCCACCCGCAGGAAGACGATGTCGCGGTCGTGCGGTCCGACACTCTCTGGATCGGTCAGCACCAGGAACGCCGGATCGTTGGGCTGCACGAACCAGCTGTCGTCGACCGTGGTGAACGACAGCGGGATGCCGAGACTCTCGACGGTGAACGTGCCGGGTCCGAGCGGGACAAAGGACTCGTCGAGCAGACCGCCGCCCTCGGGCGCTTCGGCCACCTCGGTCTCGAGCGGCGCCGACGCCGTTCCGAACTCGAGCGATTCGACCACCGGGGTGATGTCATCGAGCCATTCGACGTTGGACTGGTGGGCGATCGCAAGTGCCATGACCGGTGGGTCGACGCGGTCGTCGACGACCCAGTGGCGGTACACCTCGGTCGTGCGCATGATCACGTGTGGCACCGTGCCCGAGGTGGTGCTGGCCGTGAAGTAGCAGCGGTCGTCTGCCGTCGGACCGCATCCATCGGGGATCGTCGCGTCGAAACCGGTGGCGAGTTGGATCGTGTACGCATCGACCTCGTTGCCCGCAACGACATTGACCTCCTGCCCGACCAGCTCGATGCCGTCGGTCGTGTCGAGCCATCCCGAAATGTCACCACCTGCTCCGGCGAACGTGTCGGCCGGCGGCACCGCCGTTGCTTCATCGCCGGCGGCAAGACCCGTGGAGCGCATCAGCACCAATGCCTCGCTGAACTGACCGACCTTGTTCGGATCCTCGAGCAGGACCAGGCCGGGTTCGTTGAACACGACGTTCAGATCGGTGGTCGTCGAGAAGGTCACCGTCGTTCCCAGCGCATCGGTGCTGTAGGTGCCGGCCGCAAGCGGGCCAGGTTCGGGCAGCGTCTCGCCCGCGGCTTGTTCACTCCCGTCGCTGGACAGCGCCGGCCCGCTCACACCGTCGGTCAGCGTGATCGTCGGCGCCACGGCTTCGGCGATCTCGATCATGCGAGGGAGCAAGTCGGCGGCATCGAGGAAGAAGGCTTCGGCCGAGATGACGATGACGCCTCGCTCGGTCTCCACGACCCAGAGGCGGGCTCGCACGGGCGGACGCCAGTCGCCGCCGCCTTCCTGTGTCCGGATGGTGTTCTGCGTCATGACCTCTGGTCGAGCGTCGTGTTCGAGGTCGAAGATGCGCGCCGTGCCAAGTGGCAGGTCGGCTTCACCGCTCTCGGTGATCGTGGCGTCGATGTCCAGGTCGCCGAGTGCAGCGATCAAATCGTCGGTCGTGGCAATGGCCGTTCCGTCCATCCGTGAATGAGCGAGCCAGATCTCGACGTCAGCAGGGACGGGCCCATCGGTCAGCACGAGCCAGTTGTCCGTCGGCTGGGGCATGTAGCGCTCGGTGTCGAGTTCGAGCTCGAGGCCGCCGAACGTCGGGAATCGGTGAACGCCGGCGGGAACGTCGGCACTGAAGCCGGCCTCCCAGAGCGGCTGCCCCTCGGCGACGACGATCGGGTCAGGCGCCGGCTCGTCGAAGGCGATCGTTCCCAGGAGTTCGTCGATCATCTGACCGAAGCCCTCGTCGGCACGACCCGTGACGATGGCGATCGGCGCCTCGTCGCCCTGGTCGACCCAGTAGACGGTGTACCGAATGTTCGGTTCGAACGCGATGCTGTTGATCAGCCGGTTCGTCGCGAACCCCACGCAGAATTGGAGCCCGCATTTCGACGGCGTCGTCTCGACTTGGAACGTGACGGCCGAGTAGCCGCCGACCGTCGTCTGTTCCGGCTCCTCGATGAGGATGCCATCGGCGAGACGCCCGAGCCACTCCTCGATGGAGATCTCGTCGACCGACTGGCCGTCCTGCTCATCGGCGGGCGCCCATGGGCGCTCCGGCTCGGCGAGGTGCGACGGCCGCAGGAGTGCGATGTCGCGATCGCCCGGCCCCTGTGAGTCCGGGTGCGAGAACGCGATGAAGGCATCCTCGTTCGGCTGGACGAACCAGCCATCGGCAATCGTCAGCGAGAAACGCGTGCCGAGCGTGTCGACTCGGTACTCGCCGGGGTCCACCGGCTCGAATTGCGCAGTGAGCAGCTCGGCGCTGCCGTTATAGATGAGGTCCTGCGTCGGCTGTGGATCCGACGCCGACTCCTCGCTCTCGACTTCTTCCTGAGCCTCTTCCGGCTCCGCAGGAGTGTCTTCTTCCGCCGATTCTTCGGAGGTGTCCAGCACCTCGTCCGCCGTCTCGTCGAGGGTGGCCTGATCGCCACCCTCGCTTCCGCCGCACGCCGTCGCGATCATGGCGATCGCCACGATCAGAGCGAACAGCCAGCGCGTGTTCTCCCGCATCCACTTCTCCTTCCGCCCGGGATGTGCGAGACATCGCTTCGGTCGGATGGACTCCTTCGGTCGAGTCATGTGTTCCTCCCACGGCGGATCGAGGTGTCCGTGTTGGACATCCGCCAACCGATCCGCCGTGAGGAGGACACGCCGTCAGGTCAGCCGTGATACGCGGAACCCGCGCCAGCGTGGGATGAGCTCGTCCAGGCTCGCCCAACGGACTCGCCGCACCTTCCGGCGAATGGGTGCGCCACGTGGTTCGGGCGCGGCCATCCGCTTGCTGTTCTTGAGCCGCTGGACTCGCAGCTCGTGTTCTGCCTTTACGGCCTCGTAGCCGACCAACATGGCACTCACCTTTCCGCCGTCGCGCATGTCGAGGAGGACACGCCGCTGGCGGCTGCGGTGATACGTCAGGCGGGAGGAATGGCGATCGGGTCGGTGACAGTGTCGGCGAGGCCGGGGCGGGAGATGCGCACGCGAACGACGCCGGCAGCGGAGACGGAGGCCCCGCCGGCGGCGTCGAGTGTCACGGGTTCGGTTCCCGCTGGCGATTCGATCGCGACAGTGACATCGGATGGGTCGCCGTCGGAACGGACGATGAGGTGCAGACGACCCGGCTCGGCCGATGCCAACACGGTCACGTCGCCGAAACGGAACTCCAGACCGTCGCCGGGTCCGCGCACTCCCAGGAGTGCAGGGTCGATGGGACGGCCGACGTCGTCGTGTTCGGCGAGTGCCGCGACCTGGTCCTCGACGTTGCGCAGACCGAACAGGTCCTTGGCCGTCGCCTTCGCCGCGTCGGACGCTCGACCGCCCGATCGGAAGAACTCACGAAGATCGTCGGCGAGTGCATCGTCTTCGGGGCTCATCGGTTCGGTCATCGGGGGTCCTTTCCGAAGACACGGCTCGATCGATTGCGTGATACGAAATTCCCGCTCACGGCGTGCCCGCTTCCACGAATCCCCGCAGCGAGGCCAGACAGTCCCGCACCCGTTTGCTGACTGTTCCGAGCGGTGTGTCGATCACCTCGGCGATCTCTGCGTTCTGAAGATCGTCGAAGAACTTCATTGCCAGCACGTCCTGGCAGAAGTCCGAGATCTCGTGAAACCCCGACCGGAGCGCCCGCAGGACGAGCAGCTTCTCGGCATCGGCGACTGGGTCGTCGTCGGCCGCCTCGCCGAAGATGGCGTCGAGGCCGATGTCGCGACGCCGGGCTCGCCGGAGTTCGGAACGGGTGGCGTTGCGGACGACGATCGCCAGCCAGCCCTTGACCCGTTGCGGCGTCGCAAGTGTGTCGATGCGGTTGAGCAGCTTGATCCAGCCCAGCTGCACCATGTCCTCGGCCAGCGAGTGCTCTGCGCCGACCGCCCGGGAGTTCCGGTACATGAGATCGGAGTAGCGATCGACGAGCTCGTTCCAGGCAGCCTGCTGCCCGGCGGCTGCCGCCGCCACCAGTTCGGCATCGCTTCGTCCGTCAATCACCATCGTGCTCCGACGCTTCGTATCGTCGCACGACAATCAGTGAGCGAGCAACAGTGGCGTTCGTGCCCCGGGCTTTGTGCACCGCCTCAGCCGCAGTCAACCCACTCAAGAGCCCCTGGTGCACTGCTTCCATCACTTCGATGGTTGCGTCCGAATCAGGCAGGCGGCAAACAGATGCGATCACCGATTCGGACCCCGCCTC
>CALLPT010000057.1 GCA_938015575.1 uncultured Acidimicrobiales bacterium
GGCCTATGGGCCGCCGTCGATCTGGGAAGCAATCCAGTACTGCGGCGCCGAGCGGCTTGGTCACGGCGTTCGCATCATCGATGACATCACGGTTAATGATGACGGCACGTACGAACTTGGGCGTCTCGCCTCGTATGTGCGCGATCGTCGCATTCCGCTCGAGGTTTGCCCGACGTCGAACGTCCACACCGGCGCCGCGCCATCGATCGCCGAGCATCCCATCGGACACCTGACCGACCTCACGTTCCGGGTCACCATGAACACCGACAACCGGCTGATGAGCGCCACCACGTTGTCCGAAGAATTCGCCGCGACGGCTGCGGCGTTCAACTGGGGTTGGAAACCGGTGCGATGGATGACAACGAATGCAATGAAGAGCGCCTTCATTCCGTTCGATGAGCGCCTCGAGCTCATCGAGAAGACGATCAAGCCCTGGTTCGCCGAGCACCACGGCGTCTAGCCCAAGCGGCCCGCCAGCTCGTCGTAGAGGGGCTGCAAGGCTTCGGGGAGCGAGTCGCGTTCGATCATCACCAAGTCGCTTCGGGCCCCATCGGGATCGCTGAGATCAGCGCGCGCTCGGGACCGCACCAGGCGTACCTGGGGGTCGCCGGGGACGAGCTCGACGGCCGCATCGAGCCGGCTCAATCCAATCTGTCCGGTCGCCTCGGACACGGCGATGATCTCGGGCTGCGTCTGCAAGTTTCCGGTCGCGACCAGTGCTTGGATGTTGTCGGGATCTTCGCCCAAGACGGCGTCGAAGACCCGAAGCGCCAGCGTGGTGTCGCCGACCTCGAGCAGGATCGCTCCCGCGCCGACAACGTCGTCGAGGGGCGCGTTGATCTCATCGAGATCGATCTCGCCGGGTGCCGCACCGAAACGCTGGACCAGCTGCCCGGCCGCGATCGAGGCTCGGAGGTTGGATCCTTCGACGATGCCCACGATCTCGGCAGGAGGGTCGAGCGTGTCGAATACCGCCAGGTCCGCGGCAGCCTCGGAAAAACGTTGCTGGTCGTCGAGCACGATCGCTCGGAACACACGGGCGTCGGGATAGTCAGGGGCCACGGCGACGGCCTCGTCGAGATCGCCAAGCCCGTCACCTTCGCCCAGCCGGTTCGTCAACCAGCCGCGATATGTCAGCGCTTCGGCATTGGCCGGAGACAGGTCGAGCACCTCGTCATAGACCCCGATGGCTTCTTCCCATCGCCCCTCGCGAGTCAGCACGTCGGCCTCGCTCAACAAGCCGGTCGAGGACTGACGGATGTCGCCGGATAGCGAGTCATTCGGGCTCCGGAAACCAGAAGCACGGCCAAGGAGCACGCCAGCGAGGACCGCCACAATGACGATGCCGGCGATCGTCAGGACCCGCTGACCGCGGTTCAGCTTGGTGTCGAGCTCGGCGTAGGCGCTCCGGTTCTCCTCGAGCGCCCGGGTGACTTCGGCCAGGCGTCGCGTGTAGTCGTCGCTCAGTTCGGCGTAGTCATGATCATCGAGGTCTGCGGCCTCGCGCTCGGCATCGAGGTCGTCGAGCGAACGCAGCAGAAACGCCTGTTCGCGTTCGAGTTCGGCAAGCGCGTCGGGGTCGAGCGGGTTCACGTCGACCCACGCTCGGCCCGGAGCCGGGCAACCAGATCCCGATCCTCGTCGGTCGCCTCGAGGATCTCGGCGGCTTCGGCCCGCCACCGCTGGAATGCGAGCGACACTGCAGCGAACGCCAGACCGGCGGCCACGACAGGCACGATCCACACCAGGCCGGTGAAGCCGGTCGCATCGGGTGTCAGCACGACGGAACGGCCGAACCGATCGATGTACACCTGGCGAATCTCATCGTCGGTCTCGCCGGCAGCGACGCGGGTGCGAATATCGGCCCGAATCTCGCGGGCGATCGTCACGTTTGACTCGGCCACCGACTGGCCGCGGCACTGCGGGCATCGGATCGTGGCCGCAAGTTCGGAGACCCGTTCACCGTCGGACTTTGGCCCCTCGTCGCCCGCCGCGGCCACGACGAGCACGGCGACGGCGATGATGGCCATCAGGACCCACGAAAGCCAGCGCCATTGGGCGCCGAATGTCCCCGCTTCTCTCGACCTCGCCATCTCAGCCCTCTCCCGACGCAAGAGCGATCACTCGATCGAGTTCGTCGGCGGTGACACCACTCGCACCGACCCACTTCTGCACCACTCGACCGCTCGGAGCGATGAGCAGTGTCTCGGGCACAGCGGTGACCCCGTAGTCGATGGCGATCCGGCCGACCGCGTCGCGGTCGACCAAAGCTGGCCAATCGCCGCCGAGCTCGGAGAAGAAGTTGCGTGCCGCGGCTTCGGTGTCACCAAACATGACGGCCACGAGTTGCACGCCCGGTCGATCGGCCACGGGTTCGCGGTGGCGTTCGGTGAACTCGACCAACTCGGGATGCTCCACGCGACAACCCACGCACCACGAGGCGAAGAAGTTCACGACGACCCAGTTGCCTCGCTCGGCGCGTAGATCAAACGTCGAGCCGTCGAGTGTCGTTCCGGCGATGTCAGGTGCGACCTGGCCAACGATTTCGAAGTTGACCGATGTCCCGACCTGGGTGTCGCTAGATGCCAACAGCACCACGAACAACGCCAGCAAGACGCCGACCACGATGGCGGCCACGAGCGCGCCTCGGTTCTTCATCGACTGCCCGCTATCCCGACTCGGCGCCGACGCTGGCGGGTTCGGCCGACGTTGTGCCACCGGGTGACACCGAGACCGGATCGATCGGCCGTCGATGGATCCGATGCGGGAACGCACTGAACACGGTGCCGACCGCGATCAGCACTCCCCCGATCCACAGCCACGCGATCAGCGGCTGGGTCGTGACGCGGATGACCACCGCTTCGCCCGTCTCGTCGGGCAACGCAATGAGTGCGATCTGGATATCTCGAGTGAATCCGCCGAGGGTGTCCGGCGTGCCGATGGTCGTGCCGACCACGAACTGGTTGATGGCCGGGCGAAGCTGTTCGCCGTCGACGGTGACGAGTGCGGCGGTCACCCGCTTCTCGGAACGGTCCTCGATCTCGATGCCGTCGTAGCGGAAGGTCGAGTCCGCGAACTCGATCGTCTCGCCCTGTTCGATCGTGAACTCGCTCTGACGCAGATAGCTGTTGCTGGCGGCAAACGCGACGGCGACCAGGATCACGCCAAGGTGGACGATCATGCCGCCGTTGGTCCGGCCCACGAGCCCTCGCCACCCGTTGCGACGGGTGGCCAGAACGATTTGGCGAAGCGCTGCGCCTCCGGCGAATCCGGCCAGCCCGAACGCGAGCACCGGGGTGAGCCCGCGGCCGCCAAGGACCAACGCGAGCACCATCGACCCGACGCCAATCCAAGCCGGCCACTCCAGACGAGTGCGAAGCAGCTCACCGCTCGCCTTGCGCCACGGCAATACGGGCGCGACGGCCATCAGGAACAACAGGACCATGCCGACGGGCATCGTCATCCGTTCGAAGTAGGGCACCCCGACGCTGATGCGCTCGTCGCGCAGTGCCTCGACGATGAGCGGCCACACAGTTCCCAAGAGGATCACGAACGCGAAGATCGCAAAGACGACATT
>CALLPT010000058.1 GCA_938015575.1 uncultured Acidimicrobiales bacterium
TTCCGCCGGCAACGCGAAGGTGCCGTCTTGCTGGCAGGGGAAGTCGAGGACGGTGACGACGGCGGCGAGCGCCAGTGGCCCGTACAGGTGGGGGAACTCGAGGCCGCTCTCGTAGCAGTCCTCGAAGATGACCTCGGCGTCGAGTTTTTCGGGGTCGATGACCAACAGAAGCAGGTCATTGCGCCCGCCAAATCGTTCATTTGCCGGGATCAGCACCTGGGCCGGTGTTGACAGATGGATGAACCCGTCGACATCGAGCGACGGGTCGATGTAGGGGCCATCTTCAGCGATTGCGGCTTCCCATCGATCGCGGGGAGCGATGTGCAACAAGCGGGCATCCATGGGCGGAGCGTGCCACGAAACGGGTGATTTTCGGACGCTCATCGCAAGAAATGCCGTCCTTTTGGCTTCTTCGGTTGGATTTCTTCTTCACTTCTTACAAAACGTCGCTATTTTCAGAGGATGGACGCACTCCTGCTGGGCCGTCGCATTCGCTACTACCGCAAAGACGCGGGCCTGACCCTCGATGATCTGAGCGCCAAGGTCGACCGACCGACCTCGTACCTGTCTCAGCTGGAGAACGGCCATGTCGAAGCGCGAGTGGGTCTTCTGGGTGAACTCGCCGATTCGCTCGGATGCACCACCGCGGACCTGTTGATCGACGATCCGCCCACTCGGCGAGACGAACTCGAGATCGAGGTCATTCGAGCGCAGCACGATCCTCGCTACATCGAGCTCGGCCTCCCCGAATTCAAGCCGACCGCGAAGACGAGCGATTCGGCACTCGAGCACATTTCTTCGTTGTGGCGTGCGCTTTGTGGAGCGGAACAGACTGCGGGCGAACGCGACGGTGATCATGACCGCCGCGCCAATGTCGAACTGCGGGCCGAGATGCGCGCTCGCAACAACTATTACGGCGAGATCGAAACCATCGCCGCCAAGATGCTCGCCGAGTCGGGCTACCCCGGACGCGGCCCGGTGAGCGAGCGGATGCTGCTCGCCATGGCCGAGAGTTGCGGCTTCACGATCGACCGAGTTCGTGATCTGCCGCACAGCGCGCGATCCGTTGCCGACCAACGCAACCGGGTGATCTACATCCCGCAGCGCGACGACCTGACGACGCGCAACGCGCGCTCGGTCGTTCTGCAAACCCTGGGTCACTTCGTTCTCGGCCATCGAGACACGGACAACTTCTTGGACTACGTGCGTCAGCGGGTCGAGTCGAACTACTTCGCCGCGGCGATCTTGGCGCCCGAAGCTGCCGCCGTGGAGCACTTGCGTGAGGCCAAAGAAGCCAAGGACATCTCGGTCGAGGACATGAAGGAGCTGTTCTACATCTCCTATGAAATGGCCGGCCACCGACTGACGAATCTGCTGACCGAACACCTCGACATCACGGTGCACTTCATGCGCAGCGACAACGAGGGTGTTGTGTGGAAGGCCTATGAGAACGACGACGTCCCGCTGCCGATCGACCCGTTTGGTGGTGTCGAGGGTCAGCGCCTGTGTCGCGAGTGGGGCACGCGCCAGGCGTTCACGAGCGAAGACGCTTATGCGCTGCACTACCAGTACACCGACACTGCCGATGGTGAGTTCTGGTGCGTGACCTATGTCGAGACGGATCGTTCGATTCCGCACGCGATCACGGTCGGGACCGATGCTCGCCAGGCCCGCTTCTTCCGTGGAAGTGATACCAGCCGCCGGACGGTGTCGAGCTGCCCGGATCCGATGTGTTGTCGAGAGCCGCATCCGTCGCAGCGCCAGCGCTGGTCGACGGTGGCATGGCCATCGGCTCGAGACCGCAGTCACATCCTGTCGGGCTTGCCGACGGCCCGGGAGCCGTTCAGCCGCTTCCCCGGCGTGGACCTGGTCGAGGTCTACAGCTTCCTGGACCGCCGCAGCGAATAGCCACCAACCGATACGCCGGGTCGGTCCTCACGCGTTCCACGGCGAAACTCCGTAAGTGAGGAGCCCGCCACGGCGAGGAACGACAACTGCCGCCGACGGGACACAGGGGAGTGTGTCGTCGTCGGCGGCAGCAGGGTTCCGCCTTGCTCATGCCCGGAGCGAAGCGAACCGTTCCAAGGTGTTGGCTAAGTCAGCCGTAGCTCTGCTCCATGCCGTAACCGGCCGTGCCGTGTTCGCTGACGTCGAGCCCCGCGATTTCTTCCTCGGCGGGCACCCGTAGCAGGTTGGCGCCCTTGAGGATGCTGAACAGGATCCCGGTCGTGACCAGGACCCAAGCAGCGACGATCACGACGCCGATGGCCTGGGTAATCAGCTGCTCGATGCCGCCGCCGTAGAACAAGCCGGCGTCGTCGCGGCCCAGGAACGCATCGTCGTACTTCGAGAAGAGCCCGATGGCCAAGGTGCCCCACACACCGACGACCCCGTGGACCGAAACAGCGCCAACCGGATCATCGATCCGGATCTTGTCGAAGAACAGGACGCTGAAGACAACGATCACACCGCCGATAGCGCCGGTGACGACCGCCCCGAACGGCGTCATCGCGGCGGTACCGGCGGTGATCGAGACGAGACCAGCGAGGATGCCATTCGCCGTCATCGCCACGTCGTAGAACCCGGTCTTTGCCCACATGGTGGCGCATGCGGCCACGCCACCTGCCGCTGCGGCCAGCAGCGTCGTCACACCAGCCCGCACGACCACATGGTCGGCGGCGAGTTCGGAACCGGGGTTGAAGCCGAACCAGCCGAACCACAGGATGAACACACCGATGACGGTGAAGGCGATGTTGTGGCCGGGGATCGCCCGAGGATTGCCGTCGTCGTCGTACTTCCCGATTCGTGGACCGAGGAAGTACGCACCCATCAGAGCGGCCCAGCCGCCGGCCGAGTGGACGATGGTGGAACCGGCGAAGTCGCTGAATGCAGCGTCGCCGATGCCGATGTCGTTGAGGATGCCGCCGCCCCAGAACGAGTGCACAACCATCGGATAGATGAACGCGCACATGGCTGCCGCAAAGATCAAGTAACCGGTGATCTTGGTGCGGCCAGCCATGGCACCCGACGCGATGGTGACTGCGGTTGCGGCGAAGACGACCTGGAAGAAGAACGGGGTGTAGCCGGTGTACAGACCGTCAAAAGACCCGTCGCCGAAGCCGCTCAGGAAGAACGCATCGGTGCCAATCAACTTCGTGTCGCTGCCAAAGGCGATGCCGTAGCCAGTCGCCCAGAACGCCAAAGCGCCGACACACATGTCGGCCATGTTCTTGGCCATGATGTTGGCGACGTTCTTGCTTCGGGTCAGGCCGGCCTCGACCAGGCCGAAGCCTGCCTGCATCAGGAACACCAAGATGCCCGCGATGAACACCCAGATGTTGTCGAGCACGGCCTGGACCGCGGCAGCTTCGCTGACCTCTTGGGCCATTGCGGGTGCAGCCGGCAATAGGCCAAATGCGGCGGCGCCGAGCGCCGTCACAATGAACTTGCGTTTCATGGGTTCCTCCCGGCCCGGCGCGACTGCAGGGCCCCTTCGAGTCCGCAAGCTATGGAGGTGGTGTTTCGCCCCTGTTCGCGCAGTGTGAACGCCGCGTCGCGCTTCTGTTTCCCAGGTGTTTCCCGCCGGGGCATGCGAAAGCTGCGGGGTCAGACACCACCGTTCCCCCGCAACATTCGGAGCTGCGAGTTTGACGAAGTCAAGCTCGGTAAGCGAGCGCAGCGAGCGACGTGAGCGCTGCGAGCGACGGTTAGTTGGAGCGGCTGGCGACGAAGCGGGCGACTTCGACGAGTTCGGCCCGAGGAGCGGCGCTGAGCTCGCCGCGGTCGAGCGCGCCGATCGCGTCGTTGAGGTGGCGTTCGGCGAGCGCTTCGACGTCGCGGCGTACACCAGCCTCGTCGAGTTGGCGACTCAGCTCGACGATCTCCGCGTCGCTCAGCTCGCCCGTAAACGCGAGCTGGACGGCTTGGCCGATCTGGCCGCCATGATCGAGTGCGACCGCGACCGGCATGGATTTCTTCTGCTCTCGCAGGTCGTTTCCGACTGGCTTGCCGGTCTTGGCAGGATCGCCCCAGATACCGAGCACGTCGTCGACGGCTTGGAACGCCACACCCATCGCGGCGCCGTACTGCTCGAGTGCGTCGACGGTCGCGTCGTCGCCGCCGCCAAGCACGGCACCGATCGCCACCGACTGAGCCAGCAGCGCCCCCGTCTTGTTCGCCTCCATCGCCAGGCACTGGTCGAGGGTCGCCGTGGTGCTGCGGTCGAGGGCGACGTCTTGGGCCTGACCGGCGATCATCGCCGAGGTGGCACGCCCGAGCCGATCGGTTGCGGCCATGGTCCGCTCCGACACATCGTCGCTCAGCAGGATTTGGAAAGCGAGCGCGTGGAGCGCGTCGCCGACGATGATGGCGTCGCCGACGCCGAAGACATCCCACACCGTGGGTCGATGTCGACGGACCCGGTCGTTGTCCATGATGTCGTCATGGATGAGTGAGAAGTTGTGGATGAGCTCGACGGCGACTGCGCCGGGCACCGCGTCTTCGGCAGAGCCGCCGACTGCTTCGGCGCCGAGGACGGCAAGTGCGCCCCGCATGCCTTTGCCCGCGTCGGCGTTCGTCGGGGTTCCGTCTGCTTCGCACCAGCCCAGGTGATAGGCGGCCGGAAGTCGCAGGTTCTCGTCGAGCGTGTCGACAGCGAGGCGCAAGGCCGGGTCGATCAGTTGCTTGACGCGATCAAGAACCGGCGGAGCCACACCTCTCACACTATTGGTGTTGGTCGGCTTCCCGCCGCTTTGATGGCGGTGAAATTGCGTCGTTTGGAATACATCCGGTCCAAAGTGCGTCATACTGACTCGCCGGTTATTCCTGGACCGGCTCCGGTCCAACCGGCCGGTGGAGAGAGAGAAAGGGTCGACACATGGGTGTGTTCGATTTCGTACGCAACGCTGGCGCAAAGATCGGCATCGGCAAGAGCACCGAGGAACGCGAAAAGGAAGCAGCTGATGCTGCTGTCCAGCGCGGCCTCGAGGCACAGAAGAAGATGGCCGCCGAGGCCATGGCTCGCCGCAAGGACCAGCAGGCAGCCGAAGACGACGCAGCCAAGAAGCGCCGCGCCGATTTCCAGGCCAAGAAGCAGGAGCGCATCAAGGCTGCAGCCAAGCGCCGCTTCGAGGAGTACCAGAAGTCGAACGAACTCGAGAAGTACGTCGCCGACCTCGGCCTGAGCGACGACGCCGACATCGACATCCGCTTCGATGACGGCGTCGCCTACATCGAAGGCCTCGTCCCCGACCAGGAAACCCGCGAGAAGATCATCCTCGCTGTCGGCAACGCCGAAGGCGTTGGCCGTGTCAACGAAGAGATCGAGGTGCACGCCCAAGAGCCCGAGGCCGTCATGCACACGGTCGTCTCCGGCGACACCCTGTGGGCCATCGCACAAAAGGTGTACGGCGACGGCAACCGTTACCCCGAGATCTTCGAGGCGAACCAGCCGATGCTGACCGACCCCGACCTCATCTTCCCCGGCCAGGTGCTGCGCTGCCCCCAGTAGCTCGCTGCCCCGCCGACTGGGGCCGCCCGCACTGAGCGGGGATCACCGCCTCGTCGAGTCCGGCGTTTGGTGATCGGAACAAGAACCGAAGAACGCACCCGGTGCAGCCGGGTGCGTTCTTCGTTTTCGGACCGTTCAGCTCGGGAAGCGAAGGATCTCCGCGCCGGCGTTCGCGGTGACCGGCCAGAACTGCACCGGTTTGACGGCTGGCTGCGCGGCCGGTGGGCGGTACGAAGCGGCCATTGCGTCGATGAACGTGGTCGTTGCCTCGGCATCGACCAGGGCGACGGCGCCACCCGCGAATCCTCCGCCCGTCATCCGGGCCCCGAAGCACCCAGGCATGGTTTGTGCGAGCTCCGCCATGGCGTCGAGGGCGGGGCTGGTGACGTGGTAGTCGTCGCGCAGGCTGGCATGGCTTGCCGACATCAAGGCCCCCAGCGTCGCCGCATCGCCAGCTTGCATCGCTTCGGCCGCGTCGAGCGTGCGTTGGTTCTCGCCGATGACATGGCGCGCCCGCATGCGGAGCTGTTCGTCGCTCAGTCGATCCAGGTCAGTCATCGTGGCGTCGCGCAGCGCGTCGACACCGATCTGTGCCGCCGCCCGCTCGCAATCAGCTCGGCGCGCCGCGTACTCGCTGTCGACGAGTTCGCGCCGCGTGCCGGTGTCCATGATGACGATCTCGACGCCGTCGGGCAGCGGCACCGGTGTGACCTCGACGGATCGGCAGTCGATCAGGCTGGCGCTGTTGCGGCGTCCGGAAACCGAAGCGAGTTGGTCGAGGTTGCCACTGGGGAACCCCAGGACCTCGTTTTCGACCCGTTGCCCGAGCAGTGCGAGCTCGATGCGGTCGATCGTCGAGCCGCCCGCGCCCAAGGCCGCGAGCCCCGCGGCCATCGTCAACGCCGCCGACGATGACAGGCTCGCGCCTGCGGGAATGTCGCTTGCCAAACAACCCTGCCAGCCACCGATCCGATGCCCGGCTTCTTCGAGAAGATGAGCGATTCCATGGACATAGGCGGCCCATCCGGCGTTGGGGTCGGGAGGCGAGTCGAGATCGATCGTGGTCGGATCGAACCCTTCGCTTTGTGCGGTGATGACACGGTCGCCGGTCGGGGTCGCGGCGATGGCGATGTCGAACGGCAGTGCCATGGGGAGCGCGAATCCGTCGTTGTAGTCGGTGTGTTCGCCGATGATGTTGACTCGACCGGGAGCACGGGTCACGAGCGTAGGTTCGGCGCCGAAACGTTCGATGTGTGCTGTCGTGGCGCGTGCGAGGGCGGGCGTGTTGGTCACGTAGCGATCTCCTCGATCGGCGTCGCGAGCTGGGGTGTCGTCGGCTCGGTCTGTTGGAACCACACGAGGATCCCCAGTGCCATCACCGTGACCGTCATGCCAGCGATCTGGCGAAGATTGAGCGCTTCGTCGAGAAATGCCCACGCGAGCGCAGAACTGACGACGGGTACGAAAAGGGTGAACGTCGACCCGAGCCACAGTGGAATGCGCACGATCGCCCAATTCATGAGGTTGTGGCCGAGGATGCCGGCGCCCAGGGCCATTCCCAGGATCCAGAGCAGGTTCTCGAGTGATGGCCACGCCAACGATTGACCGAACAGCAATGCCAGCGGTGCGTTGGTTGCGGCAACGATGACGGCGGCCGAGATCGTGAAGTCGGTCGGGCTCACGACGGCGTTCACACGTTTGGCGACCACGAAGTACGACGACCAGCACAACAGCGCGCCGACCGCGGCCAGGTCGCCCCAGATGTTCTGCTCGCCGGAGTTACCGCCGCTGAGCACGATGACGAAGACGCCCGCGAGCGCGATGAGACCGAGCA